>JBGTCQ010000040.1:0-35317 GCA_041748755.1 Chroococcidiopsidaceae cyanobacterium | reverse complement strand
GAGATTGCGGTAGAGATGTTGGAACGGCAGCGCTGGGTGGTACATGAAAGCGTAGCTGAGACAGTAGACAGTCTTTTACGGGGACGCCAACCTAGCCCGCAAGTAAGAACCGTTAATGAGAAAGGTGTGACAATTACCCGTGAATCACCAACTCTAACAACTATGGGGCCAGAGGTAAGAGGGGGAGAAATAATGCCTCGATCTTCTCACCTTGATTCTGGACAGTCAAATGGATGGCGTGCAGATGGCCAGATGCTACCATTGCCTCAAGCAGAAAGAGAGCTTTCAGGGGAACGGGAATTTGAGCGATTGCTGAATGAATCCCTGGAGCAGAGCGATTACTTTGGTTACTTTACTCAACGACCAGGACCAAATGGCGAAGATTTGCCGCTGCATATTTACCCCTATGGTGTCAGTCGCAACCAATTAGACCAAGTAATTCAAGTGCTGAACTTGCCTGTAGTGCTGACGAAAGATATTGATAGTGCAGATGCAGTTTTGGCATGGCGATCGCACATAAAAAATAACTCCAAGTTACGGCACATTGCTAAAGTGCGTCAGGTTCCGATCCACATGATTAAAGCTAGTACCATTCCTCAGATTACCCGTGCCTTACGACGGTTATTGAATATGGACGAACCTGACTCAACCGATGAGCGCGAACTCAGTCTGTTTGCCCAAAGTGGCAGTGAAGATGAGATTGATGCTTTGGAAGAAGCTAGACTTGCTGTGGAGCAGATTGTGATTCCCAAAGGACAGCCAGTAGAGTTGCTACCTCGCTCTGCGAAAGTGCGGAAAATGCAGCACGAACTGGTTGAACACTACCGGCTAAAGTCAAATAGTTTTGGCGATGAACCAAATCGTCGCATCCGAATTTATCCGGCATAACTAAACAGAAGAGGTAGAAAATAGTTTTGAAAATGAGTTTTAAATTGAAAAGTGATGCAGCTAAAAGTAATCAACTCAATAATTCAAAATTTAGAACTCATAACTATTTTTTGCTTCTCACTCTTACTTCCTTGACATTATGGTGTCAGTGACTGTTAATATAATCTATGTGCATCGTTGGGGCGTCGCCAAGTGGTAAGGCACCGGGTTTTGGTCCCGGCATTCCTAGGTTCGAATCCTAGCGCCCCAGTATAATTAGGGCAGTACATAGACGTGCTGCCCTTAATTGTTTGAAATTAGCAATCTCTATAATGGCAAGTATTCCGACAATTTTAGCCCTCGACTTTGATGGTGTTATCTGCGATGGGCTAATTGAATATTTTCAGACCGCTTGGCGCACATACTGTCAAATTTGGTCACCTGCTAGTCAAATTCCACCAGATGATTTAGCTATCAAGTTTTATAAGCTGCGACCTGTAATTGAAACTGGGTGGGAAATGCCAGTTTTAACCAGAGCGTTATTGTTAGGGATTTCAGAAGAGAAAATTTTGCAGGAATGGCCTACTATTGCCCAAGATCTGTTAGAAGAAACAGGTCTTGTAGCGGCAGACATTGGCAGGAGACTAGATCAAATCCGGGATGAGTGGATTGCAACTGATTTAGCCAATTGGCTAAGTCTGCATCAGTTCTACCCTGGTGTAGTGGAAAGATTACAATCACTTGTTATTAGTCCAGTCCAGCTAGTGATTGTAACTACCAAAGAAGGTCGATTCGTAAACCAGTTGTTGCAACAACAGGGCATCCAGATGCCTAGTCAGGGGATTATTGGCAAATCAAAACGTCCGAAGCATCAAATTATCCGAGAATTGATGACAGGAACAGATGTGCCACCTAGCCTGTGGTTTATAGAAGATCGGCTCAAAACATTGCAATTGATGCAACAACAACGAGACCTTGACGCTGTGAAGCTCTACTTAGCAGATTGGGGTTATAACACTGCATCTGAGCGAGAATCTGTCCGCTGTGACCCGCGAATTCATCTACTATCACTCTCCCAGTTTGCTCAAGATTTCCCCGCTTGGTCTTAAGTAGCAGTCAGTATTTAGCTTTGACAATGTGCAATCGGCTTTCTTTAGCCTAACACCCCTGCAATTTGGAACAATTTTGCTACATATTTTACACTAACTTAATTCACAAATACTTTGCTTCACTAAAATTTTACAATAACTTCAAAAAAGCACTTGTTATTTAAAGAACACGTAAAAGACTGCTCTCAGCCATTGTTATTTATAGAGAACAATCTATTGTATTAAGAATCTATTTCAAAAATATGGGTAGTATGTATCCTGCCTGCTGGTACAGGCAGAATGCCTATGTCACAAGCTAGAAAATAGTTTTGGGATAGTGTTTAAGTTAAGTAAAAATTAATACAATAGAAGGTAAGAATAGTAAGATAAAGTTTAAGTTACGTACAATATTAAAGCTTCACAGAGTCGTGCTGTTACCTAATAAGGCTTAACTAAAGATGACACCTGCTCAAGTAGCTGCTCTTGAACAGTTCCTCGCCAATAACGAATTTGATTACTACGATTACGATGAGGAGGTCGGTGTGGTAGTCTATAGCTTTAGCGTAGGTGACTGGACAATGGAAGTAGCCTACGGCGACGAGTGCTACTATCGTTTATACAACGAAATTACTGAGGTGTCTAACTGCAATGAGTTCATAACTATATCCGAAGTAATGACTGAATACAACAAGCTGTATTGGCTAAACCACCAACACTTCGGGACGCAAGTACAGGTACACTAGCTACATCATCTATCTGAACTCAAACCCCTCTGTCTTGCAGTTATTGCTGCTGCCGCAGTGCGCTGTGAAATGGGTAAAGACAAAGACGCAATGATAAACTATTCTTAATACACAGTGGCTAATTTTGTGAGATATCTCTAGCATCTGAACAGATGTTTAAGCAAATGATACCGCTGGCAGCACTAGGGCAATTAGTTTAAAGATAAACGTGCTTTTACTAACAAACAAATAAATATAAGCTGAAAGCTAATAAGCTGATAGCTAACTATGCTCGATTTAACGAAATTAGCAAAGGCAATGCAGGGCATTAGCCAACACCTGACATTGGAGGCTGCTGCTAGTCGCCAGCGGTTGGAATTGGCTCAAGAATTACTGACGGGAGCTTATGCACAACAGGCAGAGTTGGTGCAGCGACAACAGAAATGGCGCGATCGCATATTGTTTGCCGCCGCTTCCCCAGTCGAACCATTAAATACCTGTATTAATTTGCCAGTCCCGCCAGCTGTTCATACTGTCATTGCCACTGACGGTTCCCAAATTGCTCCTAATCATCACGAAATTGCCTACTGCTATCTGCTTAATGTTGGTCGGGTAATGTTGCACTACGGACAAAATCGACAACCGCTACTAGATAGCTTGCCAGAAGTGTTCTATCGCCCGGAAGACTTATACATCTCTCGTCAGTGGGGAATTCGGACTGAGGAATGGATGGGATATTGCCGCACCACTTCAGAAGCCACAGTATTAGCAGAACTAGCTTGTGCTGCGCCGATGTCTTTACCATCATTGGCGATGGTAGATGGTTCGTTAATTTACTGGTTCCTAGAACAGCTGCCCATTGAGGCACGCGATCGCCTTCTACCTCCGATTCTCGACGCATGGAGCCAGCTACAGGACTTTGGCATTCCACTAATGGGCTATCTTAGTGCTTCCCGCAGTGGCGAAGCCCTCAACTTTTTGCGTCTGCAAGCCTGTCCGCATGAAGTCCCGGACTGTATGACCTATTGTCCTAATCAGCTAGAAAAAATGGCCTGTCAGGTGTTGGAACCACTGCGGGATACAGCCGTATGGACAATCGAACTACAACCAGGACAACGCAGTGCTTTATGGCGGAGTTCCGCCCGCATTCTCGATTTATATGGTCCTCACACTATCTACTTCTGCTATGTTCACGTCGGCACAGAAATTGCTCGGATTGAAGTACCAGCTTGGGTAGCTGAAAATTCGACGCTGCTAGAGCAATCTTTGGGTTTGATGTTGGCTCAAGTGCAAAAGGGATACGGGTATCCAGTTGCCCTGGCTGAGGCTCACAATCAGGCAGTTGTGCGTGGAGGCGATCGCGCTAGTTTCTTTGCCTTGCTTGAACAGCAAATGATTAAAGCGGGTTTGAGAAATGTTGGGACATCTTATAAAGAAGCCAGAAAAAGGGGTAGCATCGCTTAATTAGTAACTGGGTAGGAATTAGGAGTTGATACAAGTAATGCTTAACCGAGGTTGCATCGCGTCCCTGGTCAAGCAGCTTTTTCAAATATTATTGCCTGAGAGGACATACAGAAATCTGGCTATTCCTTTGCATTGAATTACTGTACAGAAAATTTCCATCTAATAATTAAGTTGTGCCTATTATCGGTGAGGTGCGATCGCATCTGTTGCTCCATCTTTGAAATTGCCAGGATTGTTAGAAAGTCAGTGGTTGGATGCGATCGCTACTCACAATTAGGCTTTAATAAGATATTTTTCTATTAAGTGCTTGCTTAAATTGACACACCGCTATGACAATCTCCATTTCTCAGCCCGCCTACGATGAATTGTTCGCTGAAATGAGTACGGTGGAGCCTTCACGCCATCCTGATCCGCAGGATGTGCAGGATTTTATGGGCAACTTTCCATCTGTGCTGGGTAAAGGGTTCTGGCGCACCATTCAACTACGAGACGGACTCGAAGTAGTCCTGGGCAATCTTCAACAACATGATCGCTTCCTGACGGCTCACCCAGAAGGTGAGGTAGACTGGCTGGAACTGCACCTGCATCTGACAGGTTTCCATGAGTTAGGCGGCAATTTGATTGGCGCAGGGCAATATGGCTTGTCTGGCAGTGGGCTGTTACCCCGAATGGCACTGAAATCCTCTGATCAGTAGCCGTTTTTGGAAGTTCTGGTGTTGATGCGAGTTGATGTGTTGCGATCATTTATTGGTGACTCAGAAGGCGAATTGCCTACTGCCCTCCAGCCGTGGGTGCGCTCGGTAGAGCAACGGTGCTATCGCCAATTTGGGACAGCAACTCCGGCTATGCAGTTGGTGGCGCGGCAGATGCTGCGGTGTGGATTTCAGGGACTGCCGAAGCGGATGTTTTTGGAGGGCAAATCGCTGGAACTGTTGGGGCTAGCGGCGGCGGCAGAAGATGTCAGTGCGTTTGGGCGGGCGTTTCGCAAGCAGTTTGGCGTTAGTTCCAAAGATTGTAAACTTGCAACTCGTCTATGTCCTTAAAATCTCCCGAATTTCTAGTCACCAAACAAGCCTTTGTCCAAATTGCTGTTGCCGCCAAAATTGCATCTGGAAGTTTAATTCTTCGTCTCCTTCGCAAAGAAATGGCGAGTTCTTCTACTTCCGTCGTGATGAAAATCGATTCAAACTGTGAGAGTAAATCTCTGATAGCTAGTGTTTCAGCTTCCGTCAACTCAGGGTAAGCCAACAATTCAATCCGGACAATGCTGGAAATGATAACTTCATTATCTTGGAGAAAGACCTTTGAAAAGAGTTTTGTGACGGTATCGTCTGAGGCGAGGTAGTAGATAAAAATATTTGTGTCATAAAGGTATTTCATTCCCATTCTTGCCGAATTTGACTGGCATAGATGAGAAAATTTGCTTGGCGATCGCCAAGCAAACCCCTAGCACGAGAAATTTTTTCGTAATCGATCTCTTTGTTGAGATGGGAGTCTGCGATCGCCGACTGAAAGCGCCTAGTCTTCACGAAACAGAGAAAATCTAAAACTTCTTCAATCAAAGCGTCTGGAGCCTGGGCAATCTCTTTAATAAGTTGTTCTTTAGCGGTCATATTGTCACAGAGCTGACTATAGGCTGATTATGTCATAGGTAAAAAATTCCGTTTGAGCAGAGTAGAAATTCCGTTTGGGCAGAGTTGCGATCGCGTATACCGTTCACCTTCCCTTTACACTACTTGAGAATTAGTTTTATTAGTGTGCAGTATGAGTGGTGATGATAAACAAGTGGCAGCGTTCGGTGCCGTTTCTAGAAAAATTGCTAATTTTTGCAAGTTTATTTTCGGTGTTGGGAATGCCAGCAGCGTGGGCGGATCTGCCCCCTGTGAACGACCTTCCCCTGTCTGCCAAAACAGTCCAAGACTGGGTAGCGCAGATGGAAGCCGCCACTGTCCAAGTCACTGCCGTTAAACTCAGTCCCACTGCCCAGGGTTTACAAATTATCTTGGAAACGGCTGAGGGGCAGCTAGATGTGCCAACGCTAAATCCGGTAGACAATGCCCTGATTGCCAATATCTCAAATGCCACAATTGCCGAGAACTTTGAGCAGGTGGAGCCGATCGCGGGAATTGCACGAGTCGAGGTGACGGGTTTACCAGGCGATCGGGTGCGGGTGGCGATTACGGGGACGGATGCGCCGCCTGTGGCTGAGATCAGGAGTGAGGCTCAGGGATTAGTGTTTGCAGTGACTCCTGGGACGATGACGGGGGAGCAGGAAGAGGCGATCAAAATAGTGGTGACGGGAGAGCAGGAGGAAGGTGATCGTGTCCCCGATACCAGTGTCGGAACGAGGACAGATACGCCATTGCGGGATATTCCCCAGTCGATTCAGGTTGTGCCGCGACAGGTGCTGCAAGACCGTCAAGCCAGAAGCATCACAGACGGATTGGAAAACGTCAGCGGTGTAACCTCAATTTCTAACATAGCTGGAAGTAGAGACTATTTTACTATTCGAGGCTTCGAGGTATATTCTAATTCTCTCGTAAACGGACTTCCCGATCCACAAATTTCTTCAGATGGTAGCTTTGTCAATGTAGAACGGTTAGAAGTGTTAAAGGGACCTGCCTCCGTTTTGTATGGAGAAACTGGATTCAGTGGTATTGGCGGTACTGTCAACTTTATTACTAAACAGCCACTGCCCGATCCGTTTTACGAAATCAGCGCGACTATTGGTAGTTTTGATGACTATCAGGGGACAATCGATCTCTCTGGACCGTTAAATGATTCTAAAACGGCTCTCTACCGCTTCAATGCTGGTTATCGGAGTACTGAGAGTTTTGTTGACTTTAACGAAGCTAGAAAACTTTCCATTGCTCCCGATCTGAGCTTTAGCCTGGGTCAAAATACTGACCTAGTTGTAGAGGGTGATGTCAACATTTTGGAAAGAAATGGACAGCAACCTGACGGATTGCCAGCAGTGGGTTCTGTGCTGCCGAACCCTAATGGAAGAGTACGCCGTAGTTTTAACTCAACAGGACCAGGAACAGACAACCTAACTATCAATGGCAGAGTTGGGTATAGCTTAGAGCATCGATTTAATGAAAACTGGAAGCTTCGTAATGCCTTCCGCTATGTGTTTTACGATGACGACGATCGAGGTGACACCTGATTTTAATGTCACTAGTCTAGAGGCTGATAATCGCACGCTGAATCGAAGCGCTACAATTGGCAGTCAATTTTACGATTTCTACTATCTTGATACCAACTTACTTGGTAAATTCAGTACTGGTTCAATCAATCATCAACTTCTATTTGGCTTTAGTTTGAGTCGAAATATAACTGATCTAAGCTTTGAATTTGGCATTCCTGCTGGGAACGTAGACATTTTTAACCCAGTTTATGACCAAACCGTTGTCCCCACTGGTATTCTTAGCTTAGATAATTTTACAACTAGAGATACGCTTGGTATCTACCTCCAAAATCAAATTACCCTCGCAGAGAACTTGAAGCTTTTGCTAGGCGGACGAGTGGATATATTTGAGGAGCGCAAAACGGATAAACTTGCCAATGAGGAAACTAGCCAATCATACACTGCATTTAGCCCACGGGTGGGGATTGTTTATCAACCTATCCAGCCCATTTCTTTGTATGCCAGTTTTGCTCGATCTTTTGCTCCTACAATCGGTATATCCGCTAGCGGAGAAGCATTCCAACCAGAGCGCGGAACGCAGTATGAAATCGATATCAAAGCTGACTTGACCAATAATATTTCTACTACCCTCGCCTTCTATGACTTGACCCGCTCCAATGTGACGACAGCCGATCCTGATAATCGTAACTTTTCGGTTCAAACTGGAGAACAAAAAAGTCAGGGGATTGAGTTAGATATCAGTGGCGAAATTTTACCAGGATGGAATATTATTGCAGGCTATGCCTACAACGATGCCAAAGTTACGAAAGATAATACGATTCCAGTGGGCAATCGATTACTTTCTGCTCCCGAACACTCATTCAACCTGTGGACAACCTACAGAATCCAACAAGGTGATTTGCAAGGACTGGGATTGGGTTTAGGCTTCTATTATGTTGGAAAGAGAGCAGCAGATTTGGCGAATACTTTCGAGGTTCCCAGTTACTTCCGTACAGATGCAGCAATTTTCTATGAACGTGAGCAATTCCGCGCTGCCCTAAATTTCCGTAATCTCTTCAATGTGGATTATTATCAAGCTACTGGATCTGGAACACTTGTTGATCCAGGTGATCCTTTCACCGTTCAAGGAACCCTATCCTGGCAGTTCTGATGTTCACCTCGCATCCCTTATTGACTCACTGACGATCGCCCGATGATGCCAATCAAGTTCACCGATTCAAAACTGGGAGCGATCGCCCTCCTTCGGAAAACTCGATTGAGAGAGCGATCATGGCTTAGATAGGCACCGAATCGCTTCCACACTCGATCAAGCTACTACACTATTCACCCCTACCGAGGCTAAAGGGCACCGCTTCTCCCGCATCATTCATGAACGTAACAGAGCTAGACTCTAGCAATAGCAACAACTTACTCATCTGAATCATCAAAGGCATCAAATAATCTGGGCGTGTACTCATCACATCCAAAACTACAACCCTTAATCTAACTCCACTCAAATTTTGCTGATATGGCAAATTCTTGTCCGCAGTAACAAACACATTGAAAGAGTATTCCTCTGCCAACCTTAAAAGTTCTCGATCCTTTACCCCCCGCCAACCCATGTCTTCTATATTCCGCACTGAGTGCCCTGCATCTACCAACGGTTTCTTCAGCTTTTTGCTCAACAAATTTTCATCTAGCAGAATGAACACAGGAAGATCGCTCCTCAGCCAACATCGCCTTTGCTATGACTTCTAGAACCTGCAAGACCTGAGTTTCTAGATGGGGAAAATCTTCTAGAAACTCCATTAAACCTGCTTCACCTTCCAGATAATCAAAAAAAGTTTGCAAGGGTACCCGTGTTCCTACAAAAACCAGAGCGCCACTCATAATTTCTGCGTCAGAGTGAATAATCTGACGATCGCGCAGACTTGTTTGAATGTCCATATCTTGACGCTACGTAATGATAGAGTTGCAATCCAAAGTGAAGCTTCGTGCTCCGATCATAGTACAAGCTTCCTTTCCTAGCAGTTTTGAGGCTCATCTCAGCAGCCATAGGCGATCGCCCGATGATGCCAATCAAGTTCACCGATGCAAAACTGGGAGTGATCGCGCTTACTCAGGAACTTGCACTAGAACTGCAATCTCGTTACCCAATCGTGTGCAATCTTTAGGATTCAACAAGAGATGAGCAACACTAACCTTCAAAGCCGCTTGAGCAATCACTGCATCAAATACACCGCCTCCAGTCAGCTGGAGATTCGCCATTTGAGCGGTCGCTCCTTAAAGATACTCAACCTATCGGTTTTTGACGTTGCAATCAAAGGACTAATCAACAGAAAAATCACCCACTGGCTTCACCACGACACCTCTTGCTGTTGCAGCAACAGACTGGCGATCGTCAACCGTAATCAATGGCAACTCCAGGTATTGCGCTAGGGCAATGTACAACGAGTCATACACTGCAAGCTGATACGCTAAACCAATTTCTAAGGCATCTGGTAAAAGATGACTAACCAATTCGACTTGAAAGGGTAGACGTAATAATTCCTGAGTGATTTGCTTTGCATTTATGTTGAGGTAATCCATGAAACCAAACCTGTTTCCAAAGGACATTCGCACATTCCAATAAACAAAATTCAGGAATATGCAGAGTATCTTCTCCATACATCCGAGCCACCAATCGTCTGGCTTCTGCGGTTTGAGCTTGAGCGATCGCATATTGAATCACCACACTGGCATCCACAACATAAGCTGCCATTACTGTTCGCGATCCTCTCGTAGCAGTTCCAACGTTGTAGGTGCATCGGTTGGCGGTGCCCAACGAATGCGATCCATTGCAGCTAAAGCTTCTTCCACAGAGCGCCCATTTTGCTTCAAGTGCTGTCTAAGCTTTAGTCGCTCATCAACAATCTCAGTCACAAATTCTTTGAGTGTCTCAAGCGTCATCTCTGCAACTCGGCGTTCGGTCATATCAAACTCCTTAAAAACTTCTACCCACCTTTAACATTCATTCTTCAAGACCCCAATTCAATTTTAGAATTCAGGAGCATCCCCATGCAAAATCAAATTCCTGGCAGTTTTGATACTCATATCGGCTCACTCAGGTGCAAGCTGACCAATTGCTGAACTGAAACTGATTACACCTGGTAGGCAGTTACGACCTTTCGGTTTATGTGCCGGAGAGTTTACGGTACCTGATGATTTTGATGCGCCCTTGCCGGAAGAAGTTCTGAATATATTTGAGGGCAGACGAAAATTCTGCTGGATACTCACATCTTCTTGTGGTTTGTCAGTGGAGATGAGCGGCTATCAATGCATAATTGAGATGCAACTAGCCCCCAATCTCTAATCCCTAAAATTGCGGCTCGTCTTTCAGGGTTTCAACCAACAAATCCACCTGCTGATGTCGTTGTAAAAACGTTTCACACTAATGCAGATGTTCAACAGCTGCCGCAAACTGCTCGAACACTTCCTCCAATTCCAATTCACCTGCTTCAATTAGAGCGATGATCGCTTCTACTTTGGCAACAGCTGCTTCATAATTCCAGCTTTCCTGAAGTGGTACAGCAACTGGGTCATAACTAGAATCAGTAGGTTTAATCATGTGAAGTTCTGTCAAGTTATCTGGTTGCTCTATGTGTGAAGCAAATCAAAATTTATGGTTCTATCAAAATATCTGTTACCTGAACTTTAACTTGACCCTGATTTAGCTGAATCAATAACTCCTGCCCTGGTACTAATTCAGCTGCTGAACGGGCGATGCCCCAAAAGGGCTTGTCACCTCCGAGATTCGCTCCATTTTCCTGCCGCACCACCGCATAACCACGTTTTAATACAGCTTTTGGGTCAAGGGTTGCCAGCTTTGACTGCAACATCTGGCAGTGCTGGTTTGCCGTTTGGAATCGTTGCGCCGTCGTCTGCACTAGTCGTTGACGCTGCCAATCCAATGACTGCTTTTCTTGCTGAATTTGTTGGTCTAAGCGCATCCGTTGCAATCGATTTCGTAATTGTTGCAGTTGATTATGGACTGTTTCCAAGTGCTGATCCAAAGCTTCATTCAGTGCTATTATCCGCTGTTGATGCTCGGCATAAAGCGCAGTCAGTTCCGGAATTACTAGTTCCGCAGCAGCAGTGGGAGTATGGACACACGCATCAGCAACCAAGTCAGCTAATGACTCATCTCGCTGATGACCAATCCCAGTAATTACTGGAATAGAACAATTAGCAACTGCTCTTACTACCCGTTCATCATTAAAACAAGCCAATTCTTCAACTGCTCCACCGCCACGGGATAGAATCAGCACCTCAGCTCGATTATCTTGCTCCACCCGTTCAATTGCCGCCACAATAGACGCTGGTGCCCCGTCACCCTGGACAACGGCGGGGGAAAATAGCACATGCAAACCCGGATAACGCCGCCTAAGAGTCTTTTGAATATCGCCCCAGGCAGCAGCAGAGGGCGACGTAACAACAGCAATAGTTTGGGGATGAGTCGGGAGCGATCGCTTGCGTTCTGGATCGAACAACCCCTCCGCCTCTAACCTCAAACGCAGTTGTCGATAGCGTAAAGCCAGTAAACCTTCTCCTGCTGGCAACGTCTGCCATACCGTTAACTGGTACTGTCCTCGCTGCGGATAAAGCCGAATACTGCCTAAAATAATCAGCTGCTCCCCCGGAATAGGCAGCTGCGCCAGTTTTTCCAACTGGCTATTCCACACCACACAACTGATTGCCGCTTGTGTATCTGGATCTTGAAGCGTAAAAAATAGCCCCCTACGATGGCGATTGGCACTGGAAACCTCCCCAGTTACCCAAATCTGCCGTAACTGCTCATCCTGTTCTAATAACGCCTGAATGTAAGCAGTTAATCCAGCCACGGAGAGTGCTGTATCTATTACCAAGAGAAGATCAGAAGCCATCACACATACTTGAGACGCGGAAGGGATTGTTAAAGACAAGGGCGCTATGTGCGATCGCTCCTTGACGTGATTACACAAATTAAAATCAGCAGCCTCTGAAATTATCTACTTATAAATTAACTAGATAGGAGCAAATTTTTCAGTCAGCTAATCGCGTTATCATCAGTTCACGGATTGTTGTCTCCTCGGCAAATACGGGCTTGGACACTATACAAAAATAGGGTAAACCTCGTTAAAATAGTATATCTGCACTAGTCCTGACTCCCAGACTAACAGTTCTTAAACCTCCCTATCTAGAGGCGCGAATGGCTATTGATACTGATACTGCTGGCAAGCAAAAAGCCCTAACTCTTGTGCTTAACCAGATTGAGCGCAGCTTTGGCAAAGGGGCAATCATGCGCTTAGGCGATGCCACCCGCATGAAGGTTGAAACAATTTCTACTGGAGCACTCACTCTAGACCTGGCGCTTGGTGGTGGTTTACCCAAGGGGCGGGTGATTGAAATTTATGGACCAGAAAGTTCTGGGAAAACAACAGTGGCACTACACGCGCTTGCAGAAGTGCAAAAAAATGGCGGTATTGCTGCCTTTGTTGATGCTGAACACGCTCTTGATCCCACTTATGCCGCTGCATTGGGAGTGGATACTAACAATCTACTAATTTCCCAACCTGACACTGGGGAATCCGCTTTAGAAATTGTCGATCAGCTGGTTCGTTCTGCCGCCGTTGACATCGTTGTAATTGACTCAGTAGCAGCATTAGTACCCCGTGCTGAAATTGAAGGTGAAATGGGTGATATTCATGTCGGTCTTCAGGCTCGCTTGATGAGCCAAGCTCTTAGGAAGATCACTGGTAATATTGGTAAGTCCGGTTGCACAGTAATTTTTATCAACCAACTGCGCCAAAAAATTGGTGTTACCTACGGCAGCCCAGAAACTACAACTGGTGGTAACGCTTTGAAGTTCTACGCTTCTGTGCGATTAGATATTCGCCGAATTCAAACCTTGAAAAAAGGCACAGAAGAATTCGGTAACCGTGTCAAAGTTAAAGTTGCTAAAAATAAAGTTGCTCCGCCTTTCCGCATTGCGGAGTTTGACATTATTTTTGGCAAAGGAGTTTCCACCCTGGGCTGCATCGTTGATCTAGCAGAAGAAACTAGCATTATTGTCCGTAAGGGAGCTTGGTATAGCTACAAAGGTGAAAACATTTCCCAAGGTCGAGACAATGCCATTAAGTATCTAGAAGAAAATCCTCAAATTGCCCAAGAAGTCCAGCAGCAAGTACGTGAGAAACTAGAAATGGGAGCGGTTGTCTCTGCTAACTCGGTGACAGCAGCCAGCGACGACGAAGCAGAGGATACAGAATTAGAAGCCGACGAATAACTAGCGAATGCTGATATTCAGATATGATTGGGTGTTCTTTTGTAATGAGACTGGCGGTGTAGCTTTGCTTGCGGTCAATCTCGGGCGAATGTTCTGAAATTCTTGACTGCTTACTTTTGAAGAATTACCCTCTGGCTGCTTAGCTAGGGGTATTTTTATTTTGACAGGAATAGCTCTAATATAAACCCGCGATGCAGAAGCCAGGCAACTTTATCGTACTAGAATTTAGATTTCTGCAAATACTAGGCGTATTGTAAGAATCAGCCCATACTTCTAGTTGTTTGCTTTAAGCCCGCTTGGTAACTACCCTTGGAGATTCGCAGGGTGGGACAGAGTATTTGACGAGATTAGCAAGTTCCTGTAACTGACTAATCGCTTCAGCACCCTCTAACTTCATCAGTTCTCGGTCATCCCGCATCTCTGTCCAAGTAATGCCATAATCGGACACTAGAAACCGAATCAGGTGGTTGTCTGTCAAGCTCACCATAAAAGAGGCGCTACTCATCTGACCACCGCATGTATAGCAAGATGCAGGGTATCCCCGTCGCTCCAAGACAATTGCTAGGGCTTGGAGATTCATCACAAGCTCTTGGACAAATTGTCGATGTTGTTCTGCTAATCTCAAAAACATGTCTGTCCTCCAAACACCACATTCAATTGTATACGTTTTTGGATTTTCTTTAGATTTTCTTTATAATTCAGTACTCAGACTTTAAGCAATTCCAAATCAGTCACGCACTGTTACAAGATTAATTGACTTTGGTTTGAAACAAAGCATTATAATACTCAGTTTTATTGTCTAGAAGTTGCAGACGTAAGCCTGAGAGTTTATGTTCCCGTTAGTTAGCTGAGCTTAAGATAAGCAGTAAGTGAGGTATGTGGGGGGCTTCGCTTCAATGATAGAAATAGCTAATTAGAATAATAAAGACAGCTTAGGTATGAGGCTGAATTAACCTCCACAACCACAGCTGTCTACTTTTTTTAAAAGGCGCTGGCCAATTTAACTTCTTAACTCAGTTGAGGAAATTCGCTTCATGAGATTTTTAGGTTACTTGCCACCACCCGAAACTTGGACCAAGGAACCGAACTACTATCCAGGAAGCAACCAAGAAGCCGATGCCAATCCAAGCACCGCGGTTGCTCCAGTTGACAACTTTTTCTGCTTGGCTTTTAGTGATAGGAAGCCAGGGAATGAACCGTGCTTCTTTCCCGTATTGTTCTCCGAGTGCAGTTTTACGACGCTTTGCTTCGCCCATGATATTAAAAATGGAGTACCTTCTGTGCTTGATGATAACGTTCAGGTTTGAACGTTTCAATTCCGGAAAAGAATCTATAAGTAATCGTGACCTAGATTAAGTGAAGTATAGCGTTTTACTTTAGGCTTTATTGCTTTTTTTGTAGTGAATTGTTAGGGTCCGATTGCTTCATAAATCACGAGTCATTGGGTTGAGAAAAAAGGCTGGAATCTAAATAATTAATCCGTGCCAGGGGACCAAGAGCAGCCAGTACTTGAGCTCCGTAGCTACGATGAAGTACGCGGCTGTCGAGCAAGGCAACCACGCCTTGACGGTCTCGCACTGGCGCGATCGCCCGCGCTAATTCATTCATTGCTGTTGGCAACAAATAAAGGCGAAACCAATCTTGACCTGTTTTCTTGTAGTAAGCCACGCGGCCAGCAACCACAGGATTTTCCAACGATGGCAGGGGTAAAGTGGCGATCGCTAACAACTGAGGCGCTGGCAGCACACTCTGATGCTGCCGCCAGAATTCCCACCCACTCACCAAAATGCCATTATCATCCAAACAGGTTTTCTCCACCTGCACCCGCGAACCAAACTCAGCAGCTAGAATTGCACCCACTTGTGATTTGAGCGGCATATCACCCACCAAAATCACCGTCAGTCCTGGAGCAGTTGTACTCAAGCTCAATAGTGAGTGGACTTGCTCAATAAACGCCGCTTGATATTGAGGCGTGTTGGGTAGGGGAAACCTATCTGGTACATACAGTTGAATTAATTCACTGTGGCGATCGGCGGAAAACTTCAGGCAAGTCACCGGTACTCCGACATGAATTGGTGGAGCCTGCGGTGACTTCGTCAAATCACTCAAACCCACACTTTGGCGGTAAATGGGAGCTTCAGCATCTTGATCCAAAGCACTGCCAATTAAAACCACTGGTTGCCTAGTCCAAATTGGCGAAAGGGCTGAAGCTACTTGAGCAGGGGTGCAGTACAAAGAAAATAAACCCTGGCGACGGTTAATAGTTGCCCACACAAGCTGTTGCTCCATGTGAAACCGCTGCCAAAAATTTGTCCAAGCCTGGGGTAGTTGTGGCTGGCGATACTTGTGGTGGGCTGACGCTCGATGACTCGCTATTGCTTGTTGATTTTGCTGCTGGAGTGTCGCATGGAGATGGCGCAAAATATCTTGTTCTGCCAGCGATATCAGATAGCACTCGTAGGGGTTAGCAGGATGCTGGAATATTGCCCGTGTTAGCTGCACCCGCGCATCTCGAATTACTTCTTTCAGCATTGGACAGGCAAGCATTAGTTCATCCCAGTTACTCGGTTGAATACTTGAGGTTAGTTGAGTACGAGTCCAGTCTTCTAGATCATCTACACCATCAATAATGGTGGGAATGCCACAAGGAAACGAGCCTCGTTGTTCTAGCTGATCTGCTAACCAGGCTTGGGGTGAGGTGAGTAATAATCCCTGAAAATCGGCACTAGGCCAGCGATTACTTGTTTGGATCGCCTTGTTTGCCTGTAGCCACTGTTGGAGTCGCGGAATTTCTACCTCTCTAAGGCGTTGCTGCACGTTCTCCGTGGCTACTAAGACGATCGGTTCAGTCCACATCAAAGCGGGTGCCAGATAACTCAGGCGATATTGTCCTTGGTAACCACAAGCAGCCCCTACCTGAATTAAGGCACTCCGCCGCAGACGTAAGCCTCGTGCTACCAACCGCGCCATCGTCAAATGATGCGGCCAACCAGGAACGCAATCTTGCGATCGCAGGAAGTTATGTAATGAATAATGAACTTCTGCCTCAATCACACGCTTTTACATCTAAACAGCATTTCAGTGTCAATTACGCTAATCTATTATCAATAAAATTCCAGGATATCGATTCGGTTAAGGGAATTCAAGCTAAAATCCCTGTAGACAACTACAAGAGTGACTCCTTCTTGTTCTACCATGCCAACTTGAATGGAAACTTCTAATGAAGCCTTTAGGCATCGACTCGACCGACAAGCTGAATAAACTTTAAATTAGTTCACCTAGATTGGCTCTAATTGCCCGTAAATTTTATGCTCTCGGATTCAAGCTTTACAGTGGCATATTTAGGAATTACAACAGGACAAACAATTAAGAAATCTTTTTGAGATAACAACGGTAGTGTTAGCCTGAAGAAACCAAAGATTTTCTCGACTCCTATGTCTGAGCCTTACACACTGGATGCCGATTTATATCCAGATATCAGTAATATCGTCACAGAAGACGATACTTCTAAGCATAATTTCCCCAGTGATATCGATCTATCCCCAGACATCAGTCACATTATCACCGAAGACGATACCCCTGTGGATAATTTCGCTTCTGAGAAACTGCAACGCCTTCTAGTTGAAAGCCTTTATAATTCTTGGACTGTCCCCAGTGACTTTCAAACTTTTCTAGCGGCAGCCAATGTAGCTTTATTCTATGCCGTAAAAAACCCGCCGCTTGTGCCTGATGTCTTCCTCAGCCTAGATGTCACAGTAGCCGAAGACTGGTGGCAACGCCGCAACCGCTCTTATTTGTTCTGGGAGTTTGGCAAGCCGCCAGAAGTCGTAATTGAAATTGTTTCTAACACAGAAGGCGGTGAGTTAAATAAAAAGCTGCGCGAATATGCCCGGATGCGTGTACTTTACTACATCGTCTTCGATCCTATCCAGCAGCTGAAGCAGTCAGTGCTGCAAGTATTTGAATTGCAAGGTACAAGCTACGTACCCATGACAGAATACTGGCTGGAGGGCGTGGGGTTAGGGTTGACTCTTTGGCAGGGAGTTTTTGAAGGTAGGCAGGATGTGTGGCTACGCTGGTGTGACAGGGAAGGGAATGTTATCCCTACTGGGACAGAGCGTGCAGAACAGGAGCGTCAACGCGCAGAACAGGAGCGTCAACGTGCAGAACAGGAGCATCAACGCGCAGAACAGGCAGAGTCACAGTTAGAGCAGGAACGCCAAAGGGCAGAACGGTTGGTAGAGCGGTTGCGGACTTTGGGTATTAATCCAGATTAATCTCTTGGACAGGCTTCTGGGATCGTCTATATTCCTACATGGTTGTTATAGCAATATAATCAAGAATTGCTGCCAACTTATTAAGTGCGCTCTTCAAAGCTATCCACAAAGAATCGCGTTGCCTCTAAAAATTAGTCATTATGTCTTTTGATCAGTCTCAACCCAATCCCCAAAGTGCATCAACTTTAGCAGAAATCCGGGCGACGCGGTTGGAGAAAGTCCAACAGCTCAAGCAGCTGGGGATGAATCCTTATGCCTATCGCTATACATCTACCCATCATGCGGCAGAATTACAGTCAAAATTTGCCGAGTTGCCGAGTGGTGAAGAAGTTGAATTAGAAGTTGCGATCGCCGGCCGTATTCTAGCCCGTCGTGTCTTCGGTAAACTCGCTTTCTTCAGCTTACAAGACGAAACTGGCACAATTCAGCTGTACCTGGATAAGAAAAGAATCCAAGAAGGCATGGCTGATATTGATCCAGATGCTTTCAACCACCTCAAGCAGCTGACAGATGTGGGAGATATTCTTGGAGTCAAAGGCACGATTAAGCGGGCTGAAAAGGGGGAGTTGTCTGTTTACGTGCGGCAGTACACTATTCTCACCAAATCTCTGCTACCCTTACCTGATAAGTGGCACGGTCTTACTGACACTGAAAAGCGCTATCGTTCGCGTTATGTTGACTTAATTGTTAATCCCGAAGTACGGCAAACCTTCCGTCGCCGCGCTCAAATTAGTACGGGGATGCGTCGCTACTTAGAATCTCTTGGCTTTATTGAAATTGAAACTCCTGTCCTTCAATCTGAAGCTGGGGGAGCCGATGCCCGTCCCTTCATCACTTACCACAACACCCTTGATATGGAGTTGTACTTGCGGATTGCCACAGAACTTCATTTAAAGCGATTGATTGTGGGCGGATTTGAAAAGGTATTTGAACTAGGGCGGATTTTCCGGAATGAGGGAATTTCTACCAGGCACAATCCAGAATTCACAACGATTGAAGTCTACCAGGCTTACGCCGACTATAACGACATGATGGTGCTGACGGAGAATCTCATCGCTACTGTTGCGGCTGAGGTATTAGGTACGCTGCAAATTACCTACCAAGGTGAGGCAATTAACCTCACACCGCCTTGGCATAGAGTCACAATGCATCAGTTGGTACAGGAACAAACGGGCATAGATTTCAGTTCCCTTACTCTTGAGGAAGCAACAGCTGCTGCTCAAAAGGTTGGTGTGGAGAACTTAGAAGAATGTGATTCGATTGGGAAAGTCCTTAATGAAGTCTTTGAGAAAGTAGAAGCTACCCTGATTCAGCCTACGTTTGTCATGGATTTTCCGGTTGAAATCTCTCCCCTAGCTAAACCCCACCGCTCACAGCCTGGTTTAGTGGAGCGATTTGAGCTGTTTATTGTGGGACGTGAGACAGCGAATAGCTTTTCAGAACTTACAGATCCAATTGATCAACGGCAGCGACTCGAAGTGCAAGCTGCTCGTAAAGCCGCTGGAGATTTAGAAGCGCAAGGGGTGGATGAAGACTTTTTGACGGCGCTGGAGTATGGCATGCCGCCGACGGGAGGATTAGGAATTGGGATTGATCGCCTGGTAATGTTGTTGACGGATTGTGCCAGTATTCGAGATGCGATCGCTTTTCCCCTCCTCAAGAGTTCCGGCCTTATTAAATCATTTGACTACGACTCAAAAACTCAAACACTTCAATTAGAATTTGACAATGGAAGTATCTACAAATATCACGATGTACCGGATAGCATCAATCAGGGTTTAGACAGTGCCGTCTCACGCGGTCAATATTTTAATGCCAATATCAAAGAAAAATACGGTCATGACAAGCTTAAGTGAAGTAGCGATCCCCCTACAAGATGCATAGTCTTGACTGAACAAAATTACTGTATTCCTCTTACACGCTCGGTAGGTTTAATCCCTGTGACCTCTGATATTAGTTAGAAACCTCAGCCATCTCAATTACTCGTTCTTCCAAATCCTTAACCAAGAAATTCAACGGCTTCTGGCGGCGAATCTTGTGTTTCAAACCGCGTAACTCCACTCGCATCAATATCTGCTCTAGGCAGTCGTGATCAAAGCAAACATGGCGTTGTTGATTCTTGTTCCCTAAACTGGCTCCAGAAACCACATGTAGCTGGGTATTTTTCTTCAGCTGATACCAAAGACCATCAGGAGCATTTAACCCTCTGGTGCTAGTGATCCCAGGACTGGCTGACATATACAGCGGGTCAATTCCCCCTGCTGTTCCCAGCGTTTGCTCGTAGTTGTAGTAGTAGTGTAAAGGTACTTCAGCTGCCGGCAGATCTAGCAGCCCTTCATACAACTGTCGCGCAATCTCCATATCTGACACCATTACAGTATGTACTTTCGGGGCACTGGTAAGAAACATCCACATAGCACCCGCGTAAGCCGCGAGCAGCATCACCATAATCCCCTGAGTGGAAAACAGGCTATCTAGCGGCAGAGAAGGCAGAAAAGCCCCTACGGTAAAAGGCAAAACCAGAATTGAAACACTAACTGCTAGAACCATGAACTGATAAAGGGGAATAAACTAATTGCGCTTACAATATATCCAGTGTTACTAGTCTATCAAGGTCGAATGTAAAATTGGAACCTACTCGGCTACCGATAATTTGACCTAATCAACTATCACAGCGTTCTGTATCTTTAATAACAGCAAATGTAAGCGTTTTGAGTTAATCAACCGAGTAATGAGAATTGAATTCCAAAAAAATGCTAGTGTTAAGTGCGTAGGCGTAGCCCGCCGCAGGCATCGCGCAAGCTAGTTCAAAAGCACTATCCCATTCTGTTGAACTCTCATTGTACTGTCGCTCTCGTCCAAAGAGGTCGTTTCATCCAACGTGACCTCCAATAATCCTGCGGAGGCTGCTTGGGGACTAACTTTGAGAAGTCCTCCATCCTCACGCACTAGGGTTACTGTTACAGGCGTTGTAATACCTTGTAGTGTGACATTCGCATCGCCTGCTAAGGTTCGCTGATCAGTATCCCCAACTACTTGATAAGTCACGGCAGCGTTGGTTGCATTGATCAGCTTAATGTTAATCTTCCCATCTACGGGCGTAACCATCGCGCTAGGAGCTTGTTCTTCTGGTAGTGGCGGTTGGACTGTAGAACCTGGTTCAGGTGTTGTAATTGGTGTGTTAGGCAGCTCATTACCGGAAGTTGTCGGTGTTACTCCATCTGTTGTTGGCGCGGCGTTTGAGTCAGTAGTTGATGTGCGCTGTGAGCGATTGTAAGGTGGTTCGTTAAAAATATTGGGACGGGGGTTAAGCGGCGAAGTAGAAGTGCCAGGATTTGGATTTACTTGAGACATCTGCTTGTCTGCTTCCATTCCAGGCATTGCTATGGCAACACTTGCCATAAATATTGCTGGTAAATTAATTAGCAAACTTCTATTTATAGCTTTAACTAAACTCGCCTGTTTTCGATTTTTTTGAGAGTATTTATTCATTTTTAACCTCAACAGCGTGTATTCAAACTTTCTTCAATGTAAAACTTGTGCATTTAGTACGCACAGTCAAAGCCAAGTAGCACTTTAAATTAAGGGCTAGATGCAGTTAAGTTATGAGTTATGCACTAAATTAACTCATAACTCAACACTCAACTAAGCCTCATTCCACAGTTGCCGAATTTCGTCAGGCAAGAAGCTAGCAATTTCCTGAATTCGTTCTTCAGACAATTCGGCTTTGGTTGCCGAAAAAACTGCTTTGGTCAGCGATTCGCCTCCCACCGCTCTGGGTAAACCTGCCTCCTGATTAATGCGGAACAGAAAAGTACCAGACTTGATTTTTAGTGGAGGTCGAACGCGGCTGAGCCAACGGGTAATCGGATTCGTATCTTTCCAGAGGTCCGCAATTTCGTTTTGCAGCGCTTTATCTTCTGAAGGCTCCATTGGTTCATGAAGTTCTTCAGCAACCCGTTCAGCTGCTTCCGTTGTCATCATGTCACGCATTGTCCGGAACACTACTTCTGTTGCGTCCCTAGCATCGAAGATATCCTCTAAGTTTGCCTTAATCATTACCTTTTCCAAAAAAGGCATATCTTCGGTTGCAATTGGAACTGCTGGGCCTTCTTCGAGTGCTTCGGGAGGGTTCTCCTGCATTCTTTGAAGGATTTTACGACCTTTTTCTGTGAGTTCTGCCGCTTTGAAGGTGATCAAGTGAGGCAGAGGACCATCCGGTGCGCCAAAGGAATTGGCGATTCTAAAGTCGAATTCTTGAGGATTTGCTGCGTCGGGGACATCTTCCTGGTTGGCATAGGCATTACCCGTAAACTCAGCCTTGATAAACTGCTTTTGATTTAGGTAATCTAAATGTCCCAAGAGTTCAGCCGTTGTTAGCCTTCGACCCACAAAGTCATCTGCGCTGAATTCAACTCCATGCATTCCCTGCCCACTTTCATTGATTTTTTTCAGTAGAATGTAGGCAACATCTTCTCTTATTCCAATTGGCATTTAACTTTTCCTAACTCTTTATGTAGATTTGTAACGGCTGGATTAATGATTGCCGTTGTTTGATTTTACATTTACTAGGCTACCAGAGTTACATTAAGGGCTCAATTTTTAGCTGATGACTACAGATATTGGCATTTAAATTATTGGAAAAAATTATCCACCCAGCTCTGTCACAGGAAGGATTTCTATTAGTGCTGGGTGCTAAATCAAGATTCAATCTTCAAGGGTAAATTAATCGTAAAGGTTGTGCCTTGCTTGAGGATGCTTTCGACCTGAATTTGACCTTGGTGGTTCTCGATAATGGCAGCAGCGATCGCTAAACCTAACCCAGAACCCGTTGGCATCTCAACAACCGGAGTCATAGCAGCATGGGTGCGAGCTGGATCTACGCGATAAAAGCGGTCAAATAAGCGGCTCAGCGCTGACTCTGGAATACCGCTGCCAGAATCACTAACTTTCACTTGTAGGCGAGAGTCCAGAGGTAAGAGAGAACGTTCCTTACCTATCACTGTTCTTTGTAACTCTATGCTTACCTGACCGCCAAATGGAGTGTACTGCACTGCGTTTCCAATCAAATTCGTAAATAGGCGGGCAAGCTGGTTCCAGTCGCCCTCAAGAATGAACCAGTTGTCTACAATTTCGGGAGCTAGTTCGTGGGAAATTGATTTTTCTCCCGCACTGGCATGGGTGATCTGATCAGGTGGTTCAACCAAGTTGAGAGAAATTGTAATTTTCTTTTCAGCAGCTACGAGTTGTTGTTCTTCAATGACTTCCATCAGCAAAGCATCAAGCGGACAGGGTGAAAACTGGGGCTGCACAATACCGCTATCCTGCCGTGCTAGAAACAGCAAATCATCTACTAATCTTCCCAGTCGCTTAGTCAGGCGTTCCACTATTGTTAGCTGTTGTCGATATTGGACCGCAGAATCTGACAACCCTAACAACTCAGGATCGGCAAGGGCAACCTGTACATTCGTTTGAATTAAAGTAATTGGACTTCTAAGTTCGTGGGAAGCATCAGCTGTAAACTGTTTGAGGCGTTGGTAAGACTCATACACTGGCTCCATTGCTTTTCCCGAAAGGAACCAGCCGCTCATAGCGACGGAAAGCACCATTAGTCCAGTGCCGAGGCTCATATCCAAAACTAGCTGCCGGATTGGTTTGGTGACTTCAAACCAGGGATGGCTAACGCGCAGATATCCGATTACCTGTTGCATATTTTGCACTCTTTCTGTCACCTGTCGCAGCAGCAGTGAAGAGTGATGTGGATCTTCTAACCCATTACCCCTAATTACCTTGACAGTTTCACCAGTGCGATTGAAATGAATCGGAATATTTAGTGGTTCGGATAAAGTTGACCACAGCAATTCACCAGTGGGGCTAAACCACTCTAGATCAATATGGTCATCTTCCACCGTGTCAGCGTTGTCCCGAAAAGTTGTTTCTAAATTAATACGAAATTGCTCGGTGTCTGAATAGGTTGGCTCAATTACAAGCGATCGCTCGACTACTTCCACTACATGATTAAGGGTGTCGTCAACCCGCTCAATCAATGTACTGCGGACGTACAAATACACTCCACTAGCAAACACTAGTAGTAACACCGCAGTCACAGCAGTGTACCAGAGAGCCAGACGGCGACGAGTAGCTTGAAACATTTTGGTGGTATGAGCGAGACGCGAAAACGGATACAGACACGCAAGGGACAAGAATGAAGTTTTTAGCTTAGATCCAAGTTTGGATGTAAATATATCAAAGGACTAGGAGTGCAATAGAATTATTAAATCTAAATGTAAGGTAGCCTTTCTAGAAGTGTGATCTGAGGTAGGTTCAAGGATAAATTATGTCTGAGGCATCATTATTTTCTGTAATGGGACTACCGATTCATTTAGTAGATGACTATCAAGACTGGCTGCTAAAGCGTCTGCAACAACGAGTAGGAACCCATGTGGTCACGCTGAATGCAGAAATGGTAATGCAGGCAGAGGACAACCCTACTTTAGCTAAAGTAATCCATCAAGCGGAGTTGGTGATTCCAGATGGAGCGGGGGTAGTTTTTTACTTACGTCTCCAGGGTAAACGGATCCAGCGATATCCAGGGATTGAATTAGCAGAGTCACTACTGCATTCAGGGCAAGGGGCATCGTATTCTGTGTTTTTCTTTGGGGGCGCACCAGGGGTAGCTGAGACGGCAGCAGCAAATTGGCAACAGCAATTGCCAGGATTGAGCATAGCAGGCACTCAGCATGGCTACATCTCCTCGCTAGAAGCAGAAAAATTGCAACAAACTCTCAAACAACTCCAGCCCCAACTAATTTTTGTGGGATTGGGAGTGCCTCGCCAAGAATTGTGGATTGCTCAACACCGTTCTCTCTGTCCCCAAGCTACCTGGATTGGTGTCGGCGGCAGCTTTGATATCTGGACTGGTGTTAAATCTAGGGCACCCGCTTGGTTAGCGGACAATCATCTGGAATGGCTGTATCGGCTTTATCAAGAACCCTGGCGCTGGCGGCGCATGCTAGCCTTACCCAAGTTTGCTGGGAAAGCTTTGGTTCATCGTTTGACTCAAAAGCCTCTAGTGGGTAAAACATTGCCTTAAGTTTTTAGCTATTAGTTGCCAAGATTTAGCTGACATTGTTCAAAGTTGATGTGCTTGACGAGTATAAATGGAGAAAATCTACATCTATAGTATTTCTGATAGAGCACTATGAACTGGACAGAACTTCTATTTGATGCGGTTGAAATAGACGATGTAGATTTGGTACAAACATTTATCCTGCAAGGTGCGGACGTGCAGGTGCGAGTGGATAAATATGATATTTTGTCTGCTGCTGTGCTTGCACCTGGAAAACAAGATACAAACATTGAGATTATCAGACTCTTACTTGCGGCTGGAGCAAACCCAAACAAGCGAATAGAAGAAGGTAATACCGCGCTGTACTGGGCTACTGTCAAAGATGAAAATGAGTTGGTGCGACTACTGATTAATGCAGGGGCAACCGTGGAGTCAGAGCAACCCGAATATGGCTATACGTCACTTCACGAAGCCGCCATACATGGAAACCGAGAGATAGTGGAACTTCTTTTGAGCGCCGATGGGAAAAGTGCATTGAATAAATTTGACGAAGTTTCCCGAACACCACTAATGTGGGCTGTAGAAAAAGGACATCTTGAAATTGTGCGGATGCTTATTGAAGCTGGTGCAGATGTAAATGCCTTTGACGAGCCGAGAATTGGCGATACTGTACTTAGAGAAGCTGCTGAACTAGGAACTTATGAAATGATCGAGCTTTTGGTGAACGCAGGAGCCGATCCTACCATTCCTGGTTGGATGCAAATTACTGCTCTAGATGAGGCTCGTAAGCGTGCAGAGGAAGAGAGCAGAAAACGTTCAAAGTTAGAGGATCAAAAGATCCTTTCTCTCCTAGAGGAGGCTGCTAAAAAATATGCAACACACTAGATCTAAGCGCTTAACGAGGCGCTAAAGATGTATCACAGCTTGCACTAGAACAAAGCTTTGTTTGCGCCCCACCTGATTGTTTAGGGGCGTGAGAGGCAGTATTGTAAATTTTATACCAATACAGTCCATTACTGATAGTAAGAGCCAGACTAGAGAAAGTCTGGAAATAATTAAGATGACTTCACACTTTTTGGAGGAGCGCCGTCCGTCCTATGTTCAAAGACTGTCCACGATAGTGTTTTTCGGGGATAAGATAACATATTAAGGCATATCTTTTATCCTTATCGTGTTCATGCCATCCTTTGTGGACTAATTGTTGATTTGAAATAATCAATGTTCCAGCTTTTCCAAAAATAGAAACCGCTTGCTTATCACTATAAAACAATCTGACATCATCCTTACGGCTGTAGGTTTTTGATATAGACAGAGTAGTTATTATCCAACTGTAGAGATAGTTGATTATCTTCCGAAATGTGTGACGATGCGATCCCGGAATTAGGGTGTATGGACCGTCACCATAATCATTTACATCGCTTAAGTAAATAAATGCTTTATATACTGGCGGTGTTACACCATCAGTATGATACCCACGCTTAGACTCTGTATCAGGGTTATCAACCCTGATCGTTATACTGCGAAGTTGCAATTTCTCGCCGATTTGCCGCTCAAACATATCTTCTATGATATGCGAACGAAAGAGCTGTGACAGCTCATCATCTACTTCTTGAGCGTTAATAATATGTTGTACCTCCCTATCCAAGCCTTGGAGGAGATCTTTCCGGCACAATAAATACGAGTCTTTGCTGATCGAGTAACTTTGATCGCGTAGGTAACTGTTAGTAACCTGAATGAGGCGATCGCATTCATTTTTATCCAGAAAGCTTGGGATAACCTCGTAGCCTTGAATAGTAAATTCATTCCTTGGTTGACGTAAATAATCTATGCAATCCTTGAGAAGTCCAACTATTTCCCACTTGGGTAACCGCATTTTATAGCTAATATTTTTAATGATTCTTTTAAGAATTTTGCTCATTTTAATGTTATATTTACCACTTTTAATAACCTAACTTGCTTTTTTATTTCCTACACACAACTTTATCCAATCTAAACAAACTTGTAGATTTCAGACCAATAACATAAATTAGTTAATGGACTATAAATTTTAAAAAGGTGATGGTTCAATCTAGCTTTTGAGCAGATGCTAGAATTTATTGCCCCAAACATCTTAATATCTAATATTCTTCTAAGTAAGCTTTGAAACTTTTTTCTTTCTACTTGCCAAAGGTATTCATTAAAACTCAAGTAAACTCTATATGATTTGTTTGCTTGTGTTGCATCTTGAATAAATTTTATACACTAACATTCGATTTATTGTTAATTCCCGCTGCCAGAATTATTCATTCAAGGAGTAGTGGAGCATGCAGCATAAGTGCCAGTGTACGCGAAGGAAAAATATTTTGTACTATCAGGGACAGAAACATTGTATACAACAGACTATCATGGACAGCAACTTTTTGCAAGTAACCCAAGTATAAAGTTTTCACTTACAGTAAAGATCATTTCAGAAATCCATTATCATGGGCACTGCTAGGCAAAGTCCTTCAGGTGTAGCTGGCTACTTCTCTGCGACCAAAGGCAAAAAAAGTTGTGTTGGTCATTATCAAGCATCTTCTGCGTTCTGCCAAAGCTCGAACCTATGATGCACATGACCAAGCATTCGCTGAGGTATTCGGTCAGATTACTAAAGATAAAGTTTATTCAGTTTTGCACTAGATATTAATAAGAATAAATGCTTGTCAATATTTTTAACAGCTTCTAAATTGAGAGCCGCTTGAAGAGGTGTACTTCAAAGGCTGCACAGTAGAATTGTTTGGGCTTGATCCAAGGTAAACTCAGGAAACTGGTTATTTAACTCACTGTCTGTGCAAGCGTTAAAAATGTACTTTTGAATTAATTTTTTTACTATAGGACAAACAAACTATGGCAGAACTTCCTAAGTCACTTGAAGAGGCGATCGCCCAAGCAAGAGTTGCAACACAAGCCGCGATCGCAGATGGTTATTCATTGCTACAAGTTGAATTACTGTTCCCAGAACTCAATCCAATGCCTGTTGCCAAGCAATTCCTGACCAACGATTTCTTTGGTCATCTTAAGGTTTTCTTTCCCGATGCTGGTGCAGCTGCTCTTGCCCGCCGCGACTGGGGAGATGTGCCGTTTAAAATTCTTGACGTTGGTACGGGAAGAGTGCCTGCAAAGCAGCAAATTGAACCAGAAGATGAGGCTTTCTTGTTCATTGCCCCTACATCCGTGGAAGTGGCTCAAGTGGAAAAGCTTTGCACTGAAGCGGGGCAACGACCTGTGATTCTGCTCAATGCCCGCTTGGAAGATGTGGCGATTGTGGGCATTGGTTATGCAGCGCGGCAATTGCGCGATCGCTTCTTGAATAACATTGAGTCCTGCTACCACTTGCGCCCCTTAGAATCAGCAACTCTATTTCGCTGCTACCCATCACAGTGGCAAATTTGGCGGGAAACAGAGGATGATTAC
Organism: Chroococcidiopsidaceae cyanobacterium; assembly: GCA_041748755.1. Classification (GTDB taxonomy): domain Bacteria; phylum Cyanobacteriota; class Cyanobacteriia; order Cyanobacteriales; family Chroococcidiopsidaceae; genus JAHHHE01. The sequence goes on along the minus strand of JBGTCQ010000040.1, from coordinate 6,967 downwards.
CAGCTAATTTCAGAGCTACCTAAAAAACCAGTCGGTGAGGAAATTGACGACATACTCGCTGGGATCAATGAATCAACTGGCTCTCAACCACCTAAAAAGCCTGGGATATTCACCAATATGCAACGGTTTTTGCGTACCTTGAGCCGCTAGAGAAGGGGTAAGGGGTCGAGAAGAAGATAATTTATTCTCAATCCCTCATCTACTGTTTTACAGACCAACTAATTCCCGTGATTCAAAATCAGTGAGTTGCTGAGCGATCGCTCTTCTTGCTTCTAGCTTGGCAACGCTGAACTGGTTACGCAGATATTCCAAATGCGCCAAAGCATTCGCCTTTTCAGCACTTAGGCGCATCAAAGTATTTACTGCCGTTTGGTATTCCTGATTTGTTAGCAGCACTTCAAAACGACGCGACTTGCGTTGAATGTCGTTTTTCAAATCAAAATCAAAAGCTGATACCCGATCAGCATGACCTTCTTCTCTGTTAATCAGTTGCTGGACTGCCATAATTTGGGAGTCAAGTTCGTTAGCTCTTTGTGCAGCTTGGGCGATCGCTGCTGGGTAATGACTAAGTTGCATTGTCATCATTATAAAAGGAGGGGTCAGGGGTCAGGGGAATATATTTACCTATTTGCCTATGTTTGTTTTTGACTATGCGACCAGTTCTTGGAGTTGAGGATGGACATGAGTCAGCTCCACAGCAGTTAAGGGAAGCTGCTCTATTTGCGGCATCGGAGCTTGTTCTAAAACTTTGACTTCAATATTCACAGACACCAGGTAAGTGCCGGGTTCTGCTCCAATGGCTTCAGCAATTAATTTTGCTAATTCTGGACGTTTTGCGGTGATTGGATCACGTAAGATGCAGCGGTCCCATTCGTGCTTGGCAGTCGGATTGAGGCTGAGAAGATAGTGCTTGGTCATAGGACAAAAACTTGAATTTATCCTTGGATATGAATATGCCATAAAGTCATTTTTTAGTTCAGCTGACTTGATGACCCTACCTTTCTATTATAGTACACTTGTACTAAATGGTTTTAGCTAGAAGGGGGATTCTTGCCATCAAATGGGGGTCAGCTTTTGACCATCATTCAACCAGATGGCTTGTTGGTCCAAAGGAATCACAATTCCGGCTTGGTCAAAGGTGTTTTTGATCCGACGACGATACTCCCGTGCCACATCCCATTGCTTGAGTGGCTGAGTTTTAATCCACACCCGAATCATCAAGCCGCGATCGCCAAAATTCTCCACTCCCAAAACTTGAGGCGTTTCCACAATTTGTTCGCGCCATTGCGGATCTTGATCCATCTCTAAACCTACAGCTTCAATCAGCTTCAGAGCGTGGTCAACATCGGCATTGTAAGTGATCGGGATATTTAAGTCTGCTCGTGACCAACGGCTGGAAAGATTGGCAACAATTTTGATTTCACTATTGGGAATTGTGATCAAGCGTCCCTCAGAATCTCGCAGCTGAGTAATTCGTAAATTCAGGTTTTCCACTAAGCCTCCCACATCTCCCACAGCGATAACATCGCCCAAGGCATATTGGTCTTCCAAAATGATGAAAAAGCCGTTGATCGCATCTTTAATCAGGTTTTGGGAAGCTAGGGAGACGGCAACGCCAATCAAACCAGCACCAGCAAGTAAGGGAGCAATGTTTATACTCAATGTACTTAGAGCAACGAGAATACCAATTGCTACTCCACTTAGAGTAGAAATGCTTTTAATCACACCAGAAATTGTTGAAACCCGCAATTGCAAGCGTAGTGAATCTTCTGGAGTTAGTAAAGTATTAATTGCTAAAGCGGCCGTAAATCGGTCAATCAAAACGTAGCTGAAGCGAATGGCGACATAAGTTCCCAATCCTACAATCCCTAATGTAAAAGGAATCTTCAGCACTAAGAAAATCCAGACTTGGATCATCCGCGTATGGGGAAATAAACCCAAAATAATCAGCGTTCCACTACTCCAAACGAGGCTCTGAGCCGACTGAAATAGCCGCCGTCGAACTTCTTGTAAATTTCGTTGCTGCTGTTGAGATAGCTGGGTTGTTACGGGATCACTTGTTGGTGTAACAGGTATTGGATGTGGTTTGGATTGCAACCATAAGCGACGCACTCCCCAACTACTTAAAACAACACCCAGGAGAACACCAGTTGCAATTGAGCCTTGACGTACCAGAAATGTCGATTGTCGCTCAAGTTTTGCTCTTTTGAAGTCTTGCTCCAACGATTCGCTGAGTCTTTGTGCTAACTTCAAGGGGGCTTCCTCTTGCTGCATTTTGGCATCCAAGTCGGTGACAGTTAGGAGCGATTCATTGTTGACATAAATGACGGGTAAATTATTTTCTGGTTTAATCTGTATTTGGATATCTGTTGAGTTACTTTGAAAGTAATCTTGGCTAATCTTTTGTAATCGCTGTTGAATATCCTCTACACGCTTTTGTAAATTTGCTCTAGGTGCAGCGATTTGAAATAAACGACGACCATCCAAGCGAATCCAGGTGGTAACCACTTTAGTATCTGCGTCATCACTCACCTGGTTGGGAAGCGGTAGCTGTAAGTTTGGTAAAGTTGGGATCTGGGCAGGAGTTGGGGAAATAACCGAAGCAGTCAAAATAATTGACCCGCAGATCGTCCAAAAGAAGTTGGACTTGGCGATGCCGAAGGCGGTATGCTCTACGACCATACTTTGTAAACGCTTCGCGGCCATCGCCCGAAATTGAAAGCGCATTTTACCATCTCCTATTGCCGGATTATCTACTGCCAAGGGAAAGGTTCACAATAGCAAAGAATACAGTTAAGCTATGTGAGACCTCCCAGTTCAACGTGTCTTAAGGAACTTATTTAATGACCGCAACTTCTAGCCGATTAAAGCACGAAGTAAGAGACCTTTCCCTCGCTGCTCTAGGAAGGCAGCGGATTGAATGGGCTGGGCGAGAAATGCCGGTTTTACGCCAAATCCGCAATCGCTTTGCTCAAGAAAAGCCTTTAGCTGGCATTCGCTTAGTGGCTTGCTGCCATATAACAACAGAAACAGCTCATTTAGCGATCGCTCTTAAAGCTGGTGGCGCAGATTCTCTCCTGATTGCCAGTAATCCTCTCTCAACCCAAGATGACGTAGCCGCTAGCCTCGTAGCCGATCATGAGATCCCCGTCTTTGCCATGAAAGGCGAAGATAACGACACCTATCACCGTCATGTTCAAATCGCCCTCGATCATCGCCCCAATGTGATCGTTGATGATGGCAGCGATGTTGTTGCTACCTTAATTCAACAACGGCAACACCAGGTTGCTGACTTAATTGGCACAACCGAAGAAACAACTACAGGTATTGTGCGCCTACAAGCAATGTTAAAAGCTGGGGTATTGACATTCCCAGCGATGAACGTCAACGATGCCGATACTAAGCACTTCTTTGACAACCGCTATGGTACAGGTCAATCAACCCTAGATGGTATTATCCGCGCTACTAATATCTTGCTTGCCGGAAAAACATTTGTTATTGCTGGTTACGGCTGGTGTGGTAAAGGCACTGCACTCCGAGCGCGGGGGATGGGAGCTAATGTAGTTGTCACAGAAATTGACCCAATTCGGGCAATTGAAGCGGTAATGGACGGTTTCCGAGTAATGCCGATGGCTGAAGCCGCAACCGAAGGTGATGTGTTCATCACTGTCACAGGCAACAAGCACGTTATTCGTGCCGAGCATTTTGAGGTGATGAAAGACGGGGCAATTATCTGTAACTCTGGTCACTTTGACATTGAAATTGACCTTAAATCCCTGGGTGCAAAAGCGACAGAAGTAAAACAGGTACGGAACTTTACCCAAGAGTACCGCCTCCAAAGTGGCAAATCAGTCGTGGTATTGGGTGAAGGACGGTTAATAAATTTGGCAGCAGCTGAAGGGCATCCTAGTGCTGTAATGGATATGAGCTTTGCTAACCAAGCTTTGGCTTGCGAATATCTAGTGAAAAATCAGGGCAAGTTATCACCTGGTTTGCACTCTATTCCCGCTGAGGTTGACAAGGAAATTGCCAGACTGAAGTTGCAAGCTATGGGAATTAATATTGATAGCCTAACTCCAGATCAAACTGAGTACATCAATTCTTGGACTTCAGGAACCTGATTAGCTGTATATTCCCTTTATATAAGGGGACATGGTGCGCCGTGTCCCCTTGTTGGCTTGCTACTCTTGTCTACGTACCATAAAACGTTTTGAAGGATGATGGACCCAAATGCCTTCGCTGGAAATTATCTGCATCAACCAGCAAGAACCAAGTGACTTTTCACAGTTACCGTTTATCGTCGAAGTGGAAAAGGAACTCGTATCGCATCGCACACCCGCCCCGCTTTTCCAATTAGATTTTGATAAGTTGAGTGGGTGCATTTATCACCTCCTCGATGGGAACAGCCCCAGCTGTTACAATTTGCTCGTGCGAGATTGGCATGACAGCGAGGGGAATTCTAACGGTAGGGATGAGAATGTCGTATTTAGAGACGAATATGCCGCCGCTTTGAAAGGGATATTAGAGGAATTGCTTTCGTCTTCACCTGTTGGACAAATCTTGTTCACGACAAATTATCAGTTCGGCCCCGAAGTAACACAGAGGTTTGAACCGATGCCTTTTGTTGAGTTCCAAGAGCTATATAATGCTGGAAAAGTGAGGATGAATGCGTCATACCTCGTAAACGCAAGCTAACAAGCGGATAAAGTTGATCCACTGCTCGTTACGCTCTCACAAAGCAGCTTATACGTAGTGTTAGCTTAATTTGTAATCCAGATATATACTACTGTATTTTTAATTTTAAGGAATTGACAGAATGGTTGAATGGATAACGAACACCATGAATTCCCTGGGATATTGGGGAATCGGGCTGTTAATGTTTTTGGAAAATTTATTTCCTCCCATTCCTTCAGAACTGATTATGCCGTTGGCAGGGTTCACAGTAGCGCAAGGTAAGCTGGAATTTGTGCCTGTGGTTGTGGCAGGAGTCGTAGGTACAGTGCTAGGGGCGTTGCCTTGGTACTACGCAGGCAAGATATTAGGCGAACAGCGCTTGAAAAGTTTGGCTGATCGTTACGGCAAATGGCTGACAATCTCAAGCAAGGATATTACTAGGGCGACAGGCTGGTTCGATAACCACGGGAGTAAAGCTGTATTCTTCTGCCGCCTTGTGCCAGGAGTTCGCACTTTAATCTCACTGCCAGCAGGTATCAGCAAAATGCCTATGGTGCCATTTTTACTCTACTCAACGCTTGGCACTCTGTTGTGGGTCAGTTTGCTAACTTACGCAGGTTACGTGCTAGGAGATAACTATGAAGTTGTCGAAGTGTACCTTGGCCCCGTTTCCAAAATTGTAGTTGCTAGTCTCTTATTTTGGTTCATTATCTGGATTGTGAAACGTAATCTGAGACGCAATTAAAGCGCAGTATTTCAAAAATTTGCTTTATAACAGAAAAGAATCGCGTCCAATAACTGGTGAAAATAGTTATGGCAAGAATCGTCTGAGGGCTAAAAGCTGATAGGTTAAGACAGAAAAGCTGATGGCGATTACGACTTGAAAACGCGCTCTAATTACTGGCAATTACTGCCTTACATCCGACCCCAGTGGAAAACCATTGCGAAGGGATTAGTTTGCATTCTGGGCTATGTGATAGCAACATTATTGCTAATTTATCTAGCAGGTAAATTACCCAGCCCTTTTGCTCAGGGTGATGTGGTGGCGATCGCCCAAATTGCAGTCATTGCCTTAGTTGTTTTTCTGTTTAGAGGCGCTTTTCAGTCTGGTCAAGACCTTTTAATGTCTTCAGCCGCTTTAAAAGTTGCTTTAGACTTACGCAAGCAAGTTTACGCTCATTTACATAAACTCAATCTGAGTTATTTTGAAACCGCCCAAGCAGGCGATTTATCCTACCGCCTCACAGAAGACATAGACCGCGTTGGGGAAGTAGTAAACAAACTCTTTCATGATTTTGTCCCCTGCGTGATTCAGTTGGTGGTAATCCCTGCCTACATGATTTATCTAAATTGGCAGTTGACCTTAGCCACATTGATAGTTGCACCGCTAATGGGTGTATTAATTGGTTGGTTTGGCGAACGCTTACGTAAGTTCTCACGTCGCAGTCAAAACCGCGTGTCTAATTTGTCGGCCCTGTTGACAGAAGTATTTAGTGGTATTCGCTTAGTCCAAGCTTTTGCCGCCGAAAACTACGAAATCGCCCGCTTTAGCCGTGAAGCTGAAAGCAGTCGTCAAGCTAAATATTCTGCTGAACAATTAAAGGCAATTCAGATTCCCATCGTGGGATTTCTACAAGCCGTGAGCATAATGCTGTTGTTGTGTATTGGTGGCTGGCAAATTGCCCAAGGAAACTTGACGGTAGATAAGTTTTTCAGCTACCTTGCCGCTGTGGTGTCTTTATTTGATCCCATTGCTCATGTTACTAACAACTACAACGAGTTCAAACAGGGCGAAGCTTCTGTAGATAGAGTATTTGAACTAATAGCAATTCAGCCGATGGTTGTGGAAAAGCCGAATGCGATCGCTCTCCCTCCGGTTACAGGCAAAGTCGAATATCGTAACGTTAGCTTTGCCTACAAACTCCTTCAACCAGTGTTACAAAACTTAAGTTTACTAGCACTACCTGGAGAAAGAATTGCTCTTGTTGGCGCTTCCGGTGCTGGAAAAACTACATTAGTCAATTTGCTACCGCGCTTCTACGATCCTCAGTCTGGTCAAGTTCTCATCGACGGTATTAATATTCAGGATGTGACACTAGGCAGTCTGCGGCGACAGATTGGCATTGTGCCTCAAGAAACCGTTTTGTTTTCTGGTACGATCGCCCAGAATATCGCTTTTGGTCAAGCTGAATTTGATCTAACAGCAGTTCAAGCAGCAGCTGAAATTGCCAACGCCCACCAATTCATTAGCCAGTTTAGTGATGGTTATTACACTTGGGTAGGAGAACGGGGT
>JBGTCQ010000039.1:0-13425 GCA_041748755.1 Chroococcidiopsidaceae cyanobacterium | reverse complement strand
GTGCAAATGTTGTAATTTACGACGCTTTGGTAAGTCCGGAAATTCTGGCGATGATTAACCCCCTGGCAGAAAAAATTCATGCTGGAAAGCGTCGGGGGCGGCATTCTCTGGTGCAGGATGAAATTACTGAGTTGTTGATTGAAAAGGCACAGACTGAGGCTGTAATAGTGCGGTTGAAGGGCGGCGATCCGTTTGTTTTTGGTCGTGGCGGTGAGGAGATGGCAGACTTGGTAAAAGCTGGAGTGCCTGTAGAAGTAGTGCCAGGAGTGACTTCTGGAATTGCGGCTCCTGCTTATGCAGGGATTCCCTTGACGCATCGAGACTACAGTTCTTCAGTTACATTTGTAACGGGTCATGAGGCAGCTGGGAAGTATCGACCAATTGTAAAATGGCAGGCGATCGCCCACGCAGAAACGATTGTAATTTACATGGGCATTCACAATCTGCCTTACATTGTGGAACAGCTACAGTTAGCGGGATTAAGTTTAGATACTCCCATCGCTTTGGTACGTTGGGGTACGCGACCAGAGCAGTCAGAATTGATTGGGACGTTGGGGACAATTGCGGCACAAGTGGAAGCAGCCCAATTTGGAGCGCCAGCGATCGCTGTTATTGGTAATGTTGTGAATATGCACAATATTTTGTCTGGTTGTCGCCCGGTTTAAAATTTATTAATTGAACTTATATTCCTTATAGGTCAGGTGCGATCGCTGCTTCATTTCCCTTGATTGTGGGCAAGTGCTAGTGAATTAAAATAATAGTATTTTGATTTATACTTCGCAGATTTGGAGTGAATTATGCACTCACCCAAGTTACCTACTTTGTTGTTGACGTTATCTCTAGTGGCAACACCATAGTTAGCAGTTGCCCAAACATCAGCTAATCAAACAAGGCAATGTCCTAAACGGCAAAATCTGCATGCTCTAAAAACGCAAGTGTACAACCAGGCGATCGCATCTGTTTCTCCGTATTTTCTCCACATTAGCGATTCGTTAAAATCAAAAAGTAACCCCAATAATTGGGATAACAGCAATGGTCACATTAGAATCTGCCACTCAAAAAGACATCATTTACCCCGACAGTGATGGACAGCCGATGGCAGACAACACCAAGCAGTTTGAGTTGATTGTATTCATTAAAAAGAACTTGGATTTGCTGTTAGCGAACGACCCTAACGTGTTTGTTGCTGGTGACTTACTTTGGTATCCCGTTGAAGGTAATAACAAAACAAGAGTTGCCCCTGATGTAATGGTTGCCTTTGGGAGACCTAAGGGTGATCGGGGTTCTTACCAGCAGTGGCGGGAAGACAACATTGCTCCACAAGTAGTTTTTGAAATCCTCTCTCCTGGAAATACCCCAAAGGAGATGATTAATAAATATAGGTTTTATCAGCGCTATGGAGTGGAAGAATACTATCTTTATGACCCGGATACAGGTGAGTTGACAGGCTGGCTACGCTCTGGCAGTGAACTAGAAGACATTGAACAAATAAGTGGCTGGGTAAGTCCGCGCTTAGGAATAAAATTTGAATTGTCTAATGGCGAACTGAAAATCTATCGCCCTGATGGTCAGCCATTTCTCACTTATCTAGAACTAGAACAGCAGCGACAACAAGCGGAAGTTAGGGCAGAACAAGCAGAAGTTAGGGCAGAACAAGCGGAAATTAGGGCAGAACAAGCGGAGTCCCAACTGCAAACTCTCCGGACTTTACTTCAAGAACGAGGAATTAATCCAGAACAACTGTGATAGAAATTAGGTTGCAAGTTGCAGAAGACGATGCCTCTGCCGTAGGAGTCCCAAAGGACAGTAGGAGGCAATTCCTGTGGCATCGCATTGACCTCTATCTTGCCCAACAATTAAGCAACTTATCTCGATCGCGTATCCAACAACTGATCGAACAAGGACACGTCCAAGTTAACGGTCAAGTCTGCATCTCTAAAAAAGCAAGTGTCCAACCAGGCGATCGCATATTCCTCCAAATCCCAGAAGCCAAGCCTCTTGACCTCCAACCAGAAAATATCCCTCTAGACATCCTCTACGAAGATGACTCGCTGCTAATAATCAATAAACCTGCTGGGTTGGTAGTTCATCCCGCTCCTGGGCATCCAGCAGGCACTTTGGTAAATGCTCTGTTAGCTCATTGCAATCTACCTGGAATTGGGGGAGTGCAGCGCCCTGGAATTGTCCATCGTTTGGATAAAGATACAACCGGCGCGATCGCGATCGCCAAAACCGACCAAGCTCATCAACACCTCCAGGCACAACTTAAAGCAAAAACCGCACGGCGGGAATACTTGGGAATTGTCTACGGTTCCCCCAAAACTGATGGCGGTACAATTGACCTCCCGATTGGTCGTCATCCTGTAGACCGCAAAAAAATGGCTGTTGTACCTACTGAAAAAGGAGGACGCTCTGCTGTTACCCACTGGAGAGTCAAAGAACGACTAGGCCACTACACTTTGATGCACTTCCAACTAGAAACTGGTCGTACCCACCAAATTCGCGTCCATAGTGCCCAAATAGGTCATCCGATTGTCGGCGACCCCATTTATAGTTCTGGTCGTTCTGTAGGCGTAAACCTTCCTGGTCAAGCGCTCCACGCTTGGCGACTGAAATTGCAGCATCCTGTGTCTGGACGGTGGATTGAGACAACGGCTACCCCTCCTCAAACGTTTGCCACCCTGCTTCAAGTTCTCCAACGACGTATTTGAACCTTTTCTCAAGCATCCTTCTAAGCAGGTCTAATGTGCAGCTGCTCGGTATTTATATCTTTTAGCCCAAAAGCTTCAATACATTGAACGCATCGTCAAAAATCTCAGCCATGACAATATTTGATATGTATTTGCACTGGGCAGCTAGCCTTGACGACACTCTTAGCAGTGATATGGCGACGGATTGCCCTAACTATCAGCAATATTTAGTTCCAAAATCTTCATCTTTCTTTACTAAACTCCTGGGGGTGCGACTGCAAGATGAAACCTAAATCTCTTGTATCTTCAACTGTCTGATAAATCTTAAGAAAATATAAATTTAATTTAGTCATCAGCAGTAAGTATAAATACATTAAGTTTTTTTACAGGATATTTGGACTTTTTAGAAAAGAATTCCTTATCTGTAAAGGCTTTGAGGCTTCTTTAAGTACTTTAAAGCAAACCTTAACAACTTTTAATAAATAAGGCCCCAAGCACATTGTATAAAGATTACCTGGAGGGTATGAATGACAGCCAAAAGTTAGATAAAGCACGCTCAGTGGTCAAGTTTGCTGGCTTCTCATAAAAGCAGTGAACTTTCTCAGATTTCTTTCATAACGTTTGACCACATCACGGTGAGGAAAATTTGAGAGCAAATTGAAAAAGTGTTTCTGGCTTGTGTCTGTTGTTATTCACTCCAAGTTCATCAACGTTGCCGCTTTTAATTAAAACTGCACTTCGTTTAAGCAAGTAGGAGATTGAGTTCATGTTAGACGCATTCGCTAAGGCTGTTTCCCAAGCTGACTCTAGAGGTGAATTCCTGAGTGGCGGTCAGTTCGATGCGCTCACCAATATGGTCAAAGAAGGTAACAAGCGGATAGACGCGGTTAACCGGATTAGCACCAATGCTCCAAGTATTGTTGCCGATGCCGCTCGCGCTTTGTTTGAAGAGCAGCCTCAACTAATTCAACCAGGCGGTAATGCTTATACAAACCGTCGGATGGCTGCTTGTCTGCGTGACATGGAAATTATCCTACGTTACGTTACCTATGCCGTCATGGCTGGCGATGCTAGTGTTCTAGACGATCGCTGCTTAAATGGTCTGCGCGAAACATACCAAGCACTCGGCGTACCCGGTGGTTCTACTGCTGCTGGCGTACAAAAGATGAAGGATATTGCGATCGCGATCGCCAACGATCCTAGTGCTTCCGGTATTGTCCAAGGTGATTGCAGCGCCATTATGTCTGAACTGGCAAGCTACTTTGATCGTGCAGCATCTGCTGTTGCCTAATTCATTCAAGCTCAATTTGAAAACAAACTTTAGGGAGATATCTAGACTATGAAAACACCAATCACTGATGCGATCGCAGCGGCAGATACCCAAGGTCGTTTCCTTGGCAACACTGAGTTGCAATCTGCCAACGGTCGCTTCGCCCAGGCTAATGCAGGTCTAAATGCTGCTCGGTCACTGACCCAAAATGCCCAGAAACTGGTTGATGGTGCAGCCAACGCGGTGTACCAAAAATTTCCCTACACCACCCAAATGCAGGGTCCTCAATACTCTTCTGACTCTCGTGGTAAAGCAAAGTGTGCCCGTGATGTCGGTCACTACCTACGCATGGTTACCTACTGCCTAATCGCAGGTGGCACCGGTCCAATGGATGAATATCTAATTGCCGGTTTAGATGAAATCAACCGTACTTTCGAGCTGTCTAACAGCTGGTATGTTGAAGCCCTGAATTACATTAAGGCTAATCATGGTCTCAGCGGTCAAGAAGCAAACCAAGCTAACACATACATCGACTACGCAATTAGTGCCCTGAGCTAGCCTTTAGGTGCTGTGCCCGGAAGAATGAGCGAGTGTTGGCATGGTGGCTAGCAGTTGCTAATTTTTCCGGGCATTGTTGTTCTCATTTTCAGTATAAAAATCTTAAAATTCGTGGCGTTGGGACAAATATGAGCGCTTTGATGGTGAACAATTTAGCAGCAGCAGGACCACTTGGTCTCTCTGCATTCGATGCCTCTTCAACAATTGAACTGCGACCTGACTGGACGGAAGCTGAACTCCAAACAGTATTTCGAGCTATCTACCGTCAGGTGTTGGGTAACGATTACATCATGAAATCTGAACGTCTCACCTCTGCTGAGTCTCTGCTGCGGCAAGGAAGCATTACTGTACGCGAGTTTGTCCGTGCCGTTGCCAAGTCAGAGCTATACAAAAACAAGTTTTTTTATCCAAATTCAAATCAACGCTTTGTTGAACTCAATTTTAAACATCTGTTAGGTCGGCCTCCCTACGATGAAGCTGAACTCGCTTACCATACCGAAAATTGCGAGGACAATGGCTACGATGTTGATATTGATTCCTACATCGATAGCATTGAGTATGAACAAAAATTCGGTAACAACTCTGTACCCTATTACACCGGATTTATGGTCGGGGCAGGAGCGAGAACGGTAGGCTTTAGCCGGATGTTCCGCCTTTATCGGGGTTATGCCAGTAGCGATCGCGGCTCTGTAGGAGGAACATCTCCTCGCCTGATGGGTGAACTTGGTCGAAATCAGACTTCCACAATTGTCAAACCTTCTGGTGGTGGCTCAACCTGGAGACACGGTGCCGCTATCCCCAAAGATGCAGCCCCAAGAAAAGCCCTTGGAGGTACCTTGGAAGAAAGTGGACGGATGTATCGGCTCGAAGTGACTGGAATTCTCCAACCCGGATATCCTAAAGTTCGTCGTAGTAGCACCGCCTTTTTGGTGCCTTACGAGCGGCTATCTCAGAAATATCAAGAAATTGTGAAGAAGGGCGGCAGAATCGTCAGCGTTACTCCAGCGTAAGGTGACGCAGTAGAGGGGATGGGGAGATAGGGAGAACACCCCATCACCCCATCAACTGTTTTAGGCTTAATTACAGGAGGCTATCTTAACTATGTTTGGTCAAACCGCACTTGGCAGCAGCAGACTCAGTGATGCAGCAAATCGAATGTTTCGCTTCGAGGTTGAGGGCATGCGTCAGACTTATGAAAATGACCAACTCAGCTATCCCATTCGCAAGAGTGGCAGCTTTATGATCACAGTGCCCTATAACCGCATGAACGAGGAAATGCAGCGGATTAATCGTATGGGCGGCAAAATTGTCAGCATTCAGCCCTTGACGCTTGAGGGTGACAGCCAAGCAAAAAGCGAAGCCACAACGGCTAACCAAAACCTTAAAGCTGAAGGCAAAAACAAAGCCGCAGGAGCCCAGCTATCAGAAGGTAACGAAGCCACAACAACTGACCAATCAGAGTAATCAATCTTCTGTCCCAGCCCTAATAGTGGTTATTGCTCATCATTCATCAAAATGGACTTGAGCTATGATTCTGGAACTAAAATTCTAGGCAAAATTAGGAACAAATTGTCGGCGTTGATAGCTAATCAATTACAGGAGATATAGAAGCAATGTTTGGTCAAACAACAGTTGGTGCTGGTGGCAATTCCTCATCTGCTAGCCGCGTCTTTCGTTATGAAGTCGTGGGCTTACGTCAGAACGAAGAAACTGATAAGAATAACTACGAGATTCGTCAGAGTGGCAGCGTATTTGTGACTGTGCCATACAGCCGGATGAGTGAGGAAATGCAGCGAATTGTGCGCCTGGGGGGCAGAATCGTAAATATTCAGCCCTTGAGCGCTGAAAGCGCAACCCAAAGCTAACGGCTCGTAACCCAGGAGTTAGACAATTAATGTTGGAGTCAACGGAGGAATATCCCGAAGCAGTAGCGCCAGCGCTCACCATTGAACAGGCGATCGCTAACCTACAGCACGAAGATGTAAGTCTCCGCTACTACGCCGCTTGGTGGTTGGGGAGATTCCGCGTTTCTGAACCCGCTGCTGTGAATGCTTTAATTGCAGCTTTGCAGGATGAAGACCACCGGACCCAGCTAGGAGACTACCCCCTGCGACGTAATGCTGCTAGAGCACTAGGTAAACTAGGCGACAGGCGAGCCGTGACAGGCTTGATCCATTGTTTAGATTGCTCTGACTTTTACGTGCGCGAAGCAGCAGCCCAGTCATTGGGAATGTTGGACGACCCCAGAGCGGTTCCAGCCCTAATACCACTCCTTGCCGGTAGTGTAGCAGCTGCTGTACAAGTACCGGGACGACCCCACTTAACCCAGCCTTATGAGGCCGTGCTGGAAGCTTTGGGTTCTCTCCAAGCAACTGTTGCAGTTACCCTAATTCAACCCTTTATTGAGCATCCAGTGGCACGAGTGCGGTACGCTGCCCTACGAGCGATGTACCAGCTGACACAGGATGATGCTTATGGGCAGCGCCTAGTCCAAGCTTTGGAGAGTAGCGACGATCTAAAATTGCGCCGAGTTGCTTTAGTAGATTTGGGTGCGATTGGCTATCTCTCAGCAGCTGATGCGATCGCTCGCACCTCTGTCGAAAATAGCTTCAAACTCATCGCCCTCAAAGGACTGCTAGAACATCAGCTTAAGCAAGATGAAGACCAGATATCCGACGCTGCAATCCGGGTGATGGACCTAATGGATTCCCTCTTATAAGCAAGCGGCGAGGAGACACATAAGTTTGATTTACCTTGCTCCCCCTGCCCCTCTCATGACTAATGCCCAAACTCAAAAACTGATTCTCGCCGTTGAGCAAGCGGACTCTCCAGCTCAACTGGTAGCGGCAGTGCAAAATCTGGCAGCAGCGGTGGATGAGGCAGGAATTTCCGCACTGATTGCCGTGTTGGGTTACAACAACCCAGTTGCGGCAGTTGCAGCCGTTGAAGCGCTAATTCATTTGGGGGGAGCAGCAGTGCAGCCCTTAATGGAACAGCTAGATGAATATAACTATGGAGCGAGGGCTTATGCAATTCGGGCATTAGCAGCGATCGCTGATCCCCGCGCCCTAGATTTATTAATCACAGCAGCTGCCACAGACTTTGCACCCAGTGTCCGCCGCGCTGCTGCCAAGGGACTGGGAACCCTAAGCTGGAGTCAGTTGGGTGTAGAGCAATCCTCCGCCCAAGTTAAAGCCTGCCAGACACTGCTCGAAATCTCCCAAGACACTGACTGGTCAATTCGTTATGCTGCTGTCGTAGGCTTACAAGCCCTCGCTACGATACCTGATTTGAAAGGGCAAATCCAAGCTCAGTTGAAGCAAATAAATCAAATAGACCCTGATCCAGCTGTGCGGGCGCGGGTTGTAAGAGCGCAACAAATGTTATCTCCATTTATAAAAACAGGTCAATAAGATGTCAATACCGTTACTTGAAGTTAGACCAACCACTCAAAATCAGCGCGTTGAGGGCTACGAAGTCCCCGACGAGGATGAACCTAGAAGTTACCGTTTAAGGGATGCCACCTCTGATACTGAAATTAATGATTTGATTTGGGCATCCTATCGGCAAATCTTCAGCGAACATTTGATTCTAGAAAGCTATCGCAAACTTTTCCTGGAGTCTCAGCTCCGGAATCGCGCCATAACTGTACGGGACTTTATTCGAGGCTTGGGTAAGTCAGATGTCTACCGCAATCTAGTAGGAGAAACAAACTCCAACTATCGCTTAGTCGACATTAGCTTTAAACGGTTTCTGGGACGCGCTACCTATAGCAAAAATGAGCAGATTGCCTGGTCGATTGTAATTGCCACACAGGGTTTAGATGGTTTTATTGATGCCCTTGTTGATGGTGACGAGTACCGCCAGAACTTTGGCGATTATATCGTACCCTACCAGCGCCGCCGCTATAAAGAGCGCCCCTTTAATTTGGTCAACCCACGCTACGCTGGCTACTGGCGCGATCGCCAGAATCTACGCTCTTTAGAAGGTCGTTCCTTCCATCAAACCCGTCAAACAGGAGATGTAACTAAGGAAGTAGTTCGTCAAGCTATTCCCGATACTTTTCTTTCCATGGCTGGCATGATCTCGCCTGCGGAGGTCAACTACCAGCGATCGCGCGATCGGGTACTCTCTCAAGTCAAAACTATTCAGATTCCAGATATGACCCGTGGGGAAAATTCCCTAGACCGCACGGTCAAACCAACAAAGGCAGCTTTACCTTACCGCTACATTCCTGCCGCAAACCCTCCAGCTTAGGCTACACGGGGAGATCGTTAG
This sequence comes from Chroococcidiopsidaceae cyanobacterium, assembly GCA_041748755.1. GTDB lineage: Bacteria > Cyanobacteriota > Cyanobacteriia > Cyanobacteriales > Chroococcidiopsidaceae > JAHHHE01. Next base: position 4,629 of record JBGTCQ010000039.1, on the reverse strand, counting down.
TACAATTCATCCTTTAATTAGTCATGCCAATTCCTCTACTCGAATATCAGCCGCGTTCCCAAAACCAGCGTGTCCCTGGATACGAAGTACCTAACGAAGATACGCCCACAATTTACCGACTAGAAAACTGTGCCTCCGCTAGCGAAATCCAGGACTTAATCTGGGCTGCCTACCGCCAAGTCCTCAGCGAACACCAAACCCTCCAATTTAACCGCCAGGTTCAACTCGAATCCCAACTGAAGAACCGAGCCATTAGCGTCCGCGACTTCATCCGGGGCTTAGCAAAATCTGAGGTATTCCGTCGTTTAGTAGTTGAGACAAACTCCAACTACCGTCTTGTTGAACTCTGCCTCAAACGGCTACTAGGGCGCGACTCGTACAACAAAAACGAAGAAATTGCCTGGTCTATTAAAGTCGCAACTCTTGGTTGGGGGCGCTTTGTCGATGCCCTGGTAGATAGTGAGGAGTATCAGAGCAATTTCGGTGATACGACCGTGCCTTATCAACGTCGGCGCTTCAAAGACCGACCCATTAACCTGGTAACGCCTCGCTATGGGAACTACTGGCGCGACAAGCTGGAAACCGAGCGCTACAAGTGGGGCAATGTGAGTAACTTTATGGATATGGCGAGTTCTCTCAACATAACTCCAGTTGTTCCCCAGCGAGTTCAGACGGCTAACATCCAAATTCCCGACATGACACGGGATAATAAACAAGGGGCAGCCGTTTCTATCAACCCCTCTGCTACCTTTCCTAGTCGATTATAGAGGTATCAGTTTTCAGGACATTCTGACTTCTGACTTCCTAGATCCAAGAAACATTTTTTAACCTTATTTAAAGGGAGATTCCAGCATGGCACTGCCGTTGCTTCAATACAAACCCACAACCCAAAACCAACGGGTTCGCAGTTTTGGAAAGGCGGACCAGAACGAAGACACACCGTATATTTATCGAGTGGAGGACGTGAATTCTCCAGCAGAAATGAAAGCGCTGGTTTGGGCCGCTTATCGTCAAGTCTTCAGCGAGCACGAAACGCTCAATTTCAACCGCCAAATTACACTGGAAACGCGATTGGCAAATGGCTCAATTTCAGTCCGTGACTTTATGCGGGAGTTGGCAAAGTCACAGCGGTTCTATGAAACGGTTGTTTCGGTTAATAACAACTATCGGCTTGTAGATATCTGCCTCAAGCGTTTGCTAGGTCGGGCTGCTTACAACAAGGATGAAGAAATCGCTTGGTCAATTAAAACTGCAACGCTGGGCTTCCACGGCTTTGTTGACGCCCTGATAGACAGTGAAGAGTATACTGATGCGTTTGGGGATAACACTGTACCCTACCAGCGCAAGCGGATGGAGGGTCGCCCCTTTAACTTGGTTACTCCTCGTTACAGTGAAGACTTCCGCGAACAAGCTGGCACAGTCCAAACCGATTGGCGCTTCGCGCTGGAGAGAGCCTACACCCGCAAGTACCAAGAGCGGCAACTACGTGAAGGTGACCCCCGCAAGTACCGCGACATGGCAGCTGCTGTTACACCTCAGCAAAACTATGCTCAGCGTGTCTCTGCTTTTGATATTGACTACATGAACAAAGTACCTGTTCGTGGTAAGCGTTAAGCCGAAAACCTTGGTTTAAGCACCTCACTTTCTAAATCACTTAACTGGGTTTAGTTGCCGCACTGATACGACAATTGGCTGAGATCTTCAGTTAGCGGTTCGTTTCAAGTGGCAACTAGACCCAGTAATTTTTTGTAGAAGTTTTATGGGTGTAGCGTGTTAAATACTCTAAATATATTTGTGTATGGAACCTTAAAACCTGGAGAATCAAATCATCAACACTACTGCGTTCGGGTGTTGGAGGCAAAAAGAGCGGTCGCATTTGGCAAACTATTTGCCCTCCCAGCAGGTTATCCAGCTATGACTTTAGGAGAAAGCTTAGTAAAAGGATTTTTGCTTTCTTTTGCCGACACCGCTATTTTAAGCAAACTTGATCTGCTAGAAGGTTTCGCTCCATCTAAACTAGCCGCTGAAAATGAATACAATCGGCAATTAATTGAGACTTATAATCCAGCGTTCGTGTCCCTCGGTTTAGCCTGGGTGTATGTAATGACTCCAAAACAGATTCACTCCCTAAATGGTGTTTTCCTTCCTGATGGCTGGTGGAGTGGCTGTGGCTTATATCCATTTGAAGTCTAATTAGCTAGATAAATTCAACTAATTAACATTGTCCTTGCTCTGCTGAGCAGGATATTCAATCTGCGTGGTTGCGTTTTCTGGAGCAGCTACCGCTGCTTTGGGAATTTCTATAACTGGGGTATTCAAGGCAACCATCAAGGTTTCGCCAGGTGCAATCACCGATTTTGCTGACTGGGCAATTTGGGCGAATTGACGATCTGGGAGTATACCTGAGACAGCGCCGATGAATAGCGCCGCGATCGCAGTCCCCCCGCAAATAACACTCAGATGAACTCGGTGGTTGATGCGACGGAACACATGCTGAATCGTTTGTTCAACCGATTGTTCTGCTGGTGGCACTGGCAACGTCCGCAACTCCTGACGCAGCTTCAACAGTCGCGCGTACAAACGTTGGACTTCCGGCTCATTTGCTAACCAGTCTTCTACCTGCCTCCGTTCCGCAGCCGTTACTTCCCCATCCAGGTAAGCACTCAGTAACTCGAAGCGATCGCGCTTCAGCATATTTATCTCATCGGTTGGTTGATTGAGTGTACAGCAGCCCTTAAGCGTTGGTACTTCTGAAAAATTAGGTTTATTATGTTGATCAAACTCAGCCGTCATTTTAACATTAACTATCAAACACTACAGAACGCGAGGCAACTAACGCCAGTTAGTTACTATATTCATTAATCATAAAGTTACTGGCGTTGGGCGAATCTTCTTTAAGGCATAATTCAACCTTAACTGCATCAGTCAAACTCCTTTAGCGGCCGTCTAAATAATTTTGCAGCTGCGATTGTAGCCTAGACCTAGCTCTGGCGATTCTCGATTTCACAGTTCCCAAGGAAACACCCGTAATTTCGGCAATATCCTCGTAAGGCATCCCTTCAATTTCTCTTAGCACGATTGTAGTGCGGAACACCTCTGGTAAATCGGCGATCGCCTCCTGTAACTGTTCATAGAACTCTCGTGTTGTCAACTCTTCCTCTGGGCTGGGATTATCTCCGGCAATATCCCAATCCATTTCTCCATCTCCCACTGCACGAGGAGCATCCAACGACAGCGGACTAGCAACCCGCTTACGTTTACGCAATTCGTCGTAAAACAGGTTCGTAGCAATGCGGCTCAACCAGCCCCGAAACTTGATCGGCTCATTCAAGCGCTGAATATTTCGGTAAACCCGAATCCAGACTTCTTGAGCCAAGTCTGCTCGGTCTTGCCAGTCGGGAGCCAAGTGGTATAAAACTTTATCAACGTGGGACTGATAACGACGAAGTAACTCAGCAAAGGCAGCCCGTTCTGGACGCAGCCCAGTTTGACAACGCGAAATTAAATCGTAATTAGATAGTTGGTCTACTTGCACTGGCGCTTGAGGAACATTTGCCTCAACCGTTGACCAGGACCCAGAAATTGATTGACTCATAAAAGCCACTGGCTCTGAAACATCCCTTCTTATTAGACACTGCTATATAAAGGATGTTCCCGCTCTTAGTGCCAGATTTAGCACTGGCTCATATATAAAAGAATACAGGAGACAGAAGCCATAATCCTCTTTTGGGATATTGCTTTTTGCTCTGCACTAAAAGCTAATCAAGCAGCCTCACTAGTAAAGTAGGCGTTTCTGCTAGATGGTAACTAGAAGTGGTAGTATTTGGTAAACGGACTCCCAAAAAGAAGTTAAGGCAAAGTGTAATCGTAACGGCTAATAATAGCTTCTCAAGCATTGTCCTCACATCCCTTAAATCTTTGCTTTTCTGCCATACCTCGTGGTTTTTAGGCTAGACGCTTTAATAATCTTTCTGTTCCTAGTGTGCCTAAAAATATCCCCAGAAATATGAAAAACCTGCTAAGACTTTATGAAGTTTTAGCAGGCTTAGAGTTACCTAAATTTAGGGCGTTAATCAAAGCAGATTAATGTAACAATGCCACTACAGTCATTGTTAATCAATTATTAGAACTGGAATCAAGTCCCTCCAAATCAGGTTTTTGTTCAAAACTAGGAGCGTAAGCTTGGAGTAAGGCACTAACATTTTTAAGCAGTTCGTTGCCAGTGTTTTTACTGATTGCTTGACGTTCTGGATAAAATTCAGGTCGATCCAAATTACGGGCGATCGCTTCATCAACTTGTTGAGCAAGCAATTCGTATAATTCTTCCCTAGCTCTCTGGCTCTGATAGTTTGCCCCTTCTTCTGTAGTAGCATACAACGGGGGAAGGCGATTTAAGGCATAAGCGGCAATGTCTCCGACATCCAAGGTATGACCGCTAGTAATTTCTATTTCTGCCACACGGGCGATCGCTTCCGTCAGTACCAACTCTTCCATAACGTTGATGAACTGTTTGCGGGGTAGCGCTACCACATCTCCAGTCAACAGCGCCCCCATAAGCTTGTCCAGCGCCATGTATTCTTCAACTGAAAGTTCAGAGGCATTGTCACAAATTCGACCCACCTCGGCTTC
>JBGTCQ010000038.1:0-22463 GCA_041748755.1 Chroococcidiopsidaceae cyanobacterium | reverse complement strand
TTACTAAAGGATAGCGATCGCCACCTATTTCAATTACATCTTCTTCACAATCTGGCTTAGGAGAGTTGTAGGCAAGTACGTACTCTCTGCCAATGCAATTTTGGATCTCTTGGGCAACTTCACCCCGCCACTGAGTTTTAGTAACTAAAACAACTAATTGATTCGCTAATTTAGGGATTATTCTAGCAATTTGCCGCCGATAAATTACATCTAAACTGCCAAAAGGGGAATCCATTACAACTGGAAACGTGCTACTATCAGGTCCCATTAGCATCTTATTGTCACTCCACTCACGTACTCGGTCAATGATGCCACCAATAAACGATAAGCTGAGAATTTGATTTTCCCCAGTAGAAGCTGCAACTGCTGCCTCTTGTCCTGACGTATTTTCTATCAGCGTCAACTCATATTTATCACTTAATTTAGGTATGTAAGGAGTAAATGAAATTTGACTAAATATCTCTTGTACACGCTTTTCAAGTAGCAAGCGAAAATGGTACTCTAGACGGGTTTTGACTTGAGTTAACCGCTCTATAGCATCTTGAGTCGCTGTAATACGTCGTTGAACTAAAGCTTGCTTTTCCTCATTCATTTTGTGCTTCGCAATCTGCTTGACTTTTGCTTCAACTTCAGCAGCTAGATTATCGAGCTTTTGTCGATTCGCACCTTGCTCCAAAATTAATTCTCTAATTGATTGTTCTGTTGTATCCAAACGGAGTTGTAACTGTTGAATATCTTCATTTGGATAAGTTCTCAGTTTTTCTTTAATATCATCTAGCTGGTTTTCTATTCTAGAAACTTCAGTTCTCCACTGATTGATATTAGCTTGCTGCCGATCAACTTCCTGCCAAAATTCAGGTGCTTGTTTGTCAATTTCATCTACTTGAGCGCCCATACGGATAGCTGTTTCTTCTACATCCGAAGAACCAGCTTTATCCATCCAGGATTGTACTAGATGATGAGCATGGGTTCCTTCTAACAGTTCTGCACCACAAATACAACGTTCCTGGTTCAGTAAATCACCAACAAATTGCCGCTTAATTCCAGTAGGTAATTCGCCTCTTTCTCGCAAACCGTCAATAATGCTGCGGAATTCAACTGTTACGTCTGATAGTAAAACAGTATATCCTCGTGTTGAAATAGCTCTTTTTAGCGTGTTTTTTGCTTGCTTGAGTTGTTCTCTAATTGACTTTTGTTGTTGCTCAAGCTCATCTCGTAGGTGTTGCAACTCTTCAGCACCACTCAGTTCTAACAAGCGATCGCCTATTGCTTTTTTTACTTCTTCTTGGTTAATTAACTCATTAGATATCTCATCTTGATGCCTTAATAAATTATCACTTTCTTGTTCTAATTCCTCCTGCTCCCTTAACAGCTTTCTAGTCTCAGAGTCTCCAATCGCCTTAAGTTCATCTTCCAGCATTTTTTTTGCATACTTTAAATGATCTAGCGATCGATCTAATACCTTTATTCCTAATAGTTCCTTTGTCGCTTCGGCAATCTCAGCCTTTTTGTCATACCTGACAATCCGCTCAATCCGCTCACCATCAAAGAAGAAGTACTGATATAAAGTTTCAGGTAAAATTCGACCAATTATATCTTCTGCTAGTTGCTGTGACAGTGCCCAGCGTCCATCATCTCCAGCTACATAAGGATACAATTCACTTTTACCATGCTCAATATCACCATTGTTATATGCACGGCATAACCGCTTGAATCGGTAGCGTTTGCTGTCGTGTTCAAATGCAACTTCTACCCAGCATTCTACTGGTTGTCCTGGTTGAGCCTCAGTAATTGCTCGTTTATTTACTAACTTATCAATAGATGTAAATGCAGGAGTAAATTTCTCGTATAATACCCAAGTAAATGCATTTAGTAATGTTGTTTTTCCGGCTCCATTGTTGCCGTGAATAATTGTAGTATTACGCTCTCCCCACGCTAGGACAATTTCTGGTGTTTTACCGTAAAATTGACGAAAATTACATAGTCGAATTGACATCAATTTCATTGCACTTCTTCCTTGATAATTTTTAAGACATCATCGTTAATATTGCGCGGAACTTTCATGTAGAGCTTATCTTTTTCAGCTTGCAACACTCGCTCAATAATTTGACGAACTTGTGGAGGAGCGTTTGTAATTGGCTCCTGTACATCATCCATACTTTGTTCGTATGTCATATAAAATACATTTTCGTAAGTGCGAGAAAACTAAGTTCACGTCTTGACAAGAGTAAAGACGTGATTTATTTATTCTACATACTTAGAACTTTAATGTAGCAAATATTATAATTAGTTATGTTTTAATTTACTCAGCTTTACAAATCCAGCAAGCTGTATTGTTTCTGAAGCGCTAACAGTTTTGTTCTAGCTTCTCCAGCATTGTCAGCTAAGTCGGCAAACTCCACAAATCGCCGTAACTCTTTTCGTAGCAGATTGCGTTCTACTTCCCAAGTTTGTCTATCCAATTCTGGCGGCATGACAATCATGTCAAATAAGGTGGCGCGTTCTTTGCCAGGGTAAGGACGTAAAATTCGTCCCCGACGCTGCACAAACTGGCGTGGATTGCTGCTACTAGCAAGAATTACAGCAGTCTGAATCGCTGGAATATCTACACCCTCATCTAAACACCGAATTGCTACCAAACCCTGCAACTGTCCGCTTTCAAATTGCCGTCGCAAGTCTTCGCGTTGTGCCGAAGGTGTCTCTGCGGTATAAGTATTAACTCTGTAACCTAATTCTGCACCCAGCATTTTAACTACAGATGTTATCTGACGGTTACTTTCTTCACTCACTGTCCCCTCTACAGAACCATCCCCACAGTAAAACAGGGTGTGATGAGTATCCAAACGCTTTGTCATTAGCTGCCGCAAAGCTTTTAATTTGTTTGCTGCTGCGCCTATTAATCTTGCTCTTTGCATTAATAATGATGTTAGGGCATCATTATCTACGCCGTTTTCCTCAGAGGCCAATGCCCATCCAATTCTGGTTGTTAACCGAGCATATACATATGCTTCAGCTTCTGTCAAGTCCACCAAAATGGGATAGTAGAGATAATGTACTAGCGCCCCTTGCTGAATTGCATCTGCAAGGCTAAATTCTGGCTGCAAGACGGAACCAAAGTAATCAAATAGTAATTGGGTGCCTTGTTGATCAAAATACCGTTCTGGCGTTGCAGATAAGGCAAGGCGCAGCCCGATCGCACGTGGTAAACTTTGTTCCAAGCGTGGTGCGCCCAAATTATGCGCTTCATCTCCCACAATTAAAGTTTTGTCTGGGAAATACTTTAGCTGAGACTGCAAGCCTCCCATCAAAGTAGAATTCGTGGTGATGACTGTCAAAAAGGGCTGGCTACCAGAACGCAAATTATACAGTGCGGTTGAGAGTTGACTTTGCCAGTTGTGGACATTCTCAAAGGCTAGGATTGGCTGTAAACTAAATTTTTCGCATTCTCGCGCCCATTGGGTGACTAAATGCTGATAGGGGCAGACTACCAGCAATACTTGCAAGCCGATTTGTTGGTATAGTTCGCAAGCGACAAAGAGTGCTGTAATAGTCTTGCCGCTACCAGTAGCCATTTTCAGTGTGCCTCTGCCGTTATTAGCGAACCAACTAGCGACTGCTTGTTGCTGGTACTGCCGTAATTGTATAGACGGTGGTATTTTAGGACACCCCGACAAGGGTAAATTGACTCGGTAATTTCCTTGTTCAGCAGCAACTAAAAATTTTCGTAAGTTCCGCAATCTCGGTTGCGAGTCGGAAAGTTCTTCTAAGGGCAGTCGCAATGCTTGATTCTGCTTCAAATACATCGAGATCGACTCAACACGCTTAATTCAAAGTGTGACCACAGTGATATTTATTACCTTCACTATTAATTGTAATCTCGCCAGACACCAATAAGTGCGCCTTGCACTTGTACTTGCATCGCAGCAACTTCAATTGGCTGGTACTTGGTATTTGCTGGCTTGAGTGTAACGCGATCGCCAAAGCGATAAAAGCGCTTCAATGTGGTGCCATGTCCATCCACCATTGCCGCAACAATAGTGCCATTCTTTAGCTGATCTGGTTCTGGCACTGGGCGCATCAGGACAACGTCACCTTCGGTGATATAGTCTTCGATCATGCTATCGCCTATTACTCGTAAAGCAAATGTTTGGGGTGGGAGAAATAAGCTAGAAAAGTCTAATTGTTCTACAGCATCTGTGAACGGTTCAAGCAAACCACCAGCGGCGATCGCACCCAATATTGGCACACCAGCCCTTCCAGTTTGCACAATCTGAAGCGTCCGCGCCTTGCCTTCTGTCCATTCAATGTATCCTTTAGCGCGTAGATGTTCCAAACGACTTTGAATCGGCGCTGGTGACTTGAGGTTCATCGCCTGCATCATCTGCCGAATTGAAGGCGAATACTGGTGTTGCCTAATGTATTCTGCTAGCCAGTCATACAATTGTTGTTGAGCTTCTGTCAGGGGTTCCATAATATTTGTTGGCATGTGCACAAAAAGGTATATAGAACATTCGTACTACAAAATGCTCTTAATAGCAAAAAATTATTAAAGACTTGAGGCAGTCCCTAGTCTCCAGCCCCTAATAAACTTGCAAGCAAAGCCTTTTGGGCATGAAGTCGATTTTCTGCTTGATCCCAGATGCGTGACTGAGAACCTTCCATAACTCCATCAGTAATTTCTTCACCGCGATGGGCTGGTAAGCAGTGCAAAACAATTGCTTTTGAATCGGCAATGCTCAACAGCTGCTGATTAATTTGATAGGGCTGAAATTGGGGAATTCGAGAAGTTGCTTCCGCCTCTTGCCCCATACTTGCCCAAACATCGGTATAAAGTACAGTAGCACCCGAAACTGCTGCCACGGGATTATGAGTTACCATTACTTCTGTTTGGGATCGGGCGATTACTTGTGCTTGTTCTACAATCGCGGGATTAGGCTCAAAGTCAGGCGGTGTGGCAATTCTAACATTCATCCCCACTAAAGCACAACCTAGTAGCAGCGAGTGAGCAACGTTATTCCCATCGCCCAAATAAGTCAAAGTCAACCCACCAAGTTCACCAAAACACTCTTGAATTGTCAACAAATCTGCCAAAATCTGACAAGGATGCTCTAAATCAGTTAAAGCATTAATAACTGGAATTTTGGCATAGTGGGCAAAAGTTTGGAGTTGCTGTTGCTCAAATGTCCGAATTGCCAAAATATCCAGATATCGATCCAAAACTCGCGCTGTATCTTGCACTGGTTCACCGCGGCTGACTTGGGTAACATCGGGATTAAGATCCATCACCTGCCCACCTAGCTGATACATTGCCACAGAAAAACTGACTCGCGTTCGGGTGGAAGCTTTGTAGAATAACAGTCCCAAAACTTTATTACAACGCAAGCTGATCTCCCCAGATTTGAGTTGCGCTGCCAATTGCAGAAGCTCTTGAACTTCATTTGCCCTTAAATCTGCCAGACTTAATAAATCCCGTCCTTTTAACGCTGCCATGCTTATCCGCGATCAGTCGTGTTTTAAAATAAAACCCTACCAAATTTTTTTAGCTTAGCCCAGTCGTTTAGCGCTTTTATTTCTTGATTACCACTCTAGAAATTGTCATCACGCTTGTTTTTAGTAGGACAATAAAGCGGTTCCCCCGTTCTGGCTCTAAGTTTATTGCTGGCAACTTGTTAGGGAATCCCGGCATTTGATATATTAGACAATACGCTGGTGTAGCTCAGGGGTAGAGCAGCTGATTTGTAATCAGCCGGTCGCAAGTTCAAATCTTGTCACCAGCTTTGACGTAATTTTTGTTAAGTTCTTGGTCGATGGTTAACTTAGCTGAAGCTCCCAATTCTGCTAGTGATAAACGTTTTGATAGCGGTTGGGCGTAGATAGTCCGCACTAATAGTTAAGTAAATTTGACAGTAACTAGCCGCTCATGAGTAGCGATTGGGAACATGCTTACTATCTCAAGTACCATAACTGTCGCGCTGATTATTTGAGTGCTTGGTGGAATTGTTGTCAACTGGAATGAGATTAAACGGGTTGAGCAAGCAATCAAAGCGGGTTAAAGATGATTAGTGAGGTGATCATCGCCTGCCTGGGCTGAACTGTATTCCTAGGGACTATAATGTTCCTGTTCCATTGCTGCAAGCACTGCTGGGTCAAGTAAAGGATCAGCCGTTTGTTGACGCCATGTCGAGAGTTCCCTAAACAAAAACTCCTTGCGCTCTTGATAGTTCAGATTTCCAGCTAGGTTGTTAAACTCGTATCGATCAGTTGCAAGATCATAAAGCTCTTCTGCCTTCCGGTTTGGCATCCGCTCTGGCAGAAGATTCAGGATGTACTTATAGCGCTTACCACGGATGCAGCGGCGTGGTCTAAAGTTTGCCCGTGTGTGGCTAGTGTATTCGGCGCAAAGAACATGCCGCCAACCTGTTGTGTTTCCCCGGAACAGTTGCATGAGCGATCGCCCCGCCAAATTTTGGGGTACGCTCAAGCTAGCAGCCCGTAATACTGTTGGCAGAATATCAACGGTTGACACCAGCGAATTATTGACCTTTGGGCTAATCTGACCCGGCCAACGCACAATCAGGGGAACACGCAAGCCCGCTTCATAACAAGTAATTTTTGCTCTAGGGAAATAGGGACCATTATCACCAGTGAAGATCACTATTGTGTTGTCCGAAAGCCCTAACTGTGTCAGCTTATTGAGCAGCATCCCAACACCTGCATCCATACGAGCGATGCCATTGTACATCCCAGCCATCTTCTCGCGCAGAGTTGGTGTGTCTGCGGTGCCTATCCAAGGGAAAGGTGGCACTTCCGAGGGACCATAAGGCGGTTGCGGATAGTCTTTTACTTGAGTGAAGTAGGGTTCATGTGGGTCAAAATAGCACATCGTTAAAAAGAACGGCTGTTGCGGCTGCTGTACTAAAAATTCCCCTGCACGCTGTGCTATTAATTCAATATCGCGTGTGGCTGTGGGATCTGGACCTCTGTAATCAAAGGGAAAGGAAGCTTCGGGGTATACATGCAGCTTGCCGATGTGTCCAGTGCGGTAACCAGCCATTTTAAATAGCTGCTGCATAGTTACCACCGCTGGATTCATCGCGTATCCACTACCTGGATAAGCAAGCCCAATCTGTCCAACTGGGTTGTTTTCGGGGAGGGGAAAACCCGTCTGATGCGGGTAGAGTCCCGTGTATATACTGCTGCGTGACGGGCTACACGATGCCTGAGTGACGTAACTATTGACAAAACGTATCCCTTGGGTGGCAAGACGATTTATGTTTGGTGTCCGCGCGATCGTGTCTCCGTAACAGCCAATGTGCTGACCTAAATCATCCGCTATGATCAGCAGAATATTGGGTGGGGTGGCTGATGAGACGTGATCTGCGACCATCGTAGAAGCAGAGGCTAGGGCAGCTGCACTCCCATAGTTAAGAAATTTGCGACGCGTAATATTTTTCACAGAACACATGCTCTTTAACTAAAGTACGCGTGTATTGTATTTGAGGTCTATTTGTACTGTAAATAATTTTGACTACAAATTTGTTTGCATCAAAATTCAAAGCCCCAGCCACTGGTAATATTTGTAGATGAGAGCTTAGACAGTGGAATAGATCTTGTTTGCCAACCAATACTTTTCGGATAAGACTTGATCCCGCCAACCCCGGATGAATTAGGGGGCTAGGGGAGATCTTCGAGAGCTAAACATGACAAACCGAGAAGTATTGCCATAAAAAGGGTAGGATGCGTTGAAACATTACGCGATTTCTGTACGTAAATTTGATAAAAATAGAGCTACAACATCAACTCGTTTAGGCACATAATTAATTTAGAGCAAAGGTGAATTACCTAAAAAGCGGACGTTTCAACTTAGCCTTACACAACAAAACAAAGTTAACGCTTACTTTTCTCTAACTCTAAGGGTAATTTTACTGATTTATAATTAAAAGTAATTTCAATGAATAAGTTTAATCCAGTTCACTATATCCGCAAAATTACTGCCGTGAATGTACAGTAATGCAGTCAAAATAAAATTAATGTTCGCTCTACTCTTGTGTGCCAGAGTAATTTTACTGATTTATGTTTGAAGATAATTTTAATGAATAAGTTTGATCCAGTTTTCTACCTCGGCAAAATTACTATAGTATATGGTGATACAGTTAAAGGCTTTATATTTTACAAACAGTCGTTCCACCCATATTAGTGCCTCTTCAATAAATGTGACTTTACAGTTGGTCAAAATCACATCTTATTGATGATGAAGCTCATGCCAGGATAAGCGCAAAGTGCTATAGATGCAGCAACAGCATGTAGTTGGGCGCCTTCTTAGGCAAGTAGCAGAATTAAGCAATAGTACAAAGTAATCGCTAGGTAGCTATACGAACTGGACGAGAAATTTCGGTAACAGTAACTTTCCGTAAATACAGACAGTGACGGATACTTTGACTCAAGGGAGTTGTGAAACTTTCAGTTGCCTCAATCACGCCACCCAACCGCTCAACAGCACTTTGCAAAGTTTCTGTTTCAGCGGTTGTCCAATTACCCCGGTACAGTACCGCTAAACCACCCAGCTTCAGGAAAGGTAGAGTATATTCGGCACAAACAGCGGCTGAACCTACAGCTCGAATTAGAGCAATATCGTAAGATTGCTGATAAGAGCGTTGTTTACTTACTATTTCGGCTCTGCCAGTTATAGTATTAGCGTTTTGAATGCCTAACTGAGCAATGCAGGTATTAAGAAAAGTAATTTTCTTGCCGGTTGAATCGAGTAGCGTTACAGTCCAATGGGGTAAGGCGATCGCCACCGGAATTCCTGGAAATCCTGCACCTGTGCCAATATCAATAACTTTGAAGGATAAATTTAGAGTTTGAGCTTCCTCCTTTAAAAAAGGCCCGATTCCCCGTAGAGAATCCCACAGATGTTTCTCCCAAAACTCCACAGGTTCAGTAATCCGAGTTAAATTTAGTTGGCGGTTGCCGAATAGTATCAGTTCATAAAGGCGCTGAAATTTGTATTGTTGTTCAGTAGTGGGTTGCCAATTTAAGTCCTGCCATAGAGTCATCTCAGGCAGCAGCGGTGTATCAGTCTCAGACATTTTCACACGCTACAGATTGCGGTTCGGCAGAGTCAGGTGTAGCAGAGCTGAGTTCACCGTGATTGAGCGTCCAGCATTGATCGGCGATCGCTAACAAATCCCCAGCGTCGTGAGTGACCACAAGTAGCGTCCAATCCTTTTTTAGTTTCGCCAATAAATTTACCAGTTGCCGACGCATCGACCAATCCAGTCCAGCTGTTGGCTCATCCAACATCAACAAATGCGGCTGACGAATCAATTGCACCGCCAAAGCCAAACGCCGCATTTGCCCTCCACTCAAAGCATGGGGTGCTGCATGTAAAGGTAAATGCTCTAGTCCCACTTCGCTCAAAGCCTGCCTGACTCGCTCTGAGCCTAACTCTGGATGTCCTAAACGCAATTCTTCTAAAATTGTGCCGCCACAGAAATGCCGCTCTGGAAACTGAAACACTAATCCGCCTAGCTGTTGTAGTTGTTCAGGAATAAGTTCTTGGTCACGCCAGTAGATACTGCCCGTTGTTGTTTCGACTAGTCCAGATAAAATTTCTAGTAATGTACTTTTGCCAGATCCACTCCGTCCAATAATCAGCCCTAACTGCTGTGGTGCTAATTCCAGGTTAATAGATTTTAGAATCGCTGTTGGGCTAGCTGGAGGATGATAAACCAAGTTTTTGAGATAGAGCATCCGTAAAGTATTACAAAATAAAGGAATAATTGATTAACTACACTCAACGGTCAGCCGGAGACTCCTCCGGCTGCTTTGAGCTTGCTCAACGCAACTGGGGAACAAGCGTAGAGATTAAAAGCTCATAGATAGTTAAGCTGTAATACCCATTCTGATCTTATTTTGGCAAACTGAGCGCTAACGAGTAAACAGCCCCCCAGGTGTAACCTATTAGAAGCATCACTGTCAAAATATGTCAAATCCATTTCTATCGGATGAACTTGAAGCGCGATGCCTGCGGCGGGCTAAGCCTACACTGTTTAAATTAGTTCCATTGGTAGTATTTAACGTTTTGCTTCATAGCGGAGTTCTTTAAGGGTAACTATGAGAAATCTTTCTGCTTCTAAACGAATGTTCAGTGTAATAACCACTGCAACCCTTACATTCAGCCTTTGGGCTAGTCTAACTTGGGCAGCTGATCCTTTTCGTCAAGCCAATCAACGCCAGATTGGGGACAAAACAGAAGCCGCTTTTAAAGCTATGTTCGAGGAGGGTAACTACCAAGCAGCAGAGAGTTACCTCCAGCAAGCACAATCAACTGAGCCTAATGAACCATTAGCTTATGCAATGAGCGCCTCTTTAGCATATACCTTAAATGAAGACTTCGATTCACTTGAATCTTACGGCAAAAAAACCTTAGAAACAGCCGAGCAAATGATTAAGACAGACCCCTTGCGCGGCAATCTATATGCTGCTGTAGGTCATTTCTTGCAAGGTGCTGCTGTTGTGAGTCGTGAGGGTACTGTAAAGGGAATGCCTCAAGCTTTATCTGAGTTGCGCCGAGTTTACCAATATTTAGACAAAGCGGAAGCAGTTTCAGCGAGCGATCCAGAACTTAATTTAATCCGGGGCTACATGGATTTAATGCTAGCAGTCAATTTGCCTTTTTCTAACCCAGAGCAGGCGATCGCTCGCTTAGAAAAATTTGCTGGACCCCGGTACTTAGCTTACCGTGGTCTGGCTGTTGGTTATCGGGATTTAGACCAGTACCCAGAGGCACTGCAAGCTGTCGAAAATGCTCTAAAAGTTACATCAGCTACATCCAATAACCCGGAGCTATTTTATCTCAAAGCCCAAATTTTAGCGGAACAAGGTAAAAAACAAAATAATCCTTCTATGTTGAATGAGGCTGTAAGCAATTTCGACAAAGCGATTACCAAGAAAGCTCAACTTCCCCAGGATTTAGTTAAACAAATTGAGCGGGAGCGGAGAAAAACCGTTGAGCGTATTAGCAAACCTGGACAGTAATGAAGAGCCGGGAGAGAAGAGAGGAGGGGAAATAGGAAGTTCTACATCAATCTTCCCCTTGTCCCCCCATCTCCTTGTCCCCTTGTCCTCTTCTGTCTCCTCACTCTTGTTTAATTGTTAGAAAAAAATATGCATATCCAATTCCGTGAGTTTAATCCTTTTGATTTGTGGATTTGGCTGGAGTTCAGTACCGTTCCTTCCGATTTAGAAAAGCGCTATGTCTCAGAGGTATTTAGCTCCTGGTTTTTCTTGGGCAAACTGGGAGCATTTAATGCCGAAAATCTCCAGGTTCAGGACGAGGGACTTGATATTAGTTACATGGATTTTGACGAGCAGCGGGCTGATAACAGCTTGATGGCGGTTATGCATAATATGGGTGAATTTGAGTATCAAGATACGTGGGCGCGTTGCTGGTTTGACTTAGGAACGAGTGATGCGATCGCTCTTGATATTTTGATCAACGCCCTTAAACAGATGAGTCTTGAATATGTCAACATTGAGCGCCTGTACATTGGTGGCGAGAATGAAGACTGGTCTATAGAGGATAGCGAAAGCCGTCCCAGCTTTACTTATGACGAAAATTAGCGAATAATGCACAACCCAGGTGAAATTCGGGTCTTAGCTTTGGGACTGATTCGCTCCGGCGATCGCATCTTTATCTCCGAAGGCTACGACCCAGTCAAGCAACAAACCTTTTATCGAGCAATGGGCGGCGGTGTTGACTTTGGTGAAACTAGCCGCGATGCTTTGCAGCGAGAATTTCAAGAAGAAATCCAGGCAGAATTAATAAATATTCGCTATCTTGGCTGTCTGGAAAATCTATTTGTCTTTAATGGTAAGCAAGGTCATGAAATCCTGCAAATTTATCAATGTGATTTTGTTGACCCTAAATTTTACCAATTAGAGCAGCTAGTTTTTGCTGAAGGAAAGCGAGAAAAAACAGCGCTTTGGGTAGCCGTTAACCGCTTCAAATCTGGGGAATTAAAGCTAGTTCCAGAGCAGTTTTTAGCGCACTGTGAGGGCTGAACCTGCATTAAAACTAGCGAAACATACTGCTAACTGAAGTATCTTCATGAACCCGCCAGATTGTTTCTCCTAACAAATTCGCCACAGAAAGCACCGTTAGCTGTTCAAATCGGTTGTCTTCAGGAACTGGAATTGTGTTCGTGACAATTACCTCTTCAAATAAACCACCTGACAGCCGCTGACTCGCCGGAGGCGAAAACACCGCATGAGTTGCACAGGCATAAACCTGACGCGCTCCTGACTCGCGGAGTAACTTAGCTCCCTCGGAAATAGTGCTGCCAGTGTCAATCATATCGTCCACTAAGACTGCTGTTTTACCTGATACATCACCGATTACATTCAACACTTCGGCAACATTGTGAGCCTGACGACGTTTATCAATAATTGCTAGCGGTGCTTCATCTAACTTTTTCGCAAAAGCCCTAGCGCGAGCAACACCGCCCACATCCGGCGAAACAACGACAATATCAGATAGTTGTTTACTCGCTAGATAATCAATCAGAACTGGTGAACCGTAGACATGGTCAAAAGGTATATCAAAATAGCCTTGGATCTGCGCCGAGTGCAAATCCATCGCTATCACTCGATCAGCTCCCGCCTGGGTAATCAGGTTAGCAACCAGCTTTGCAGTTATCGACTCTCGCCCTGCCGTCTTGCGGTCTGCCCTAGCATAACCATAGTAGGGAATCACTGCCGTAATCTGCCGTGCGGAAGCGCGACGACAAGCATCAATCATAATCAGCAATTCCATCAGGTGATCGTTCACCGGCTGGCAAGTTGGCTGGATCAGGTAAACATCACAGCCCCGGATCGATTCTTGGATTTGAATATAAAGTTCTCCATCCGCAAACCGCTTGCGGATCATTGGTCCCAAGTCCATGCCCAGATAGCGAGCGACTTCCTGAGACAAGGGTACATTAGCAGAGCCAGAAAACAGTCTGAGGCGGTTGCTATCAGCACCCGCTGTTGGAGCTGTTTGAAGCGTCAAAGTTGCAGAACGGAGCACAGCAGACCCTCGAAGCGCCTTCATTGCAATTTACAGATTTAATAATGTTACAGCAAAAACTTTAGGAAATTTAATTATAAGCTTAAATGAAATTTTATTGACAACGCCTAAATCGAGCAATCAACTACCATAGCAATAACCCACTGCTTAATTTGTTTTTGTGCTGTTAAATAATTTAAGTAACATTACTTATTCTAAACTGAGAAAATAAACTATAGCTTGATCAAACAAAAACTAACCTTGCACTGCAAGCATGCAAGCAATACACATTTCATAGAATAGCAGATGGCGTGAAAAAACAAATAAAGTTAGAAAGTGTTAGAAGTATTATTTAAAATCAATTCCTACTTCTAGTCAAGTTAATTAATCGACGATGCAACCACCTATTCCACTTGGCACTGTCCTCCAAAACCGCTACCGCTTAATCAAGATTTTGGGCCAGGGGGGATTTGGTCGCACCTATCTGGCAGAAGATGTCGGGCGCTTTAACGAATTTTGTGCATTGAAGGAGCTAATTCCAACGGGATACGCCCTAGAAAAGTCAAAAGAGCTTTTCCAACGAGAGGCAGCTATCCTCTACCAAATTCAGCACCCGCAAGTTCCTCAGTTCCGAGCGACGTTTGAGGAGGATCAGCGCTTATTTCTAGTGCAGGATTATGTTGAAGGCAAAACGTACCGGACGCTACTAGATGAACGCAGGACTAGTAATCAAACTTTTGCGGAGGCAGAGGTGTTGCAGCTGTTGCGGCAGCTATTGCCGGTGTTGGCACATCTTCACATTCGCGGCATTATTCACCGGGATATCTCGCCAGAAAATATTATTTTGCGCGACGATGGTAAAGCGGTGTTGATTGACTTCGGTGTCGTCAAAGAATTGGCTACTCGATTACAATCGCCAAATATCACGCTTGGGGCAACAACGGTAGGTAAATTGGGTTATGCACCCAGCGAACAAATCCAAACCGGAAGAGCTTATCCTAGTAGCGATCTGTACGCGCTTGCAGTGACATGTGTGGTGCTACTTACTGGTCGAGAACCACAAGAACTATTTGATGACACTCATCTGACATGGAATTGGCAACGCTGGGCAAAAGTCAGTCCTGGACTAGCGCAGTTATTGAATCGGATGTTGAGCTACAAGCCGGGTGATCGCTACCAATCTGTGGCTGATGTAGCTAAAGTACTCCAAGCACTCAATCACCAACCCAACCAAAATAACCTGCAACTTCCAACCCTGAATCGCCAACCTGGAACCCCTGAATCATCTAATCAAACAATTGCTATTGGTCGTCGCCCTGATTTAATTGAGTCTAATACCAGGACCAATCAACCTGTTAAAGTAATTCCTGCCCCCACCCGCGAAATCTGGGATAATCCTTGGGCGATCGCCGCAATTGGAATTCTGGTTGCTTTACTTGCGGGCATTGGTTCTTGGGCGCTGGTAAGTTATATCCTTGCCAATCAGCGTCCAGTGCCGCAATCGTTTCCCTCACCGATCATTTCTGAAAGTCCTACGCCCACTCCCACTCCCCCCGAAACACCTACTCCTACTCCTACAACCACACCCAGTACTGAACCAATTAATTACAGTCAGCGCCTAAACTTAGTCATAGGTGTCACTAGTGTTGAAGGTACTCTAAGAGCCAATACAACTGTTGACTACATATTTAGTGGTGCCCAGGGGCAACAGTTAAGTGCAACCTTTGAAGAAGAGGGTGTTTTGCTAACCGTGTTAGGACCAAATCAAGAACCAATTAATGCTTTAGCGGAGCGAATGACGCGCTACCAAGGTACGCTCCCCTTTACTGGAGATTACACTATTCAATTAAGCCCTGTTCAAGGAATTGAACGCAGCAACTATAAGCTTAATCTCAGTTTAGAAAACCCAGTCGAAACAACACTAACTCCAACACCTATGCCTACTGTAGCGCCCAGTTTTGAAGTAGAACCGATTAACCTAAATCCTGGTGAGACGACGAGGCAAATTGCTGGACAAACTACTCCTCAGCAGATTAAACGCTATTTAATCAATGTTCCAGAGGGACAAATACTATCTGTTGCTGTTCAAGGCGTAGTGACATTGGATATTCGTAATCCCGATGGTGAGCTTGTGGAAAATGCTTCTAAAGTACTGTCTTGGGAAGAGCGAGTGCCTATCGGTGGTGAGTATCAAATTGATGTAATTGCCGAGCAAGAACAAGATACTGACTTTACTCTGGATGTCAGTGTTCTCAATTTAGAACAGTAGTTATTAATAACTAAAACTAATTGCTGGTTTGATTAGTCTGCTGTTAGCAGTACAAAGCTGATTTATTAAATATGATTGTAAACGCACTATTAATTACGGGAACTGATACCGAGGTAGGGAAAACAGTTTTGACTACAGCATTGGCTGCCTATTGGCAGAAATACCAGTCTGCGCGTAGTTTGGGAATTATGAAGCCGATTCAAGCGGGGACAGGCGATCGCGAGTTGTACACTCAGATGTTTGCTCTTGAGCAATCTTTAGCAGAAATTACACCACTGTACTTTGAGGCACCGCTAGCACCTCCTATAGCCGCAGCACGGGAAGGACGCAATGTGGATTTGGGAATTGTCTGGCAAGCTTTTGAAAAACTGCGTGCCTCACGAGACTGGGTGCTGGTGGAAGCACTTGGAGGATTGGGAACGCCTGTAAGTGATGAATTTACTGTGGCAGATTTAGCGGCTCATTGGCGGCTAGCAACGGTGTTGGTGGTTCCGGTAAAATTGGGAGCGATCGCTCAAGTAGTTGCTAATGTTGCTCTAGCAAGACTTTCTTGTGTCCACCTTAAAGGCATTATTCTCAATTGTGTTCAACCTCGAACAGATGCAGAAATTGCTGACTGGACACCCCTACAGTTAATTCAATCACTGACTAATACACCAGTTTTAGGCTGCTTGCCTTATCTAGATAACCAAACTGATTTGGATAAATTAGCTCAAGTTGCGTCAAATTTAGATATAGAGAGACTATTGCCTGTTTAAGTAAATTTTGAGGTTTTAAAACAAAAATGCTTGCCACTTCCTCCAATCCTCTAATTGTTGACTTATCTCGTGTGCGATCGCAAATCAAAGCATTGCAGCCTCAAGTGGTAGAGTGGCGGCGGCAACTACACCAACATCCTGAACTGGGATTCAAAGAACACCTGACAGCTGAATTTGTCTCCCAAAAGTTGCAAGAATGGGGAATTGAGCATCAAACTGGCATTGCTCAAACTGGGATTGTTGCCACAATTTCCAGTGGTAAGTCTGGACAAGTATTGGCGATTCGGGCGGATATGGATGCTTTGCCAATCCAAGAAGAAAACGAGGTGCCTTATCGATCGCAGCATGATGGAGTCATGCACGCTTGTGGTCATGATGGACATACCGCGATCGCACTCGCTACAGCCTACTACCTTTCTCAGCACCGAGATACCTTTAAGGGAACAGTAAAAATTATCTTCCAACCCGCAGAAGAAGGGCCAGGCGGCGCACAGCCAATGATTGCGGCTGGAGTGCTGTGTAATGTTGATGCAATTATTGGTTTGCATCTGTGGAATAATTTGCCCCTTGGGACAGTAGGTATTCGTAGTGGTGCATTGATGGCAGCTGTTGAATGCTTTACCTGTACAATTTTGGGCAAAGGAGGACATGGTGCAATGCCGCACCAAACTGTTGATTCAATTGTAGTTGCTGCTCAAGTGGTAAATGCTTTGCAAACGGTTGTGGCGAGGAATGTCAATCCTTTAGAAGCTGCCGTAGTTACTGTCGGCGAACTTCATGCTGGTACGGCGAACAATATAATTGCTGATACGGCGCGTTTAAGTGGTACTGTGCGCTATTTCAGCCCTACTTTTGCAGGTTACTTTGGACAACGAATAGAGCAAATAATTGCTGGAGTTTGCCAGAGTCACGGTGCTACTTATGACTTAGAATATTGGCGACTTTACCCGCCTGTAATTAATGATTCTGGCATGGCTGAATTGGTGCGTTCAGTAGTAGCAGAAGTGATAGAAACTCCCGTTGGAATTGTTCCAGAATGTCAAACTATGGGTGGCGAGGATATGTCATTTTTCCTGCAAGAAATACCTGGTTGCTATTTCTTCTTAGGTTCTGCTAACCCAATCAAGAATTTAGCTTATCCCCACCACCATCCTCGCTTTGATTTTGATGAAACAGCGTTAGGAATGGGTGTAGAGATATTCGTCCGCTGCGTCGAAAAATTCTGTAGCTAGCAATTTAAGCTGGTACAGCCATACCGCGTTGGACTTCGGGACGTTCCTGCAACATTTCAACCCAGCGCTTAAGGTTGGGATGATCGTCTAGTGTTAATCCTTGAAACTCATATACAGCAACCCAAGGATAGGTAGCAATGTCAGCAATTGAGTAGCCACCGCAAATAAATTGATTGTCTGCCAGTTGCTTGTCTAATACACCGTAAAGGCGTAAAGTTTCTTTCTCGTAGCGGGCGATCGCATACTCAATTTTTTCTGGTGCAAACTTCTTAAAGTGGTTGAGTTGACCAAACATTGGTCCCACACTACCCATCTGCAACATCAGCCATTCCAGCACTTGATAGCGTTGTTTTTGCTCAGTTGGCAGAAATTTGCCAGTTTTCTCAGCTAGATAAATCAGAATCGCACCAGATTCAAAAACTGTGATTCCAGTATCTTGGTCGATAATGGCGGGAATCTTGCTATTAGGATTAATCGCTATATATTCTGATGTAAATTGTTCGTTTTTAGTAATATCAATCTTGTGGACGTTATAGGGTAAACCGACTTCCTCCAACATGATGGAAGCCTTGCGCCCATTTGGTGTCGTGAAGGTGTAAAGGTCAATCATGGGGTTATAAGCTGTGATTTGCCAATATCAAAATGTAGTGTAGCCTAAAACTCAGCAAAGCGATGCCGCCTGCCGTGGGATGTCTGAAGGGCTGTGTCCAAGTTAAGTTTCAAATTCCGATGTTGTCACAATTCTTTAATGCTATGTTGTCTCAATGTTAATCAAAGCAAAATAATATTTAACTAGTGTCTAAAAAGGAGGGGTTCACTATGGAAAATCATAAGGTGATGCTTACCGATAGTACACTTAGTTTAGTCGCAGGATTAGAAGCCACAAGGGATAGTCTTCTAGCTGGATCTTTTTTAGATAACGCCGACTTCAGAACTTTATTTAGCACCCTCAAGGCTTCTGGTGTCAGAGATTCATTTAGCTCTGAGCTGGTTCAGCTTGGATTGCTTAAGAAAGAAACCTTTTCTGCTAACCAGAATAGTGAGAATAGTCCCCGTGTTGGCAGCCTCAGCAGCGATTTCTTAACTACTACGCTTTCAGAGAATCAAAAGACAGATCATCTACCAGATCTGCGTGGTGAGTTTGGTAAAGTTAAACTGCCAGAGACAACTGCTCCGGGTAATCAGGGGCAAGTAAGGCTTATTGTCACAAATCAAGGCGATCAACGAGCTACAGGACCATTAGAGATCGATCTGTTTGCATCAACCGATGCCATCCTTGATTCCAATGATCAGATGCTCAACAGTCTGGAGCGCCCAAAGTTTAAATTGTCGTCGAGTCTATCCAAAACTTACACCCTAGACTTTACTAACCCAGAGGGTGTAGCACCAGGAGCCTATTATCTACTTGCCAATATTGATGTAGACGACGCGATCGCTGAAAGCAACGAAAACAACTTAGTCAGCACCCGTGTTTCTGCAAAAGGAACTGACGTTGTGCTCGATTGGAATGCAACGCTCTTAAATGCTATCGCAACTGACAAAACAGCGCCTCCAGTGGCAGCGCGAAACATGGCAATGGTTCATACGGGAATCTATGCTGCCGTCTCTGTTATTGACAAGCTACGTAGTGACTATAGGGATTATATAGACGCAGTAGCTCCAGAAGGAGTGTCACGTAAAGCTGCCGCGGCTACTGCTGCTCACCGCCTTTTGGTCGACTTGTACCCAGACCCAACCCAAACTGCTACATTTGACATTCAACTAGGGTCATCTCTAGCAGAGGTTCCCGACGGTCAGGCTGAGAACTATGGTATTGCCTTGGGTCAATTTGTTGCCGATCTAGTATCGGGCTGGCGGAGTACGGATGGATCAAGCAACGATGTCTCTTATGTTCCTGGAACTGAGCCTGGTGATTGGCAACCGACTCCACCAGGATTTCTTCCAGCGCTTTTACCACAGTGGCCTAATGTAAGCCCCTTTGGGATAAATAGTGGCTCCCAGTTCCGCCCAGATGGTCCTCCGGCTTTAGATAGTGCTGAATACACAGTGGAATTCAATCAAGTCAAAGAGTTAGGCAGTCTTAACAGTACAACCCGCACAGCAGAGCAGACCGAAATTGCCCAGTTCTGGGCAGATGGTTCAGGCACTTTTACCCCGCCAGGACACTGGAACCAGATTGCAGAACGTGTCTCCTTAGCTCAAGGGAATACCCTATCAGAAAATGCGCGTTTGTTTGCGCTACTGAACATTGCCGAGGCTGATGCCGGAATTGTTGCCTGGGATGCCAAGTACGAGTACAACTTCTGGCGTCCGGTTACGGCGATTCAGCAAGCCGACACGGACGGTAATCCAAATACAGTTGCTGATCCCACTTGGACTCCGCTGCTTGTGACTCCACCCTTCTCCGAATATGTCTCTGGACACAGTACGTTTAGTGGTGCCGCCGACGCAGTACTAACTTCTTTCTTCGGTGACATCAGTTTCACCACTAATTCTATTGGATTACCTGGTGTGATTCGCTCCTTTGATAGCTTCACGGAGGCAGCAGATGAAGCTGGTATGAGCCGCATTTATGGTGGGATTCATTTTCAGTCAGCAAACGCAGACGGACTAGCTGCGGGTAGAGCTTTAGGTCAGTACGTGTTTCAACTGGTAAGTGTTTAGCTGTAGCAGTCTGCAAAGAGGATTTTCAGCAAAGAAACAACCCTTATTCTTTACGATGTAGTGTAACCGGAACGTGAAAGAACTGTTCTTAGCTTAGATGCAGCAAACACAGCCAATAGTCAAAGATTTAGTGCTGATTGGTGGCGGTCATAGCCATGCCATTGTGCTAAGAACGTTTGGCATGAAACCGCTGCCAGGAGTACGCATAACACTAATTACGGAAGCATCAGACACAGCTTATTCTGGGATGTTACCCGGTCATGTAGCAGGCTTCTACAGTCACGATGAATGCCACATTGACTTGCTACGCTTGGCACAATTTGCCCAGGCACAACTGTATGTTGACCGAGTAATTGGTCTAGATTTAGAAACCAAAAAAGTCCTCTGTGCTAACCGTCCGCCTGTAGCTTTTGATGTATTGTCCATTGATATTGGCAGTACCCCAGCCACGCTAACCGTACCAGGTGCAGCAGAATATGCAATTCCGGCTAAACCAGTTCCTCAACTATTAGCACAGTGGAATCAACTATGTAAAGACATTGAATGCAACGTCTCTACACCTCAACAACCTATTTGCCTTGGGATTGTAGGCGGAGGTGCTGGCGGTGTTGAATTGGCACTCTCTATGCAAGCTCATCTGCATCAGATACTCAAAGCCGCGCAGCCGCCGCTGAATAATGTCCAAATTCACTTATTTCATAGCGATGCTGAATTGATGCCCCATTATAGTTCGTGGGTGCGCCGCCGCTTTCAAGAAATTTTGACCCAACGCGGAATTCAACTGCATCTTCAGGAAAAAGTATCTAAAGTTCAACCGCACAAAATTAACTGTGAATCTGGCTTAAAGGTTGAGTGCGATCGCATTTTCTGGGTAACACAAGCATCAGCACCCAATTGGTTAAAAGCCTGTGGATTAACAACTGACGCACAAGGTTTTATTCAAGTACACGACACCTTGCAATCTGTTTCTCATCCCGATGTCTTTGCTGCTGGTGACATTGCCGCAATGGTTAATTATCCGCGTCCTAAAGCCGGAGTGTTTGCCGTGCGCCAAGGTAAGCCATTGTTTGAGAACTTGCGGCGGAGCTTGTTAGGACAACGTCTATTGCCGTATCAGCCGCAGAAACAATATTTAAGCTTAATTGGGACAGGAGATGGCAGAGCGATTGCCACAAGAGGATCTTTTGGCTTAGGTTCTTCCCAGCTGTTATGGCGCTGGAAAGACTGGATTGATCGCCAATTCATGCAACGCTTCAGCAACTTACCAGAAATGCCAGAACAAGCCGTCAACCTTGAGGTCTTTCAAACCCAAAACTCAAAACTCAAAACTCAAAACTCAAAACTATTTATGATGCGCTGTGCTGGGTGTGGCTCTAAGGTGGGGAGTACAGTTTTAGAGCGTGTCCTGCATAGAATTAAGCAGGAACAACCCAGCTGGAGTGATAGAAAGGATATTGTAATTGGTCTGGATGCTCCCGATGATGCGGCTGTAGTGCAAGTGCCAGCAGGTCAACTGATGGTGCATACAATTGATTATTTTCGCGCTTTAATTAATGACCCGTTTATTTTTGGTCAAATTAGTGCTAATCACTGCCTGAGCGATATTTTTGCAATGGGAGCAGTGCCTCAGAGTGCCTTAGCGATCGCTACCATTCCCTATGCCTTAGAGCCAAAAGTTGAAGAAACACTCTACCAGCTATTATCAGGCGCTGTAAAGGTGCTGAACCAAGCTAATTCACCCCTCATTGGTGGTCATACAACCGAGGGAGCAGAACTGGGATTTGGGTTATCCTGCAATGGTTTGGTTTATCCTGACAAGTTGTTAAAAAAAGGCGGTATGCAACCAGGACAAGTGTTGATTCTCACCAAAGCACTAGGGACTGGAACACTATTTGCTGCTGCTATGCAGAGACAAGCAAAAGGTTATTGGATTGATAATGCTGTTGAATCAATGCTGTTGTCGAATCAAGCGGCAGCTGCTTGTTTATTGCAACACAAAGCAACTGCCTGCACTGATATTACAGGTTTTGGACTACTGGGACACTTGATGGAAATGGTTAAAGCATCACTTGTGGGAATTGAGTTGAAACTTGAAGCCATTCCGATGCTAGAGGGTGCGCGAGAGACAGTAAAAAAGGGAATTGTTAGCTCACTTCAGCTAGAAAACTTGCGGGCTTCACGTTATATTTCAAATTTGGATAATCAGCATCATCCAAACTATTCTCTACTATTCGATCCGCAAACATCTGGTGGTCTTTTAGCTGCTATACCAGTTGAAGAAGCTGATGTTTGTTTGGCATCACTTAAAGCTTTGGGATATGCACGAGCCAGCGTTATTGGTCGTGTAATGCCGCAGATTGCAGGTACAAAACCAATCGTGACTATCTAGCTGCTATGGCGATCGCTTTTCTTTTTGCAGAATCAGTAATACTTGCCCTAAATAGCATTACGCACCTGATCCAACAACTTTTTCGGGCTTTGTGACCTAG
>JBGTCQ010000037.1:0-10098 GCA_041748755.1 Chroococcidiopsidaceae cyanobacterium | reverse complement strand
TTAGTTGTTCGAGTCCCTGAATTGTTTGTTGCAGTTCCCCAGTACGCTCCTGAACTTGACCTTCGATGTTGTTGTTGAGCGTACTTAATTGCTGGTAAAACTGACCTTGCTGAATAGTAATCTCTAGTTGGGTGGCGATCGCCTTAACCAGTTCCACCTCCCACTCACGCCAGTAGTACCGACCTGAAATCATCAAGGACAAACTCCCCCAGAGAGCATCTTGAAATTGCAATGGCACTAACAACCACGCACCGGGATACATTTGGGTTAATTCTTGCGATACCGCGTCTTCTAAGGTATTTGTATCGTCAATTTGCACGACTTCAAACCGCTTCAACTGGCGACTAATCTCGTTGTCAAAATCTGGAATCTCTATGCCCAAATTGCCCAAATTATCCTGACGTATCTGATAACCTGCAACAGATAACCACATCTGACGACTGGGCAGATATTGGTGGATTTCTACGTGGTCAACGTGCAATAACTGCTTGATTTCCTGGGCTGCGATCGCAAAAATAGCTTCTAAGTCAAGAGTTTTGCGGATAGCGCTGATAAATGAGTTGAGAGCTTGTTCGTACTGGGCTTGCTGTTGGGTTTGCTGATACAAAAGGCTCTGCTGAATTGCGATCGCGACCTGAGTTGCTAATGATGAGAGTAGCTCAATTTCACTCGGTTGCCACTGGCGTGGTGCGGCGCAGTTGTGGGCAATCAATAGTCCCCATAAATTGGATGAAGTGTCTTCTGATTCCTGTTGCAGGATAGGAACTATTAATTTAGCTTTAACCTGAAACTGATCTATTAAATTGAGGTAAGCAGAGTCTAAATTAGCTGTATCAGTATTTTCTATAACGTAGATATGACCTTGTTTATATAAGGGAAGATAATTTTGCTCAAAGTTGGTGTTTTGGACAGTCATATTTAGCATTGACTTCCAGTTCTGAGCAACCGATTCGACTACTACAAGGGAACTGTCTAGCTGAAGCTGAAAAATGACTACGCGATCGCAATTGAGAAATTGCCGCACTTCGCTAACAGTGGTGTTAAGAATTTCTTCTAGGTTAAGAGATTGGCGGATGCTTAAGCACATGCCACTTAAAAGGCGCGCTTGCGCTGTTTGCTGTCGCAGTGACTCTTCTACTTGCTTGTATGCAGTGATGTCTTCTGCCAGACCACAGAGGCGGTAGACTTGTCCAGCTTCATCATGTATTGGAAAGCTGCGATCGCGTATCCAGCGGATTGATTGATCGGGTCTGACAATCCGGTACTCTATTTCTACAACTCCAGCGGTTTGGGTTTCGAGGGAAGCAATGACGCGATCGCGATCCTCTGGCACAATAGCATCGATAAATGATTTGGGCTGCTCGTACAAACTCTGACGAGTCCGACCCCATAATTCTGGATACTCTGGACAAACATAGAGCATCTGGGTTCTGCTAACATCACTCATCCAGAAAACTTCATGAATGTTTTCTGCAAGTTGGCGAAAGCGCCTTTCTGATTCCTGCAATTCCTCCTCTGCT
Organism: Chroococcidiopsidaceae cyanobacterium; assembly: GCA_041748755.1. Lineage (GTDB taxonomy): Bacteria > Cyanobacteriota > Cyanobacteriia > Cyanobacteriales > Chroococcidiopsidaceae > JAHHHE01. The sequence goes on along the minus strand of JBGTCQ010000037.1, from coordinate 8,578 downwards.
CGTTTGCGATCGGAGATGTTACGTATTAGCCAACGCAGCGCTATCGGCTTGCCTTCCTGGTTACGGACAGCAGCCACAGTCAAAGCAGCATGAAAGAAAGCACTTGTACGTGTGTGTAGAGGCATTTCCCACTCTTGGACGTGGTTACTAGAGCACACCAGACTCAGCTGGGAGAGAAATGTCTGGTGCGCTGCTGAGGCATAAAAGAGGTTCAGCGGTTTGCCTACCATAAACTGCTGCGAAACGTCCAGCAGCTTAGAGGCGGCGCGATTTGCTTCTTGGATTGTCCCTTTGATATCTGTCACTAGGTAAGCTTCCGGTGCAAATTCAAACAAATCTGCATAGCGCTGGCGTTCTGCTTCCACCGCTGCACGAGCAGCTGTCAGCTCCTCGTTTTGCTGACGCAACTCCTCTTCAGATACGTGTAATTCTTCTAACGTGGTTTGGAAATCCTCAAGAGCTTCCGCCAGTAAATCTTGCTGTGTAGGCGATTCATTGGTACGTCTTTGCATCTCAGCCGCACGCTGCCGCACATCCTGTATCTGTTGAGCAAATTTGTCTGTGTTCAAACCGGATCTCCTTATAAATCCTGCTGCTAATCAATTCTGATTGCTATTACATACTACATATAGGTTTCAGCGTAGCGATTCTACTATATACTCTTACTATTGGAATTGGCGATAATGAAATAAGCGCGTTACAAACAGACTTCAACAGTATTGTTTTTCTCTTATCGCTCTACAAAGGGCTTTATCTTGTACCTTCTTTCCTCAGCGAAAAGTATTGTATCGGTACGCAGCAAGTGATATTAGTAAACTCATATCTTGCACCTGATATGCCTACAGACTAAAGTCTGAGGCTAGACAAACCGGAGGCGGAGCGTCTCCGGCTCCGCAAAACCTGACGAGCGCAGGTTCAAAACCCTTGATCTTGCAATAGTCCGCGTAGGCGGACTTTATCTGTATAGCGACGAATTCTATTCGCCGATGTCTAGTGCAAGATATGAGTAAATTAAGATAAGTAAAAGACGCATTATTAATTACATGGGTTATCCTAGCCTAGAAGAAATATCTGCTCAGTTAGAAAGCCCTGATTCGCGCGATCGCATGTTGGCTCTCGCCTCTCTCCGCCGAATTCCTTCTGCTGATGCTGTACCGTTGATTAAAAAAGTGTTGAACGACGAACTTCTGCAAATTCGCTCAATGGCAGTGTTCGCCCTCGGCATTAAGCACACAGACGAATGTTATCCAATTTTGGTGCGCTTGCTAGAGGCTGATCCAGACTACGGCATTCGCGCTGATGCAGCTGGAGCGTTGGGCTACTTAGGCGATCAAAGAGCCTTTGAACCACTAGTACGGGCTTTTTACGAAGACACCGAATGGCTGGTGCGCTTCAGTGCCGCAGTTTCACTGGGTAATATTAAAGATCCCCGCGCTCATGACGTGCTAGTTCGGGCGTTGAATAGTGCAGAAATAGTGGTGCAACAAGCAGCGATCGCGGCTTTGGGTGAAATTAAAGATATTGCATCTGTCGATCATATCCTGCGCTTTGCCCAATCAGATGACTGGCTGATTAGGCAACGTCTAGCAGAAGCGCTGGGTAATCTTCCTACTCCTAAAAGCATTTCAGCATTGCAATACCTGGAAAAAGACAGCCATCCTCACGTTGCCTCAGCTGCCACGATTTCGCTCCAGCGGTTGGGTGATGTGTCGAGTTGATGAGAGGTGCAGGGGAAGCAGGGGAGAAAAGGCTCTTTCTTACCTCTGTCAAGTTTAATCACATCTTGCTACTTTAAAAGGTGGGATTTTAAAAACTGTTGACGCAGGATAATTTGAATTATGACTATTGAAGAGTTTTTCGAGTTGAGCGCTGGAAAATGGTTTTCACACCGCACTAGTCACCATCTGGCTTTCAAGCAATCCGAGGACGGCAAATCAGATATCACAATTGAAATGCTGGCACAGGATGACTCCGAAGTTATCAAACTCTGTCAACAGTACGAAATTGATCCGGCTTTAGCTTCTTGTGGCGCTAGAGTTAACTGGAACGGCACGATGGCATGGGATGAAGAAAAACACACTGGTTCTACGGTGCTCGTGACAGTACCCGATCCAGATAAACAAAATGAAGGGAAATTGCTGCGGGAAATGGGGTATGCCGAGAAAACCCCGGTTGCAGGCCGCTATATTATGGGCAGTGATGAAGCGCTAACGTTGATTACCGAGTACGAAACGATGTCTTCTGAGGAGCGGCTGTGGTTTGCTAGTCCCAATTTACGGATGCGGGTTAGTATCTTGAAGCGGTTTGGCGGCTTTAGCATGGCTTCGTTCACTTCAGAAATTCGCATGGGTGGAGGGCAGTCTGCCAAAGTAGCAAGTGCCTCGAATACAGCATCAAGTTAGTTTTGTTGTTCAGCTTCCGGCCGCTGGGAGAGTACCTTGAGTTTAATGTAGAAATCGCCGCTGTCATCTGTCTGTGGAGTGAAGTGTTCGATTTGGGAATGGTGACCATTGGGATGTGATGCTGGCGGCGGACTACGCTTACCTAACTTTTGGTCATTAATACTGGTTTGATCGCTGCTCTGACTCAGTTCCTTTGGAATGTTGGCAGTAGTATCAACGATACCTGTGATCTTCCCATCAGCGCCTGCCTTAACAGCACTACTATATCCATTGCTAGAAATGGTCTTATTTTGCTCTGATGCAGTATCAAGGGAAGGTGGATCGGTTGCAGCAAGCGTTTGAGGTAAATTGCCACATACGAGGCGTTCAAATTCGTGATTGAAATGATAGGATGCAACACCCCGGCGCTGCCAAAAAGCTAAAATCTGCTCAACGGAAATCGCTTTGTAACGACCTTGGTAGAGGGCCTCAATTACAGCAAAACGTACCCAGGTGGCTGAATAGTCGTGGCTCCAACGGTCTGTTAGTTCACTGGCACTATAGCCACCCAAGTCAAAACTATAGTGGAGTAATAACGTAACTGCATCAATATTTGTATTCTTGGCTACGTCAATCATCAGGCAATTGGGATGAGGCAGTAAGCATACATTACGCTTATAGCTTACTGTTAGAACTCTGGTAGAATTGATGCTCTTTTAAATCTTTAAAAGCTGACATTAGGAGTGGTCTAATAGTAACTGGTATTTTGATAACTTTAATTAAGCTCAATCGGCAGCAAAGCAATGATTGAAGTTGAACATTTAAGTAAACTCTACGGACCAACCCCAGCAATTCAGGATATCACCTTTAGCGTTGAACCTGGGGAAATAGTAGGGTTTTTGGGTCCCAATGGAGCCGGAAAAACGACGACAATGCGGATTTTGGCTGGATATCTGCCAGCAACCAGTGGGACGGCTCGGATTGCTGGGTATGATGTTCATCAAAATTCATTGGCGGTGCGGCAGCGAATTGGTTACTTACCAGAAACACCGCCGTTGTATCCAGATATGACAGTTGAGGGATTTTTGTATTTTGTGGCGCGGCTTAAGGGAGTAGCGGCGGGCGATCGCACCCGACAAGTTAGTGCTGCTATTAATCGCTGCAATCTGCTAGAAAAGCGTCACGTTTTGATCCGCAAGTTGTCTAAAGGATTTCGGCAGCGCGTAGGCATTGCTCAAGCGATCGTCCATGATCCACCAGCGATATTTCTTGATGAACCTACGGTTGGGCTTGATCCAAGACAAATCATCGAAGTGCGGAATTTAATTAAGAGCCTCGCTGGTAGTCACACAATTATTATTTCTACCCACATTCTGCCAGAAGTCAGCATGACTTGTAGCCGAGTGACGATCATCAATCGCGGCAAAGTAGTTGCAACCGATACTCCAGATAACCTTGAGGCAAGTCTGGCTGGCGGTTCGGGGTACGAACTTGAAATTGACGGCGATGCAGCTGCCGCCCAGCAGGTGCTGCAAGTTTTGCCTGGGGTGCGTTTGGTAGAATCAACGGCATTACATCCCAATCCATTACCTAATCGCGCTTGTCTGCGAGTGATATCAGAACCAGGAGCCGAACCGGGGCGAGATATTGTTACTGTTTTGGTAGGAATGGGACTGGGAGTATACGAGATGCGGCGCACGCGGGTAACTCTAGAAGATGTGTTTTTGCAACTAACAACAGAGGAAAAGAATTTGGCCGAACCAGAGTCACTAGCGCCAGGAGAAGCGGATTAAATGGGTGTGGTACTGGGAAACATTATCGCCATTTATCGTAGGGAGTTGCAGAGCTATTTTGCATCGCCTTTAGCTTATGCGATCGCTGGCATTTTCTGGTTATTATCCGGGTTCTTCTTTGTTGTGCTGCTTTTGGGACCACAGGGATTTATTCAGCAAGCCGCTACAGCCGATCTGCAAGGGCAGCAGCAAGGGTTATCAGTGCCGCAGATTGATGTAGCTTACATATTCTTGCGAGAATTTTTGGGCTTCATTGGTTCTCTAGCTTTATTTGTGTTGCCGATTCTGTCAATGGGGCTTTATGCCGAAGAACGCAAGCGCGGGACTTTGGAACTTTTGGCTACATCACCAGTGACTAACTGGGCAGTGGCGGTGGGTAAATTATTGGGAGTGCTGACGTTTTTTACTACTCTTGTGCTGCCGTTACTGGCGTATGAAGTAATCGCCTTGAGTGCAGCTAGTCCCCCAGTCCAGCCAGCAATCCCACTATTGGGACATTTGGGACTAATTTTATTGGCAGCAGCAGTCTTGTCTTTGGGGATGTTTATTTCCTCGCTAACAAGCAGTACCATCCTGGCTGCTATCTTGACTTTTACCCTAATTTTATTTCTTTGGGTAATTGAGGCGATCGCTACAACTGTCGGCGGCCCAGTGGGGGAAGCTTTGAGTCATCTTTCGTTGCTGAAACATTACAGTAACTTGACGCAAGGTATTTTTGATACTAGCAGCTTGATTTTGTTTGCCAGCTACATTGTTTTAGGTATCTTTCTCACCGCTCAATCAATTGATGCATTGCGCTTCCAGCGTTCTTAGGCTATGGACACTATTATGTTTGGAGGGAGTTAGACACGATGCCCGTTGAACGATGGACCGATGAGCAACTAGATGGATTAGCAACCTCCGTTGCCGACTTAAGAATTGCAGCCGTATCCCTTCTAGAAACTGCCACGCACCAACAAGGATTAGAAGTAAGTCAGCGAAATTTCCAAACTATTCTATTGCGAATGGAGCAGATGCAATCACAGGTGCGAGATATGCAGTCAGACATTCGCGGACTCCAGACAGAAAACCGTCGTATCTTAGATATTTTGTCCCAACAGGACAACAATAACTAATGAAATACCAATCCCTGCCATAATTCGCCTCTTATGAAGACGATCGCGATCAAGAAATATTGGAAATATCTGTTTTGGCTTGGCCCAGCACTGGCGATCGCGGGGATATCAGCTGCGCTCGTATCTGGTAGCTGGGGTTCAGTCCCGTTAGCATTGCTGATTACTGGAATTGTCATTAGTGGTTTATGGCTACTATTTCAAGCCCGTGAGACTCATTGGTGGAGTCGTAGATCTACTCAGGCTGGTACTAATGCTCTAGCTGCAACGCTTGCCGTATTAGTAATTTTGGGGTTAATTAACTTTTTGGGTACTCGTTACCCTATGCGCGTGGACTTGACAGAGACTAGGCTATTTACGCTTGCACCCCAGTCACAGCAATTGGTACGGAATCTGCAACAGCCAGTTAAGGTGTGGATATTTGACCGTACCCAGAATCCCGAAGACAGGGAATTGCTAGAAAATTACCGACGGCAGGGACAAAATTTTAGCTTTGAATACGTTGATCCGCAAGCGCAACCTGGACTGACGGAAAAGTTTGATGTCAAAAATCCTGGGGAAGTTTACTTGGAAGCTGGACAGCGTAAGCGTTTGCTGCAATCAGTTGCGGAGGAGCGTTTATCGGAAATTAAATTAACAAATGGACTGCAACAATTAACTACACTTGCACCCGCTAAGGTTTATTTCCTCCAAGGACACGGTGAACGTCCTATATCAGGTGTTCAAGGTGGACTGTCGCAAGCGTTAGGACTTTTAGGAGCAAAAAACTTCACTACTGAGCCACTGAATTTGGTACAACAACCAGTACCTCAAGATGCAACTGTAGTAGTGGTAGCTGGTCCTAAGCGATCGCTGTTTAACCAAGAGATCAAAGCTTTGAGTAACTATCTCAATCAGGGTGGTAGTTTGCTGCTGCTGATTGACCCTAATACTAATCCTGGTCTTGACAGTTTACTAAAAAATTGGGGTGTGCAACTAGAAAACCGCATTGCCGTCGATGCTTCCGGTTTGCAGGGCTTTGGGCCAGCGGTTCCGGTTGTAGATCAATATGGAGAGCATCCGATTACAAAAGATTTTGGCAATGGAATCTCTTTCTACCCAGTAGCGCAACCAATTGATTTAGTTCCGGTTCCTGGGATTGAAGCAACTCCTCTACTAATTACCAATGAACAAAGTTGGGCAGAAAGCAATTTAGAAAGTAAAGACTTGGAGTTTAATCCAGGCGATCGCCAGGGACCACTAATCTTGGGTGTTGCTCTTAGTCGTAAAGTAACAGCATCAAAGCCAGAAAAGTCAGGATACGGGAGACAGGAGTCAAGACTGGTAGTATTGGGAAATTCAACTTTTGCGACAGACGGCGTATTTGAGCAGCAGCTAAATGGAGATGTATTTCTCAACTCTGTTAGCTGGCTCACTAAACAAGATCAACAACCGCTTTCTATTCGCCCCAAAGAAACAAAAAATCGTCGGATCAACTTAACAACGCAGCAAGCCAATATCTTGAGTTTGACGGCGATCGCTCTGATGCCTCTGATTGCGTTGGCGACGGCAGTTATTCTCTGGTGGCAACGGCGGTAAGCGCTCTTGTAATTCTCCTCAAGCGTTACCGGGAATGCGCTCAATTTGAGCGTAGCCGCTGAAAATCAGTTGTTTCCCTTGAGTTTCTAAACGGTTAATCCGCATTATCACACCATCAAGATCAAATCGATCCAAATCAACCATATTATCCAAAACTTCAGCCAACGCATTAGTCAGGGTTTGAGAGACTTGCCGCTGAGATTCTGGGATAGCGTCGGCTTCAAATTGAGGATCTTTGAAAGAAATGCGTCGCCGCCGTTCAATGGCTATGGTTGCCGTCAGGCTAATTGGTACGAGTTCTTCAGTGCTTAAGTCTGCCTTAGCCAAAATCCGTACTTGATTATTGGGTAGCAATTCCAACTGAATTTCACTAAAGGAAATTGGTTCACCGTCAGATAACTCTGTCAAGGCAGGTAGCGAGAGGTTTTGGAGACGCTTTTGCACCAGTTCTGCTTTAAAGGCGTGGTTAATACCTGCTTCTGAGAGGGTGACTTCGGCAACGGCTTGGGTAGGTTGCTTTAAAGCCAGTTTGCCGCTCAAAACAGAACTGAAGTCAATGGCAACGGCATCTGTCTCAAATGACATTTCTTCTACCGCGAAGTCTTTGCGGATCATCAAGCCACGACCACTCATTTTGAAGCTGTCGATGCTGCCTTGTAGTAGTTTGCTGGAGGGATAGCACCGCACAGAAACTTCTACTGACTCGCTTTGCGTAAACAAGTGGCGAATCGTTTTGCTAGCAACGGTGTTGAGCATCCGCTCTCCCCAGTCGGTGCCAGTAGGATTGGTAAAACCAGTAAGTCCACCGAACATGTTGTCTTGCGTTTTTAGAAGTTACCCATACTTTTGTAACAAACTGTGAAGAATACAGCAAGCGATCCCTGATTAGCAGTCCTAAAGGAAGATATAAGGTAACAATAGATGAATCGTTAACGGCACGATATTAGTCTATGGGTAGATGTGCAATGAACACGGTCGTATAGGTCTAATTCAGTCGTTGCGTCTAGTGGTGCAAATTTAGCAATTCCAGCATTGGCAAACAGGACATCAATTTTCCCCAGAATTTTTCCAGAGATGCTCGACTTGTGACAAGTTCACGACATCTGCCTGAACTGCCAAAACATCACCGCCAATTGCGAGAGCTGCTTCATCTAATGTTGTGCGATCGCGACCCGAAATAACAACCTTGGCTCCTTCTTGACTCAATAACTTGGCGGTTGCCAATCCAATACCACTGTTGCCACCTGTCACGAGGGCAACTTTTCCTGCTAATTTATTCATGATGTTTTCTCTTTCGTGTATTCGTTGTTGACTTCATAGGGCGTTAGTAACGACGCAAGTCCCTTTACCACGCTTAGCGTCACAAGCTGAATTCGGCTCAACCGCGCTCAAGTTGCTGTTGAAAATAGTCTCGCCAGCCTATCGGCAAAGCTTGAACCTGTATTGCACGGTGCAACAGCTCTAAATCGGCTGTTTCACGCACGTAGAGCCGTGTGATATCTGCAACCGTGACATGATTTTCGTCCTGACTAAGGAGTTCTATCGTATCTCCGGTTCCGACCTCACCTTCTTGCGGTAATGGCTCGAATATGTGGGTAAGCATTTGTTAAATCGCTCGTTCAAACTCATAGCGATTAATAAACAAGCCAATCACAAGGTCATGCATCTCAATGGATTTAGAAAAGCAGATTGTCTTGCGTGCTAAACGCTTAAT
>JBGTCQ010000036.1:0-51471 GCA_041748755.1 Chroococcidiopsidaceae cyanobacterium | reverse complement strand
CAAATGCGATCGCCAGATATTAAAGAACCTATCTAGATAACAAGCAAGTCGTGACGTGAATACTGATTGCTCTTATTTAAAACTCAGAATCTACACTACTAAAAATTAAGGTGCTTGAATCAATTCAGCTTCAGTCTGCACTTGTTTTTCTTGTAACTGAGCGGCTGGTGTCCCTAAAAGTGAACTATACCTTTCTTTCTCTTGCCGCAATAGACTCCACAGATGAATAACGGCAAGTATTATAGCTGCGACAGAAATAATATAACTGTGTATGGTGTAGAGATGTTCGACAGTTACAGTAGCGATCGCGCCACCGCCAGTAATAATGTCTCGTAGTTGAGTACCTATAAAAGGGATAGATCCAATTTTGCCTAACTCAATGCTCAAACGCCAGAACCCTAGCTGATCCCAGTCTAGAATCATCGCCGTCCAACCCAGCCCAATTGCTGATAGCGTGAAGAAGATGCCGCTAATCCAAGCAGTTAACCAGCTAGAACGAAATTGTCTGCCTAAAAACATCACCACAATTTGAATCAGCGCGATCGCAATTACCCAGTTACCAGCAAGATCGTGAACTGTTCGGATCAACAAGCCGTTGGAAACCTGTGTTGTAATATTTTTCAACGACTCATATGCTCCGCCTGCTGCCGGTTCATAGTAAAACGACAACAAAACCCCAGTAATAGCAGCCGTTAAAGTCAATGTAATGATTGCGACTGATAAAATTGTCGCCAGTCGCCGCAGGATGAACTCGTAGGAGTTTTTCATGTGTGGCTCGTCCCTGTATTATAAAATGTATACTTTTATTAAGATTTTAACAATCTAACCATATAGACAAGTTCGCTCCCAAGGTGTAGATATATTAATTGGTGTCAAGCTAGATAAGACACCCAAGATGGCAAAACCTCTGGCGAACCATACCAAATCCCGGCTGCCCTTGGAGAGTGCTTTACCCCTTCCACTACTAAATTTTTTGCTCCTTCTAAATGAGCGGCGACAATGGGAGTAATACCATCTCCCCAGCAATCACCCTGTCCACAGGTCAATTTATAACTGCTGTATGCTAGCCAGCTACCTCGCCGTCGCTGCCCGAAAATAGTCTTTCCAGCAACACAAACGTAGTCAACGTCGCTATAAAAAGATCCCGGATAATTATTATTAACAAAATCTAGATTCCAGCGAGTCCAACGTTCCTGGCTGACATGAGGAGTACCTAGTGTAATCAAAGTGGCAACATAAGTGTGAGCTTGCCCAGGACTAACAGAGGCTATCTCACCACGACCTAAGTAGGGCTTTTCTCCTAGATAAATGCGAGAAATCCAGCCACCAGCAGAGTGACCAATCAAGTTAACTTTCGAGGCGTTGTATTGTTGTAATACCTGCTTTACCGTGCGATCAAGTTGCACCAAGATTGGCGTAATAGGTCTTCCCCCCAAAGTAGTCAACCAATCGCGGCTACGCAGTGGCACCGTTACCGTTGGGAAACCCATCTGCTGTAGGGATTGTTGCAGTTGGCGGTAGGCGATCGCACCTTCCAAATATCCAGGCAAAATAACTGTGGGTAACATTAAGTGAGGGGCTAGAGGTTAGAGGCTAGGGGCTAGTGTGAGAAGACTGCACTAATAACCCTAATCTATAATCTCTAATCTTTCCCTAGTCCCTAGTCCCTAGTCCCTAAATTGTGAAAATCGGCACTTTATACGGCATTAGTGTGGGTCCAGGCGATCCAGAATTGATTACCTTGAAGGGACTGCGATTACTTCAACAAGTGCCAGTAGTGGCGTTTCCAGCCGGAATCCGGAACCAACCAGGAATAGCGCAACAAATTGTCACTCAATGGTTAAGTCATAATCAGGTGCAGCTGGCATTAATTTTCCCCTACGTGCAGGATATGGCAGTGCTAGAAGCTGCCTGGCAAGCGGCAGCACAACAAGTCTGGCAATATCTGAAGCAGGGACAAGACGTAGCTTTTACTTGTGAAGGGGACGTGAGTTTTTACAGTACGTTTACTTATCTAGCGCAGACACTGCAACAACTACATCCTGAAGCTCTAATACAATTAGTGCCGGGAGTATGTTCACCAATGGCGGCAGCAGCGGCACTGGGGCTACCTTTGACAATTCGGCAAGAGCGCTTGGTGGTGTTACCAGCACTTTATACTGTGGGGGAACTGGAAGCTGTTTTAGACTGGGCAGATGTGGTAGTGCTGATGAAAGTGAGTTCGGTTTATCAGCAGGTGTGGCAGGTGTTACAGCGGCGCGGCTTACTAGACAATAGCTGGGTAGTGGAACGGGCAACATTACCTGATATGGTAATTTATTCAGATTTAGGCGATCGCCCAACCCTAAAACTACCCTACTTCTCGCTGTTAATTGTGCAAGTAAGCGAACGAAGTAATCATTAAATATTCCTGTTTAATGGCATCCCTATATTTACTATGATTGCTTAAAACAGATGAAAAACTGGCAGCGTCGCATTTTTAGAATCAGGCATAGTAGCGCTAATATCAAAAGCATAATGTTTTAAGCGACTTGAAGAGCGTGTTGCGCTAGCTAGTATCGCCTTAAAAAATCACCAACTTGTCACAACCGAGACGAGTGTACTACACCTTCTATGTCCTACGCCTCCCTACTTAAAATACCTGGAACCTTGCAATCTTCCACTGGCTTGGCTGCCCTAGCCTCGCTGGGCATTCACGGGCTACTTTGGGCTGTTTTACCTGTGTTGCCTCTTGAATCTAAATCGTTAGAGTCTCAGTCACCACAAACCGTTGGATTGGTCGAGTTAACTCCAGATGAACAAAGTCGTCTGCCACAATCCCCGTCAGAAGTAACGCTACCGCCCTTTGCCACGCAGCCAAGTGTATTACCACCCTTGCCGCCCCCACCCTTTCAAATAAGTGCATTGCCGCCCCTGCCAGCGCTTCCCCCGTCCCTCCAGCTATTGCCTAACCCGACTGTCTCTCAGAATTCTCTTAGGACATCCTTGCCTTCACCTAAAACTGTTCGAGTACCACCACCTCCACCAATTCAAAACAACCGCTCAGTACCCTCAAGGATTGCGATAAATCAAACACCTAGTTCAGTTACAAATCGAACATACTACTCCGAGGAAACATTACCAAAATGGCGCAGATTTACACCACCGCCAATTTCAGGTCTACCTACTAACCGTCTTACTCCCCAACCTTTCAATCCAAATAATTTCCCTCCTAGTCCACCAATAGGATACTTACCCAGTCCACCGCCGCTAGGACAACAAAATACTAATCCTTTACAGAAAATTACTCCACCTCAAAATCAAAAAGTTGCTACAGCCAATCAGCCAGCACCTTTAACTCCTACTTCACCACAACGAATTCCTGAGAGGACAAAAAGAGAGCTCCTGGCACGGCGAGATCAGCTTGCCACTAATCGTGCAGCTAGGCCAGAGAAGTCCCCAGCGCCAGAAAAGACCCCAGCACGCGAGAGAGAAGAGCTAGAGACAGCACTGCAACAGAGATTGCGCTCGCAGCCTCAGCCTAACCCAGCTGGTTCTGAATCTCTGACAACGGCGCAGGCAATTCGACAGCTAGATGAATATGAAGCGCAACGTCAGAAAGTTCAGGAAGATAACCCTAAAATTGAAACGAAACGACCTGTTCGCCAAAAAATTACAACGTGCGAAAAGCAGCTTGATGGTAGTGTTGCTTACATTAACGCAGTTGTTAACCCCCAAGGCAAGATCATTTCAGGTCCTGCTTTGTACACTAAAACTGGTACTGTTGACTCCCAAAAAGCAGTGGGTCGTGTTAGGAGTTATGCTTTCCCAGCAACTAAAGATACTATAAGTTACGATTTTGCCGTCGAGTTTGATTACGACACTGGTAACTGTTCTGAACCTACTCCAGAACCGTCACCTGATGCACAAACCCAACAACCATCGTAGTTGTACAAGTCATCTTCTAGTTTAGCCAAGAGTAAAAATCAGTCTCCCCTTTACGAGACAATTGAACTCCGCAATCCTATCTAGGAATTGTTCGCTCCTTTATGGATGTAGATGCTTCTTTCGTGGCTCAACTACACGTCTGTGCTGAACGACTATTTCAGTTGCTGGAGTGCTTTAGTCAAGCACGGGTGCTAGTGGTAGGGGATTTAAATTTAGATGAGTTTGTTACTGGTCAGGTGGAACGTATTTCTAGGGAAGCACCGGTATTGATTCTGCGTCACGAAACAACCAAGCGGGTGCCTGGAGGTGGGGCAAATGCGGCGTACAACCTGGCGAAACTGGGGGCGCAGGTGAAAGCTGTGGGGCTATTTGGTGAGGATGAGCAGGGGCGATCGCTACGCCACATTTTTGATTCAGCTGGCATAGATACTCAAGGAGTTTTGCTCGCTCCAAACCGCCCAACGGTGACTAAAACCCGAATTTCTGGTCATGCCCCGCAGTCTGTAACTCAACAAATTGTCCGGTTAGACCGAAAATCAGATGAATTACCAGACCTAGATTTACAGCTACAGTTAGCTGAATATATCCGCTCTCAGGTGAGTATGGTTGATGCGGTAGTTTGCTCTGACTATGGTGATGGGGTTCTTACCCCACCAGTGATTGCAGCGGCTTTGTCTCACTCTCAGACAATTGTGGATGCTCAAAAGCAGCTGCAACGTTATCAGGGGGCAATGCTATTTACACCGAATTTGCCAGAAGCAGAGCAAGCAGTGGGTTATCCAATTACCAATCCCCAACTCACTAAAGCGGGGCAAGATCTCCTTAACTTAACGCAGGCTCAGCAAATTTTGATTACACGTGGTGAGCAGGGAATGAGTTTGTTTGACCGCACTGACACTGAGCAACACATTCCAGCTTTCAACCGCACAGATGTATTTGATGTCACGGGTGCTGGCGATACAGTGGTGGCGGCGCTGACGCTCTCCCTAACAGCTGGAGCATCGTTTTGGGAGGCAGCTGTTTTGGGAAATTTAGCGGCAAGCATTGTGATCTGCCAGTTTGGAACGACGACTACCACACCATCTGAGATGAAGGCAGCTTTGCAGGCCCTACTTGAGGACTAAGATTAGGTACACACAAGGGAGGAAGATTATGAGGGATGGTACACCGCCGCGTCGATTGTTAGTTACGGGTGGGGCAGGTTTTATTGGCTCGAATTTTGTTCATTACTGGTGCGACGCTTACCCACGTGACCGAGTGGTGGTTTTAGATGTACTTACTTATGCCGGAAATCGGCACAATCTGGCATCTTTGGCTGGGCAAGAAAATTTTCGATTTGTTCAAGGTGATATATGCGATCGCTCTCTTGTAGACCAGTTGTTACAAGCAGAAGACATAGACACCGTAGCCCACTTTGCCGCTGAATCCCACGTTGACCGCTCCATTCTTGGACCAGCTGCTTTTGTTCAAACTAATGTAGTGGGAACTTTCACGTTGCTAGAAGCTTTTCGGCAGCACTGGGACAAAGAAAGGTCAGATAGCTATTGTTTCCTACATGTTTCCACAGATGAAGTCTACGGCAGTCTTGGTCCCAACGATCCTAAATTTACCGAAACCACGCCCTATGCCCCCAACAGTCCTTACTCAGCCTCCAAAGCTGGGAGCGATCACCTGGTTCGGGCTTACTACCACACTTACGGGCTACCCACTCTAATCACAAATTGCTCTAACAACTACGGTCCTTACCAGTTTCCCGAAAAGCTAATTCCCTTAATGTGCATCAATAGCTTAATCGGTAAACAGTTGCCCGTTTATGGAGATGGGCAGAATGTCCGAGATTGGCTTTATGTCGGCGATCATTGTGAGGCTTTGGATGTCGTAATTCATCAAGGCGTTCCAGGTGAAACATACAACATTGGAGGCAACAACGAAGTTAAAAATATCGACCTCGTTCAGATGCTGTGCCAGCTAATGGATGAATTAGCACCACGAACACTTTGCTCACCGGAGGGAACCTCCGCAGGCAATTGTCCTCCTCAACTACCAGTGCGTCCCTGTAGCAAATTGATTGCATTTGTGAAGGATCGACTTGGTCATGATCGACGCTATGCGATTAATGCTACTAAAATTAAAACCAAATTGGGTTGGACTCCTACTGTAACTATTGAAAAGGGATTATGTCGAACAGTTGAATGGTATTTAACTCACCGCGACTGGTGGGAACCTTTGCTGTCAGAGGAGTACCAGGAATACTACCGCCAGGCTTATGTTCAATCTTCAAAACTTTAAAATAAAGAATCAGTAATCTAATGTTGGTATTCATTAAAGCAGATGATGTAAGTATAATTACAGAATTTTTACTGTTTTTTCATGATTTCTGAACCCTAAATGCCTAAAAATAGAGGATGCTAAGAGAGTAATCGCGCTCAAGCCTGGATTTATGTCTTCATAGAATTGGTAAAAAGCGGGGCTGCGATCGCCACTTATGAGAGAAGTGGATGTAAGTTAAGTAGTTTCATCAAAGCTTTACAGGTAAAAACTTATATACTGAGGCGAATCTACGTAGTTGTCAATTAGGATGATTTGAGTAGATATTTTTAATTCTGGTGGAGATTACTGTATGTTTGCAACAACCTTGAGACAAACAGCGAAAGCTATATTGGGTGAGATACTAGTTCGTAAAGGATTGATTTCTCAAGCTGAACTAGAACAAGCTTTAGCAGAACAATCTAGCAGTCAGAAAAAACTAGGTGAAATTCTAATTGAAAAAAATTTGATTCCTCAAGAAAAACTAGAGCAAGTTTTATTAGAACAGCGCGTTATGCTGGGACAGCTACTATTACAGGAAAGATTGATTTCTCAAGCTGAACTAGAGCAAGCTTTAGCAGAGCAATCTAGCAGTCAGAAAAAACTAGGTGAAATTCTAATTGAAAAAAATTTGATTCCTCAAGAAAAACTAGAAAAAATAATAGAGAAACAGTATTGGCAAAAAAACGGTTTCTGGCTAATTTCCTGATTAGTCTGGCGATAAATAGATTTATCCTCCAACTACTTGTGGCCAGGTTGTAAATAGAAAGACTCCAACCACTGCGATCGCTAGCACTCCCTGAATCAAGTTTCCCACCAAAGAACCCACTACAATTCCCACACCAGCTTTAAATGCTAAGTTCAAGTCACGCTGGTAAAGGTACTCTCCGATAATTGCTCCTAGTAGTGGTCCTAGCAAAATACCCAGTAGTGGTCCCCCAACAGGTAGCGCTGGCAATAAGCCAAAAATGCCAAAAAACAAGCCAACAATGGCTCCAATCTGCCCCCACTTGCTAGCACCCGCTTGTTTCGCTCCCCAGTAGCTAGCGAGAAAGTCAATCCCAATGCCAAAGACCAAAACTGCGATCGCCACAAGCAGCGGTACACTTACACTACCAAACGAACCTTGAACGGCTCCCCAAATTACAATAGCGACTAAAATTAAGCTGGTTCCCGGAATCCCAGGCACAACAGCCCCGATAATCCCCACAACCATCAGGGCAACAAGCATCCAGTAAAGAGTCGTCAACATATTTTAAGTCCCAGTTGGTGTGACATCATCTTGCAAATAGTTACTAAGGGTAACATCTAATTTGTCAGCAATTCCAGCAATCCAGTTTTCATCTTGCTTGGTGTAACTACGGGGAGTGTTGGCTGCCAAGATTAATACACCCTCTTTACCAATCGGCTGACAAATTACACCTTGAGTATTCTCTGGCAAATAATCAAATTCAATCCGTCCTGGGTATACTTTCAAGTTCACTAGGTAAACTGGCTGTTGTTTTTCCAGCACCCGTTCCAAGATTGGTCCTGGTTTTACTTCAGGATTTACTCCTAAAATCCCGCGCCGTAAAAGCACTTTTCCCCGATAAAAAACAACGAGCGATCGCGTTACGGTATTGGTTAGCAACAAATGCGAGGCCCAAGCTAGTTCCGTTCTCACCGCCTCTGGTAATGCTGCTAACTCGAAACCCTCTTTGCCGATTAAATCAACAGTATCAGGCGATCGCGGTGAAAATTGTTGCCATAGTAAACCCGTTAAAATCAACACTGCGCTCAAAATCACCCCTAGCACATCCGCACGAGCTTGAGAATTAGTCAGCTGTGGTGTTAACAAACGATTAATCAGCAGCAAAACACTTCCCAAGCCACCAACGACAATGGGTAGACGCTGCAAGATTCGATTTGGATTGGCTTTAGCCATTTTAGATAAGAGTTAGGGCTTGAGAATAATTTTCTTATCTCCCCCTGCCTCCCCTGCCTCCCCTGCTCCCCCTGCTCCCCCTGCTTTTCATTACTCCTCCCCTGGCTCAATAATCCGTTGGAACAGATAGCCTGTACCTCGCGCTGTCAGAATCAACTCTGGATTACTGGGATCGTCTTCCAACTTTGCCCTCAGCCGCGAGATGTGAACATCCACCACACGAGTATCTACGTGCCGTTCTGGTGTGTATCCCCATACCTCCTGGAGGATTTCTGACCGTGAAAAAGGTTCTCCAGAGCGACTAACTAATAGCTCCAGTAAGCTGAATTCCATGCCAGTAAGCCGAATGCGCTCATCACCTTTATAAACTTGCCGCTTGTTCGTATCGATTCTCAAATTCGTTACATGGATAACTCCAGAACTGGGAATACCAGAGGCACCTGTTTTGTCTACCCGCCGTAGTACCGAGCGAATCCTGGCTTCTAGCTCTTTAGGGGAAAATGGTTTAACAACGTAATCATCAGCACCTAGCTCTAGCCCAGTTATGCGGTCAGCTACATCTCCCAATGCTGTTAGCATAATAATAGGCACGTCAGATTCCTTCCGTAACTCTTGGCAAACGCCGTAGCCATCTAGTTTCGGCATCATAACGTCTAAAACCACTAGATTTGGCTCTGATTTGCGAAATATATCTAAGGCTTCTTCGCCATCGGCAGCTGTCACAACGTCATAACCAATCATGGAAAGGCGGGTTTCCAGAATGCGACGGATACTAGCTTCGTCGTCCACCACCAGGATTTTTTCTTTATGACTTTCCAAGCTTCTCAACGCTCCTTAAAAAGAATTTTTGATGATAAATTTTTACTACCATTAATTAAGATATTACTCCATTAAGTCATTTTGAAAACGCCGCACTTCCTACCAGAGTTGAATTTCAGCTTTTTTAAAGATTTCAAATAAATTAAGATTAGTTAACACTAAAATAATGGCAAAGCCTAAGACTCACTATGTTTGCAATGAATGTGGATCAGAGTCTCCACAATGGTTCGGTAAGTGTCCGGCTTGTGGCACGTACAACTCTCTAGAAGAGCAACTAGCAACCCAGGTGGCAGTACCCAGTCGTGGAGTAAATTTGCAGTCCAATCGCTCCAACGGCAAATCAAATCATAAAGTAGCCAAAGCACGAGCATCTTTAACGTTTGCCCAAATTACTGATCGCCATGAAACACGCTGGTTTTCTGGCTATGACGAACTAGATC
The DNA here is from genome assembly GCA_041748755.1 of Chroococcidiopsidaceae cyanobacterium. Taxonomy (GTDB): domain Bacteria; phylum Cyanobacteriota; class Cyanobacteriia; order Cyanobacteriales; family Chroococcidiopsidaceae; genus JAHHHE01. Next base: position 42,054 of record JBGTCQ010000036.1, on the reverse strand, counting down.
GAGTATTAGGTGGTGGCATTGTTCCTGGTTCTTTGGTACTCATTGGGGGAGATCCGGGAATTGGTAAATCGACACTACTGTTGCAAGTCTCAAATCAACTAGCGCAAAGGTATCGCATCCTCTATGTTTGTGGGGAAGAGTCGGGACAACAGGTAAAGTTAAGAGCTTCTCGTTTAGGAGTTGTCACCCCGATAAGTTTACTTACTGATGAGGGGGTAATTGTGGAGACTCCTGCCGCTGTCGTGTCTCCAGTCATAACTCAAGCTGAGTCTGGGGATGCTGGTGCAGATTTATATGTGTTGCCGGAAACAGATCTTGAAGAGATTTTACGGGAAATAGACTCGTTAAAACCGAATGTGGCGGTAATTGATAGTATTCAAACAGTATATTTTCCGGCTTTAACATCCGCTCCCGGTTCCGTTGCTCAAGTGCGTGAATGTACAGCAGCATTAATGCAGGTGGCGAAGCGGGAGGATGTCACAATGTTGCTTGTAGGACACGTTACCAAAGAAGGAGCGATCGCCGGACCCAAAGTTTTAGAACATTTAGTTGATACTGTTTTGTATTTTGAGGGCGATCGCTTTGCTTCTCATCGACTACTACGTACCGTAAAAAACCGCTTTGGGGCAACCCACGAAATCGGGATCTTTGAAATGATCGATAAAGGCTTGCGAGAAGTTGCTAATCCCTCAGAGCTATTTTTGGGCAACCGCGATGAAGTTGCTCCCGGAACGGCGATCGTCGTGGCTTGTGAAGGTACTCGTCCAATAGTGGTGGAACTGCAAGCTTTGGTAAGCCCTACAAGTTACGCTTCGCCGCGACGTTCTACCACTGGAGTTGATTATAATCGGCTGCTGCAAATTTTGGCAGTGTTGGAAAAACGGGTAGGTATTCCCTTGTCGAAATTAGATGCATATGTTGCTTCAGCGGGTGGTTTGAGTGTCGAAGAACCAGCTGTAGATTTAGGAGTGGCGATCGCAGTTGTTGCTTCTTTCCGCGATCGCGTTGTCGATCCACGCACTGTATTAATTGGCGAAGTGGGACTCGGCGGACAAGTCCGACCAGTTTCCCAAATGGAACTACGATTGAAAGAAGCTGCTAAGCTGGGCTTTAAGCGGGCAATTGTCCCCAAGGGGCAAACCTTCCCAGATGTGGATTTAGAAATTATTCCAGTTGCAAAGGTGATAGATGCAATCATTGCTGCTATCCCACCTCAACATTTTCAGGAGTCTGAAATCCCAGAGGAGGATGAATAATGAATCAATTTTGGTTAAGTTTAGATTAAGAATTGATTAAAAAAGAGTAAATCAAGCTTTAGATTAATTTAATTACAGGTAAGTGGAAGCGGATAAGCGATCAATAAGGGCAAGTTGGAGGGAAATTAACCAGCGTTGTCAATCATTTATTTCGGTGTTAGACAGAATATGGCGTTTAAAAAAGCAGGAGAGAGTGTAATGGTGGATCGAGCTGAATTTCTGCATCCGCGCAGTCGCTATTATGGTCAATTTAAGCCAGAAAACTTGGTTTTTAATGCAAATTTGCAGGAATTTGCCCAGCAGGTCGGCTACATCTGTAATTTAGAGACATCTGGGAAGCTCTCTTCAGAAGATGCTTACAACAAAATTCACGCTCTTTGGCAAGAACTTAAACGCTCGAAAAAACATCTGGGAATTGGCGATAAGCCCTTGCAGAGTGATAATGGCAACGATGGGTGATGGAATCATAACAATTGAATACGCCCTTAGCGAGTTAAAGTGACTGCTAAACGCGGAATGACTGCTGTGTAGTAATTTTGTAGTTGGCGTGTAGCAGCGGCCCATCCCCAGCGTTCTGCTTCCATCCGGGCATTTCTGCGAATAGTTTCCCGTTCTTGTTGCTGCCCTAAAAGGCGTTGAGTAGCCGCGATCGCCCCAAATTCATCTTCTGGAGCAAACAAATAGCCATTCACCCCAGAAGTCACAATATCAGGAATTCCACCACTACTAGCTGCTACAACTGGACACCCAGCTGCCATCGCTTCTAATAGCACTAATCCGAGTGTTTCCGTCCGTGACGGAAAAATAAATGCATCAGCCGAAGCAAAGGCAGAGCCTAATTCCTTGCCAGTAAGATATCCTACAAAATAAGTGGCAGTCCCAGCAAAATGTTTTTCCAGTGCTAGACGGTGCGGCCCGTCTCCTACCAAGGCTAAACGAGCTTCTGGGATGGCTTCTAGAACTGATTTAATGCGCTCAATTTCTTTTTCGGCTGATAGTCTCCCTACATAAAGTAGCAGAGGACTTTGAGGATGACCTTGACTGAGATGCGATCGCATCTCGCGGCTAGCTAATTCTGGATCAAACAGTTCCGTATCCACCCCCCGTTGCCATAGTTTTACTCGCTCAATGCCGTGATGCGTTAGTTCCTGCATCATCGCCGTTGAGGTACATAAATTAAGTTGAGCTTGATTATGACTGGCTTTAAGCAATTCCCACAGTAAACCTTCCAGCATCCCCAAACCGTAGTGTTGCAAATACTGAGGTAGATGAGTATGGTAGGACGCTATCAGAGGAATGTTCAGCACCTTGCCATAAAATAGTCCAGACAATCCCAAAACAGCTGGGTTAACGACATGAATAATGTCTGGCTGAAACTCTTCCAGCACTTGACCGATAGCAGGCCTCGGCAGTGCGAGTTTCAACTCTGGATATAGCGGTAACGGAAAGCCAGAAACGCCGTAAACTTTCGCTCCTTTATATTCTGTAATTCCGCCATCAGGAGCCACAACTAGCACCTGATCGCCGTTGCGCTGCAAATGTTCAACGGTGTGACGCAGGCGTGTAACAATTCCGTCAACCTTGGGTAAGAAGGTTTCTGTGAAAAGAGCAATTCGCATAATTAGTCATTAGTCATTGGTCATTGGTCATTGGTCATTGGCTTTTTCTTGACTACTGACTGTTGAGTATTAACTACCTGCGCCAGGATACTTTGGGTAGAATTTGAGCTTGATCAACGCGGTGCTGGTATTTAACAGCAAAGTTGAGGAGGGAATCAAGTAGTGCTTCTGAGAGGAAGTGAGGTTGCAAGCCGAGACTTAGCAGATTGGTATTTTTGGCGTTGAAGTAGTGTTCTTCTTTTTCTACTCTGGGATTATCCAAGTGATTGATTTCTACATTCAGTCCGATCGCATTACCAGCTTTTTTGACCATCAAGGCCAAATCACCAACGCTGAATTGTTCAGTGAATTGGTTAAATACACGGAATTCACCTGAAGAGGCTGGGTTAGCTAAAGCCAGTTCTACACACCGGACTGTATCTCGAATATCCAAAAAGCCCCGCGTCTGACCACCTTGACCATACACCGTTAATGGATGCGCGATCGCTGCTTGAATACAAAATCGGTTCAACGCCGTGCCAAACACCCCATCATAGTCGAGTCTATTGATTAACAGCTCGTCCATCCCAGTCTCTTCCGTCAGCACCCCGTAAACTACACCTTGATTTAAGTCTGTTGCCCGTAGACCCCAAATCCGGCAAGCAAAGTGGATATTGTGACTATCGTGAACTTTACTAAGGTGGTACATACTACCTGGTTGCTTGGGATACGGCAGCGTATCCTTGCGCCCGTTGTGTTCTATCGTGATGTAGCCTTCTTCAATATCAATATTGGGTGTTCCGTACTCCCCCATTGTCCCTAGCTTCACTAAGTGGCAGTTTGGGAAACTTTCCCGCATCACGTACAGCAAATTTAGCGTCCCAACTACATTATTAACCTGCGTCAAAACTGCGTGTTCGCGGTCAATCATCGAAAAAGGAGCCGAACGCTGCTCCCCAAAATGCACGATCGCTTCAGGTTCAAAGGAGTGCAGCGCTTTGCTTAAAAATTCGTAGTTAGTAATGTCGCCAACTAACAACTCAATAGATTTCCCAGTCAAATCGTGCCACCGCCGCAGCCGTTGCTGGATAGAGGCAATTGGAGTTAGGGTCTCCACACCTAGTTCTAAATCCCAGTACCGCCGCACCAAGCTATCTAAAATACCAACTTCATAACCTCGATTGGATAAATAGAGTGCGGTTGCCCAACCGCAATAACCATCGCCACCAATAACCAGAACTTTCATCTTATAAAGAGTGCTTACTCGCTAATACTCGCTAAATTTATCAGGTTTGTGACCCCTTTTGCGGGAGAGATGCAGAGATGGTGAAAGGAGAAGAGGGGAAAAAACTACCGTAAACTACTACTGCGATTAAAGACTGTCATATTCCGTTCAATACCTAAACCTTAATCACGACTTTTTAATATTAATAAATGTAACGATATTGCCGTCAAAGCGTTTTAGTGTCTTGACACCCAGGAGTAAAGTCGATAATCTGATACACATACCCGGGTAAGACGACTGAATTCTATGCAAGCTAAGCAAAAGGTAACGTTGTATTTGTCGCCAGAACTGCATCGGCGACTTAAGATTAGAGCCGCAATTGACTCCGAACCAATGTCAGAACTCGCCGAACGTGCCATTGTCTTCTACCTAACTCATCCAGAAGTGATTGATGAAATAGAAGCAGAATATGGTCAAACTCATCGAGTTTATGCTTGTCCAGAATGCACGACTTCTGTAGTTATCCGAAACGAGGAAATGGTTCCTCTAAACAATCAGTCTGGGGCAATAACTCAAGAAGAACTTCCTGTCGAACAGGTGCCATCTGGAACAGCTAAAGAGGGAGAACAATTGGTCCCTTGTTATTAAAAATGTATAAAGTAGTGAACGGACAAATTAATCGTTCGTAATTCAAAAACAAAAACAGCATTGTCTGCACCGTCTTTATCAGGTTCAAAGTAGGTTGATAGCAATGAAAGAAGAGCTAAGTATTCTAATTCAAGCTCAATACCCCCTAATCTACCTTGTGACCTCCGAGGAAGAGCGGACTGAGCAGGCAATTGTGACGATCGCCCAGTTAAGACCCCAGCGTCGAATCTTTGTCTGGACGGTCACTCACGGGATTGTTGAATATGGTCAACCGCGGAATGTTACTCAACACAATACTGTATCGCCAGAAGCAGCAATTGAGTGGGTAATTCGTCAAAAAGACTCAAGTATTTTTATATTCAAAGATTTACACCCGTTTATTGATTCGCCAGCAACAACACGATGGGTGCGTGATGCGATCGCCAGCTTTAAAGGCACGCAAAAAACCATCATCCTGATGTCACCAATGCAGCAAATTCCAATTGAACTAGAAAAGGAAGTTGTTGTTCTCGATTTTCCCCTACCAGACCTGGCAGAACTAAATCAGGTTCTAGACAAACAACTAGAGCAAAACCGTGGTCGACGACTTACTACTGAAGCCAGAGAAAAGCTACTAAAAGCGGCTTTGGGTCTAACACGTGATGAAGCCGAAAAAGTTTATCGTAAAGCTCAAGTTACTAAACGCCAGTTGACAGAAAATGAAGTAGACATTGTTCTATCGGAGAAAAGACAGTTAATCCGACGCAACGGGATTCTTGAATTTATTGAAGAAGATGAAACAATTGATGCCGTCGGTGGTTTGGAAGAACTAAAACGTTGGTTAAAGCAACGCTCTAACGCATTTACAGAAAGAGCAAGAGAGTACGGGTTGCCTCAACCTAAGGGAATGCTTATTCTGGGGGTACCTGGTTGCGGAAAGTCCCTGATTGCTAAAACGACATCTCGGCTATGGAGTTTGCCGCTGCTACGTCTGGATATGGGTCGAGTATATGATGGCTCAATGGTAGGACGCTCAGAAGCAAACCTCCGAAACGCCTTGAAGACGGCAGAATCAATTTCTCCGGCTATTCTCTTCATTGATGAATTAGATAAATCATTTGCCGGTAGCACTGGTTCCTCAGATTCGGACGGTGGTACATCCAGCCGGATCTTCGGCTCTTTCTTAACATGGATGCAAGAGAAAACTTCTCCAGTATTTGTAATGGCAACTGCTAACCGAGTTGAACGCTTACCAGGGGAATTTTTGAGAAAAGGTCGCTTCGATGAACTTTTCTTTGTGGATTTGCCTACTGCGGAAGAGCGCCAGCAAATATTCAACATTCACCTCCTCAAGCGCAAACGTGATATTTCTCGTTTTGATCTTGAGCAACTAGCCAAGGTTGGCGAAGGTTTTTCTGGGGCAGAAATTGAGCAAGCACTAGTTGCAGCTATGTACGAAGCTTTTGCTCAAGATCGAGAGTTTACCCAATTAGATATTATTGCCGCCATGAGAGCGACGCTGCCACTGTCTAAAACAATGACAGAGCAGGTAACCGCCTTGAGAGACTGGGCGAGACAGCGTGCGCGACCTGCGGCATCCTCTGTTGCTGAATATCAGCGAATGGAGTTTTAAAAGCTTTCTCCTGCTCCCACAGGAGTAAAGGCTAGCATACTACTGCTAGCAGTTAACCAAAAGCCGCGTCAGCTATCCCATCCCAAAGCAAACGCGGTTACACCTAAACCAAACGTTGTCTTTCTCATTCCCTCAGGAGGAAATTCAAATGTCTCATTTTAGCACTCTGCGTACTAAGATCACTGAAGCCGAAATCCTCAAGTCCTCCCTGCGTGACCTAGGTATCACCGTGAAGACGGAAGCTGATGTCCGGGGCTACAACGGTCAGCGTGTTCGTGCTGACTTGGTTGCAATGCTGGAAGGCGAATACGATCTAGGTTGGTCTCGTAACAGCGATGGTTCTTTTGACCTGATCGCTGATCTGTGGGGCGTTGCTAAGAAGCACAACCAGACCGAGTTGATCAACTCGATCAACCAAAAGTATGCCGTCAACAAGACTTTGGCTGAAGTCAAGCAACGCGGTCTGCAAAACGCCAACGTCAAGTTGGTACTGCAAAAGTAAATTAGACGTGTTCCCAAGTTTACGGGTTAACCCAATAATCAGGGTTAGCCCTTTTTTTTATGCGTATTTGCAAAGGAATCGTTACAGCTAACCATCCTTTGATTTTAGAAATTTTTATTGATTCGTCTGCTCAAGTTCCTAACGATTTATTCGATGACGATCTTCCAATCAGCATTCCTAGTATGAACAGCATAGTAATTCCAGTCTGACTGAGCTAGCTGAGTTAGCTAATTAAGAATGAACCAATTTGTTTCACTTAAATTTACTGATTGAGCTTTGATCTCCCTGGATGGATTACTTAGAGCGATCGCTTCTACTTCCTGCATGACTTGCTAATTGACTGAGAGCGCGTTTAACAACTTACCTGAAGCTTAATGCGAAGGAGCGTGTTGATGTGCAAAATGCAATTACTGCTGGCAGTGGATACAGAAGTGAGTTGAGCGCCCAGCCAACCTTATTCGCTGAATCGGTGTAGCACAGATGCGACAGGGTTCCCCAGCACGGTTATAAACCCACGCAACACCGCCATAGTTACCATTAATGCCTTGCACGTTGAGAAAGTTACTAAACGTGGTTCCACCAGCGGCAATACTGGCTTCTAAAACCTGAACGATCGCAGTTCGCAAGCGTTCTATCTGCCCCAACTGCAAATCTGTACACAGCGTTTCTGGTCGCACTCCACCGCAAAACAGTGCTTCATCGGCATAAATATTACCTAATCCCGCCACGATCGCCTGATCTAGCAGCACTGTTTTTATCGAGCGACGGCGATTTTTTAGTTTTCCAGCAAGATATTCAACAGAAAACTCACTTGAAAATGGGTCTATTCCCAGTCTTCCTAAACCAGTAATAACGCATTCAGTTGCAACTCCTGGTGGTACCCACCACATCTGACCAAAGGTGCGCTGGTCAACAAAGCGTAACTCGCGTTCTTCAGCAAAGAATATTCTTACTCGCGTGTGTTTGTGTAATTGCTGATCTTGATGCAGCCACAGCAGCTGACCAGTCATCCGCAGATGTACACCCAAGTAGCCAGCTGATTGTATTGGTGATTTACTCAGTTCTGCCAGTAAATATTTGCCCTGACGATACCACTGGGCGATCGCTGTACCTTTTACTCCAGCAATAAATTCGCCCACAGAAAGCGGGTAGGCGATGGTGCGATTCAGCAACACATCCCCACCCGTAATTTCTTGGCTAAGGGTCACTTGATTTAGACCCCGCCGGACTGTTTCAACTTCAGGCAGTTCAGGCACAAGTTACCGGGCTTCAGTCCCCTGATCCGCATCACCCACTACAACAGAGCTACCATCTCCAGCCTCTGGCATAGCACTTGGTTTAACACCTTTTGTGTCCGAAGGAGTACCTTGACCCGTTGTGCGGGTGCGTTCGTCAATGGTGGTTTGTTTGCCACCGGAAGCGACGGCCGCAGCCTTTTTCGTCTTCGCTGATGGTTTTTCAATTTCTAGCACTTCATCAGTGCCAAAGTTGTTGGTATTGATGCCCATGTAGTTCAGGTTATTGAAGCGAACAATTACTGGGTAGCGAATGCCGCTTTGGTCAATAGAAGCAACGATCCCTGTGTCTTGAAACCAGTACGATTCTTTCCGGAGAATCCGCACTCTAGAACCACGTTCAACCATGAGTATTTTTCCTTTTAGTTATTAATCCGCCAAATGATCCGGCTAATTGATTTCAGCGTACTATCTGATCGCAACCAGGTGTGCTGTCTAGCCTTTAAGTTTTATTACTAATTTACCCAGCGTACCTGAACGAAATGGGCTGACCGCCCCCAAACATCCCCCATAATCATGATATCTTTTAAGTTATTGCTAATCTTTGTTCATCCTTAGGCAAGACTTGTTAAACAGTTACAAAGAAGAACTAATGCTGATTGATATTAAGTCAGTCTTGGTTGCCGCTAGCAAAGTGCTAAAGGCTAAAGCTCATTTTCTAGCTAAGAAAGTGTCTTATCGCTGATAATAGGTAAGGTACAGCAGTTAACATCGTTCAAGCAGACTTTGCCCCACTGCAAAGCCCAGCGAACCAGAGCTACTCGATTGTTCGTCACCGTTTTGTTCAAAATATTACTAATATGGTTGTCTACGGTACGCTTGCTAATCTCCAGCTTTTCTGCTATTTCCTCATTTCTTAGGCCAGCGGCAACTAGTTCTATTATTTGCAATTCTCGATCTGAGAGGGATACAGGGGTCTGAGACTCGCCACCAACCATAGCGTAATATATCCTTAGTTATATCTACTCACTCTCCTCCTTTAATTCTAGAGGATTCCTTAGGAGTCAGCCTTTCAAGTTGCAGAATTGACAATGTTCTAGTTTAACTATTGCAAATGCATTGCCGAATTACAAAAAAAACGGGGGATCTGATAAAAATAGCAACGTTCCGCCAAATTTTATTATGGCGATTTGATGTAACTCAATAGAAAATTAATAAGTACGTAGACAAAAATGAAATATACATGTCACTAGTTAGATACCTCTTTATTGAGGAGGGAACTAAAGGGGGTTAGTTTTATACTTTATTAAAGTCTAGCTCCTTAGTACACAGGTTTCAGAGCAAAAAAGCAACAATTGTTGGGTCTTGGTTGTAATTTTTCTACTTCTGACTTCTGATGTCTAGGCTTTGTTGTGTTTAAATTAAAATGGGTGGCAAAAGAAACTCTCGGCACCTGCGACTGAGCGGAATTATACGTAAATATGCTTAAGCCTTCGACTGCCAATGCAGCAGTAATTTTTCTCTCAGGTACACTGGCACTTACTGCTGTTGCCTGTAGAAGTGAACAGACCGTCCATGATCGCATCTTACCCGTTGTGACAGAAACGCCGAGTGCACTACCAGCAAGATTGAAGGCACAAGAAGTAACAGAATCGGCGGTTCGACCCAATTACTTTGAACTAGCAGCAGACAAAGCTTCTAGTGCTTCTATTATTAGCCAATCTGCCCAGTCACGAGATGATTGGCGTTTAGTAGTTAGCCAGTGGACTGAAGCGATCGCCTTGCTGAAAGCAGTGCCAGTGAATAGTCCAGAGAAAGTAATCGCTCAAACAAAAATTGCCGAATACCAGCAAAATATTACTCATGCCCAACAGCAGTCCACTCTTCCTATCGAGGAGCCCGATACTGTAGTTGCTGTTCCAGAAATACCACCATTAGATATCAGCGCTCCCAAAACAGCTGCTGTAGAAGTGCCGCTGCAACTACAACAGGTGTTTCAAGTCCCAATCAAACGTCGAGCTAGTGGAACGCCAGTAATTGAAGTCACCTTCAATGGCACTCAGCAATTTGAGATGATTGTGGATACTGGTGCCAGTGGAACGGTGATTACCCAGCAGACGGCAGCGGTTTTGGAAGTTCTGCCAGTAGCTAAAGCAAAGGCAAATACCGCCAGTGAGACAGCCGTAGAATTTGCTATTGGCTATGTTGAGTCTATGGAAGTTGGTGGAGCTATGCTTCTCGATGTACCAGTAGCGATCGCGCCTTCTGCTGAGCTAGAAACTGGATTACTAGGACACGACTTCTTTGGCAATTATGATGTCACGATTAAACGCGATGTCGTTGAATTTCGTCCTCGGTGAAAAAGAAAGCAGGGGAGCAGAGAGAAATTATCTGTTACATACGAAGAATACCGCTCCACAGCTCTCGTGGTCTATGTAAATTAAGGAAATAATGAAATCATCTCTAACGCTACTTATTTGGCTTACGGGAGTTGCCTTAGTTCATCAAACAAGCAACTACAGTATACCTGCGGCGATCGCGCAGGATGCTGAGAGCTGCTTCATGGTCAACTCCTCCGGTGAGGTTGTTAACTTAGCCAGCCTCTGCGGAGTTTCTGCTAGCATATCCCCAAAACCAAGAGTGTTTCAAACCAAAATCAAACGTCGTCAGGCTGGAACGCCAGTTATTGATGTAACTTTTAATGGCAAGCAGAAATTCGAGATGCTTTTAGATACTGGAGCCACTCAAACGACAATTACACCAGCGATGGCAAATGCCTTAAAAGTAGTTCCGGTTAGTACAGCAATAGCACATATTGCAAGTGGACAAGTCGTTCAATTTCCAATAGGGCGTGTAGATTCTATTGGAGTAAATGGTGCTGTAATCGGCAACAGCATGGTTTTGATCGGAGCTTTCCCACTTCTAGGACAAAACTTCTTTGGTAGATATGACATTACCATCAAGCGAGACGTAGTTGAATTTCACCCTCAGTAGAAAGGACTAGGGAATCAAAATCAAAATTTTTAAGTGGGAATCACCAAAACAATATTGACACACATTTATCAAGCACCAGCCTGAAGGAATTTTACCAGTTGCTCTAGCTTCGACCAGGCAGCGCCACTACGCAGGATGCTTTGGGCAAGGGCAATGCCAGCAGAGTGATCTCCTAGCTGGATCATTCCTCCTACCTGAAGCGCTAAAGAGGTATTAAGAGCAACTACCTCTTCTTGCGCCTGAGTTCCCTTTCCTTGAAGTACTGCCTTGAGAATTTCAGCATTTTCTTGAACATCCCCGCCTCGTAATGCCATTGTTGGAGCAGGTGTCAAGTCTAGCTCGTGAGGATTTAGAGTAGTTAACTGCACTCGGCCCTTGGACAGCACTGCCAAGTCAGTTAAATCAGCTAAACCAGCCTCGTCCAGTTTCTCCCGTCCGTGCACGGCGATCGCTTGTTGTGTACCTAGCAGTTCCAAAGCTTGGGCAATGGGGATAAGTAGGATCGAGTCAAAAACTCCAACTACTTGCCCAGTCGGACGCAACGGATTCACCAGCGGCCCTAGTAAATTGAACACCGTCCGCACCTTTAAGCTGCGCCGCAATGGTGCAACGGCTTTAAGTGCTGGATGCCAACCAGGAGCAAAAAGAAAAGTGATGCCCACTTCTTGTAGTGCTGCTTGAATTTTTTCACTTCTAGAATTCAGGTTAATTCCCAGCGCTTCCAACACATCGGCAGAACCCACGCGGCTAGAGGCAGAGCGATTACCATGTTTGGCAACTGCCACACCAGCAGTTGCCGCGACAAAAGCAACAGTGGTGGAAATATTGAACGTTGAGGCTCCATCTCCACCAGTGCCACAGGTATCAATTACGGGAAAATTGTGAATTGCCCCTGCTGGGTATGATTGAGCTTGCAAAACTTGAGCCATACCAGCCAGTTCCTCTGCTGATACACCTTTAGACTGAATAGCGGCTAAAATTGCTCCTGATAATACTGGTGGAATTGTCTCAATTAGCCATGCCTGCATTAGTTGGGAAGCTTGGTTACGGGACAGCGATTGACGATCTAGCAATTGCTGTAATAATCCATTATCCCAGGTAGGCTCTGAGACGGCAGTGGTGACAAGTGGTGCTATGGGTAGGGAATCGGTCATAAGCACAAGTTAAAGTGTTTGGCACTTTAATTTAGAGTTGTTGAGTAGATATTAGCGCCTCCTTGATCGCCCTTATTGGGTGCAAAGCAGTACTTCTATTGCGGTGCAGGTTCCAGCGGACAAAACTGCTTAGTATCTGGGATAAATTTCCAAGCAATTCCCTCTGGATCTTTGCTGCGACTCCACTCTGGGAAATCTGGATCGTCTCTGCGTTTATAAACAGTGCTGGAATGAACGTCGAGCCGCTTGGCAAGTTCAGATTGAAGTAGATATCCAGGTGCAGACTGGATATGCGCTGGTTCTACTTGCGCTGGAGGAGCGTGGGAAGCAGGAGCGATGACAGATTTAGCTTGATTCTCCGTATGAGTAGGAGGAGTTGCGTCTTCTAGTTGGAGTAATTGATTTTGGTCAGATAACAGTGATGAATCTATTTCTTCCTTCAGCCTTCTACCATTTTCAGATTGAAGCAATTCAGGTGCAGCCTGGATGTGTGCTGCTTCTGGAGGAGCCTCAAAAGTATGATTTGTATGTGTAGGATGAGTTGATTCTAGCTGTAGTAATTGATTTTGGTTGGATAACAGCGGCAAATTTACCTGATCGTTCTGTTGAGTAAGGCTTGGTGGTTCACTATCATCCAATATTTTTCCTAGAGTGCTGGCAGTCATAAAGTAATACACTCTACCTCGGTCTGCATCGTCTTGATACTGAGCGCCAAATTCTTCGGCTTTAGTATCCAGATATCGCTTGGCGATCGCAGCCGAGAAGTTGGTTTTCATTGCCAAGTCCAGTGCTGTAACGCTTCCTCGGTTTTCCTGAATTAGCTGATGAAAAATCGGGTTGACTTTCTGGCACCACTGTTGCCATTGATAACGCTTCCAAAAATTAAAACTGATGTTCAACACAATTCCCGCCAGTAGCACTGGCCAGGTTGCGAACAGGAAAATAATCAAAAGCGAGATTGGCAAGATCAGAATGAGACCGACATCGGCGTTGCTATCTAGTGCTTTTTCATTCATGCCCGTTGTTGCAAATTGACTTACTGGCAAACAATCTTATCTTTGCAAAAATTGGGGCAATAATTTGTAACTTTTTGAAATGGCAATCATAATCACCACTAAAAAGCGCTGAAGGGACATCTTAAAGTTCTACAAACTTTATCTCCATATATTTGGGGTAGTTAGATCATTCCTAGTTATTAGGGGCGAAGACACAACCCGCAGTATCCCTTCCAAGTCCTCATTCCATTGACTCATGGTGTTGACACCTTCAGGTAAGCTAAACACTGCCTGTTGCTTGTCAACCGCTAACGCAAGCAAAGTACGATAGATAGCCTGTAGTAAGCCTTCAACCGCTTCAGTGCGGCCAAAAAGAGTATGCTCGCATGAAAGAAGATCTACAGATGACTGAGGTTACGAGGGATAGTGACCGTACACTCGTAACCTCTCCAAAAGTCATTCCTTCTTCAGTTATGAGAACAGCTCTCTACGAAAAATTTAAGTCAAAAGTTCTTCATAATCCTGTCTTAAACAGAAGCCTAGTTAGTTTCCAGGCAAACAAGCAAGTTCCCTTCTATAGTTGGTTCAAGTATAAAGAAGGGTTTTCAGAGCGGTTAGTTATTTATCTCCTTCAACACTTAAAGCCACCAGTAGGTATGCTGCTTGATCCTTTTGCAGGGGGCGGCTCTGCTCTTTTTGCTGCAAGTAATTTAGGATGGCACACTAAGGGAATTGAACTTCTACCTGTCGGCATTTATGCAACACAAGCTCGCCTCGTAGCTCACAGAATCAATCCTGAGCAATTTAAAACAGTAGTTGCTGAACTTGGGAAAGTAAACTTTGCGGACTACTATGACCAAGGCTATGCACTTAAGCATATTCCAATTACTCGTGGAGCATTCTTACCAGTAGAGGAAGAACAACTGGTTGGATATATTTCCTATTGCCACAACTTTGTCTCGAATGATGATATTCGTACCCTACTGCTCTATGCCGCTTTCTGTATTCTTGAAGATATTAGCTACACAAGAAAAGATGGGCAATATTTGCGCTGGGATGCTCGTTCAGGGCGTTCTCAGGGAAAGAAGACATTTAATAAGGGAGCAATTCTAACTTTCCATGATGCAATTGGGCGAAAGCTGAAGCAGATGGCATCAGATTTGGAGACCTTTTCAATAACCCAAAAAGAGCTATTTGACGATAGCCTCGTGCCTCAATCTGCAATTGTGAAAACCAGCTACAGTCAAAATCCAAAGCCTATTTTGGATCAAGGCTCTTGCCTCGATATTCTTCCTAAAATGCAAGCAAGCAGTATTGATTTTGTGCTGACATCGCCGCCTTATGTGAACCGATATGACTACACTCGCACATATGCGCTTGAGCTAGTCTTTTTGGGATACAACGAAGATCAAGTAAAGCAGCTACGTCAGTCAATGCTGTCATGTACTGTGGAGAATCGAGATAAGCGTACTCAGTTGGAGCAGTATTACGCAGCTATAGAACGCAAGCAGGATTTCCTTGAAATAGATTCCGTCTTCCAACAACAGGAGGCACTACAGGAGGTACTAAAAATTTTAGAAGTATATCGAGAGGAAGGGAAGCTGAATAACGCAAACATTGTCAGAATGGTGCGTCATTACTTTTATGAAATGTGTTTTGTAATATATGAACTGGCTCGAATCCTCAAACCTGGTGGTATGGTCGCAATGGTGAACGACAATGTCCGCTATGCTGGAGAGGAAGTGCCTGTAGACCTTATCCTGTCTGATATAGCAGAGTCTTTCGGATTGACAACACAACACATCTGGATGTTGGGGCGAGGAAAGGGTAATAGTAGTCAGCAAATGGGAAATCATGGACGCTCTGAGCTTCGTAAGTGTGTATACATTTGGGAGAAAAAGCGCTCTTGAGTTTAAAGCCTATGAGATCAGATGAAGCTTCCCTCTTAGCTGAGACACATCGCATAAACTATCGGCTACGCTCAACTTTCTTCTACCGCAAGCTCAAAGAATACAACACGCTATCCTTCCCCTTGAGAATTAATGAACTTACCCAAGTTGAGCGTCTATACTGTTGGGAAGGTTCTCCTAACTGGGGCATTGGAAATGATGCGTTTGCCTATGTCAACGGGCATGAGAACTTGCAACTTATCGAGGTATTTTGTCACCCTAGGTTGATTCGAGAGCACTCTACACTAGTAGCCTACTATCGTAACATTGCAGCACTTTCACAGAAAGCGGTTAAGTATTTAGTAAACATAGATGTTAAGAAGGTTGAGACTGATGAAGAAAATCGCTATCCTCTAACAGAAAATCAAGCCTGGAAACTTGCTCACCTCTTCAATGAACACATCTCGCTTATTATTGATAGCTCTATAGAAAGTCTTACCAAGGAAGAACTACATGGGATATTGCTGACATCAACGGGGTCACAAATTGATGGTTCATGGCGCAATGCAATTGGAGAAGAAGCAGAAAAAGTTGTTCAACGCCTCCTTATAAAAGAGGCTAAAGAGCGCAACCTTCTTGTTGCTCTGATCCCGCGCATTGGTACAGCGATTGAGTTATATGACCCAGAAAAGCTTGAGGAACAACTAGGAAATATTGAGCGCTATAGAGGTGTTATGTTAAGCAACCACACCTCAATACTTTTTTCCAGTGAGCCAGATATTTCACTACTTAGCAATCAAGGTACAACAATTGGTGTAATTGAGGTTAAGGGAGGTGCTGATCCTGCTGGGGCACTTGAACGTTATGGCGCAGCAAAAAAAATCTTTTGAAGAATCCCTTCGTAGTAGTTCTTCAGTCAAAACCATTCTTGTTGCAAGCTGTATTACCGCTGAAGTACATACTCGTATTCAAAATGACTCAACAATCTCTACCTATTTCAATCTGACTGAAATCCTTAGCGAAGACTCAACAAAATACAAGCAGTTTGTACAAGAAGTTTTTTCTCTTCTAGGGGTACAGCCAAAATAAGGCACCTACACTGTCTATTAGTCTTAACTTTATAGATGTAGAAAAGTGTAGACATATCTCTTAACTGAGACTATTTGAACGATCTTTGGCTCACCTGCCTAAAAGAGCATTGGCATAACCAGCAGCGACCCAAGTTTTTCTACGAAATAGCAGCTTGACTCAACTCTAATAGCGTCACTTCCCAAACTAATCGCGGTTGAGCGTAGTTGAGTAGGTAGCGACGAGCTTTTTCCAGTTGTTCTAGGGGCGATCGCCTAATTACCCCTAGCAAAAATTGCTGCCAGTAGCAGTGCTGTAAATAATCAATCAACCACAGTTGAGCTTCTATATCCAAGTTTTTATCAATTTGGCGGGCTAGCTCAAGAGCCTCACGGAGAGATTTGGATGGCTGGCTTATAGCCTGGAGTAGCTCAGCTGGAATTGCTTGCAGTTGTTGCCAAGAAGTAATCGCTTCTCCTGGACTTCCCTGAGCGAGTGCTAACACCGATGGCTGGTTTAAATCCTCATTGCCAGTCTGCCACAACACTTGAGTCATCGCAGTTGAATTTAAACGATAAAAAGGAATCCGCTGACAACGAGATACCAGCGTCGGTAATAAAGACTCAGGCGCAGGTGCAATTAGAATCAGCGTCGCTTGCCCTGGTTCTTCTAGCGTTTTTAATAAAGCATTCGCCGCCGCTTCTGCCATTGTTTCTGCCTGTTCCAGCACTACTAATAAACGCGGTGCTTCCAGAGGAGGACGGCTGAGAAACTGAGTGATTTCTCGAATCTGCTCTGTGCGGATAACAGGCGGTGCTTTGCGCTTCAGTCCAGCCGCGGCGGCTGCGGTAGCCGAGAGTCGCTGCCCTTGGTGGAGATAGGTAGGTTGCACCCATAGTAAATCAGGATGATTGCCCAGTTGTAAGCGTCGCTGTATCTGTTGTTGCTGATGTATCGGTATATGGGCATGGTAGTGTTGCTGAAGGGAATCTCCAGTATTAAAGCTGCCACAGAACAGCTGCTCTGCAAAACACCGAGCTGCTAGACTCTTGCCCACACCATCTGGACCACTAAACAGATAAGCAGGGGCAACACGGTTCTGAATAACTGCCTGAGTCAGTAGCTCAACCGCTTGTTGCCCTACGAGTTGTGCAAAAAAATTCATTCAACCCCTACCTAACTCCCATTCAGTGAACCGTTGAGACAAAATTTCCTGAATCTGCTGTTGCACATTTTCCTCACTTAAACTGGCATCTACCCGCACAATTCGCTGTGGGTGAGCCTTGGCTAATTCTGTATATCCCTGCTGTACCCGCCGATGAAACTCCAAGTCTGCTTGCTCAATTCGATCGAGCTTACCTCGATTTTTTGTCCTTGCTAATCCCACCTCAAAATCAATATCCAGCCATAAAGTTAAATTACTTTCTAGCCCACCTGTGGCAATAGAGTTAAGCTGATGAATCAAACTGAGGCTAAGACCGCGACCGTAGCCTTGGTAGGCAATAGTTGAATCAGTATAGCGATCGCACAAAATAATCGCTCCCGATGTTAGCTGGGGCTTCAGCACTTCCTCAACATGCTGCGCCCTGTCAGCGGCATACAACAATAATTCAGCTGAGTCTTGGATTGTCATATTGTCTTCACACAATAGTTGACGCAGCCTCAAGCCCAACTGGGTACCGCCTGGTTCACGAGTAAAGATTAAGGCGGCATGCCTTGACAAAGGTATATTCGCGGAAAGACGTTGGAGCCATTTGTGCGAACCCTCACGAGCAAGCCAAGCGTGGCATCGCTGCAATTGGGTCGTTTTACCACAGCCTTCTACCCCTTCAAATACAATCAATCTACCACTCATGCCTTGCCCTAGCGTCTACACATTAATGTTTTATCTATATCATCGTCCCACCATGCAACAGCAGGAGCTGCGATGACTTCCTTGAGGGGTACTCCTACTTTCAACTTCTCACTTTTCACTTTTCTGACCACTAATTACTAAATTCATCATGACTCGCAACGCAGGTTCGATATTATAGAGTCGATATGTTCAAAGGCGAGGAATGATTATGGCGCGCTATACTTTTTCATTTACTGTTGCCGTTCCGACTGCTCGTCTGCGGCAGTTGCTTGTGGAAGTTTTGCGACCCTGCAATTTAGAGATTATTCATGACACAAATGACTTCATGATGGCGCGTGAGATCCCTGGTCAAGTCCCCTTCGCCAAATTAGTAACAGTAGAAGTGTTAATTGATAAAACCACATCCACTAACACAGAAACGTCTATAACCTTGGTAATTAAAAATGAGGAACTGCCACTCCAGGTGGATAATCATTGTTACAAAATGTTTGAAGTAGTGAAACAGGCAGTTGTAGGAAACCGGGATTGGCAACTTGTTGAAAGCGTAGCCTGATAGCTCCACATAAGTATGCAGCTTAAAGGAGGCCCTTATCCTTGCCCCCACTAAGTTTTATTCTTTTGACTTTTTACAAACTTTGCGATAACGGGATGAGAGATTTTGGGGCAAATCCTTCGTCCCAAAACTCTCTCAGGAAAATACGCACGCCAGTTTCCCTATATCGGGGCCGCCAATAGAACTAGCTCAAGTTTGCGCTTTTGAGTTGGAATTAGGCTATTCAGTCTTCAAATTCCGGCATCATATTAGGACCGATTAGTGTTACATCATACTCATCTAGTGGTCCCGAGGGAATGGTATCTCGACTCAGTAGGTAATAGATAGCGCGTACTTGAGGACCAAAGACAATTTCATCTTCATTTTTCAGGTCGTGGGCTGGAATTTTATGACCGTTAATCAGTATCCCATTAGCACTAGGTTTGCCTTTCGCATCACCATCAACAATTCGGTAGTAGGCGCTACCATCTTCTCGTGGTAATCGTACCAATGTCGCATGGCGGCGAGAGACAAATTGCGAGAACAGGCGAATATCGCATCGAGGGTCTCTACCAATGGAATAAACAGGACCGTCTAAAGTGAATTCTTTAAGTCCCTGATCGTCTTCAATAATCAGTAGATGGTTCTGATTGGGTTGTGAAACCATTGGAAAATATGTTGAAAAATGGGTTGTAAAAGCAGTTAAAACTATGCTGCTTCAAATGTCCTGGAGGGTTAGATACTGGTTCCTCAACTACACTCTCTGCTTTTATTATCGACCTAGTTTAGCCTTGATCGACTTTTATAAAACTTCTTTAGGAATGAAATTCTTGTTCTTCGAGATTAGCGCCTTTGAATCCCCACTCAGCCGAACATCTTGGTTATGAGTAACGATGACGACGCAATAAAAGCGAGTTGGTTACTACGCTAACAGAACTAAATGCCATTAGTGCACCAGCAGCAGCGGGGCTGAGGACGAAACCTGAAATTGGCAATAGGACACCAGCAGCAACTGGAATTCCCAGCGTGTTGTAAGCAAACGCCCAGAACAAATTTTGGCGGATTTTATTGAAGGTGGCGCGACTGAGTTGAATTGCTTCTACAACGTCGGTCAAGCGATCGCGCATCAAGATAATCTGAGCGGTTTCCATCGCTACATCTGTGCCAGTTTGCAGGGCAATTCCGACATCCGCTTGGGAAAGCGCTGGGGCATCATTAATCCCATCTCCTACCATCGCCACATGATGATTCTGAGATTGTAACTGTTGAATTGCCGCTGCCTTACCATCTGGGCGGACACCTGCCATAACATCAGTTGAACTAAGCCCTAACTGTTGGGCAACAGCACTTGCGGACTCTGGTGTATCTCCAGTCAGAAGCATCACCCGTAAACCCAAAGAAACACGCAACTGGTCTACCGCCGCTTTAGCATCTGGTCTAAGGGTATCTGTAACCGCAATCAATCCAGCTAGTTGTCCGGCTGCTGCCACATAGACCACCGTTTTGCCATCAGCTGCAAGTGCTTGAGCGCGTGAGAATTCGGTGTCACTGATCAAAATTGAGTGCTGAGTCAACCAATCGTTGTTTCCCAGCAACACCTTAGTCTTACCTTCAACAAGAGCAGAGACACCAAGACCTGGTTCAGTATAAAAATCTTGGGCAGATGGAATAACTAATTCTTGTCGCTGGGCTTCTTGCTGAATAGCTGCTGCTAGAGGATGACAAGTGCCACTTTCCGTCGCCGCCGCTAGTTGCAGAATACTAGTTGAGGTAAGAAGATAAGGTAAGGTTTCTTTCCCCTTGTCCCCTTGTCCCCTTGTCCCCTTGTCCTTTTCACTTGTCCCCTTGTCCTTTTCAACTGGAAGACAATCGGTGACAGTAGGATGACCGCTAGTAAGGGTACCAGTTTTATCAAATACGACTGTATCCAGCTTATGTACTCTTTCCAGAACATCGCCGCCTTTAATTAACAGTCCTCGCTCCGCTCCCACTCCAGTACCTACAAGAATTGCTGTTGGTGTCGCAAGCCCAAGCGCACAGGGACAGGCAACTACCAGAACTGCGATCGCTAGCTTTAGACTCAACAGTAACGGTGATGGTTGTAGTGGATGAGTGTTGTGTGCCAAGTGTTGGGTATGGAGTGTAAGTTGTTGAGCATCAGACCAATCTACAACCTGTAATACATCAGGCCAGACATGGCTGCCGATAAAGTACCAAAAGATAAATGTCAACACCGCAGCACTGAGAACGCCGTAGGTAAAGTACCCAGCCACCGTATCTGCTAATCTCTGGACTGGGGCTTTACGAGTTTGGGCAGCTTCTACCAAAGCAACAATTTGAGCCAAAGTCGTATCTTTTCCAGTCCGAGTTGCCCGCAGCGCGATCGCCCCCGACTGATTCAGTGTCCCAGCAGTAACTAAATCTCCGGGTTGCTTGATCACTGGCACTGGTTCGCCAGTCAGCATTGATTCATCCACCATTGTCTGCCCAGCGACCACTTCACCATCAACAGGGATTTTCTCTCCTGGCAGAACTTGTAGCCATTCCCCCACCCGCACACGATCAGCTGGGATTTCTACACTCTCACCGGAAGCGCGTTTTTCTGGATCAGCAATCAAGTGGGCAAGTTGGGGTTGCAGCGCTAACAATTGCTTAAAAGCAGCAGCAGCCCGACCTCTGGCTTGTTGCTCTAATGTCCTACCCAGTAAGATAAAGCCCAATAGCATCACTGGCTCGTCAAAAAAGCACTCCCAACCCAACTGAGGAAAGAGCAAAGCTACCAAACTAGCTATGTAGGCAGTCAACGTGCCTAATGCGACCAATGTATTCATATTGGGCGCATTCCGTCGCAATCCGCGCCAGCCGTCTAGCAAGATCGGTCGTCCTGGTACTAGTAGCGTTGCTGTTGCCAACCCACAGTGCAACCAAATGTTATCCAAAAACGGTATTACCGGACCACCCAAGTGGTGAAAATGTCCCAGGCTAGATAGGAGAAGTAGGACACCCGCCGTAACTAACTGCCATGCCGAGCGAATCTGCCCCTGTTGCGACTCTAAATTTGATGAAGCAAGTATTTCCTCTTTAAGCGCCGGATCTTCTTGGGGATAGCGCGGTTGAGCTGTGAATCCAGCTGCTGTTAGTTTTTGTGCCAGAGCCTTTGGATCAACCGTACCAGGTTCACACTCTACAACTGCCACTTCCGTTACCAAATTGACACAAGCAGAAATTACATCTGGATGCTGTGTCAGCTGTTTTTCTACTACTTTCACACAGCCAGCACATTTCATCCCCTTAACATCTAGGGCAATCGTCTCTGTAGCTGGTGGGGCAGTAGTCTCAAAGGTGGTTTGCGGGACAAGTTGCATAGACCAATCCTGGCACTTGTTAAGAAAGCTTAATACTTACTCTAGCGTTTCTGCTGCGATAGGCGTAAGGCACTATCCAGAATCAAAAAATGGTTAACTTAAGGGTTTTTAATTTGGGGCTGAAATGTTGCGTCAAGAACCACTGCCTAAGACATAAAGGCTAAAGAGTGTACCGCTATTCCAGAGGCTATGAACGAGCATGGGAGCGAGGAGATTGCGCGATCGCGTGTAAACTACCCCCAACACTACTCCCAACGTTGTTAAGGGTAGAATTTCGGAAAGGCTCAAGTGAGCAACGGCAAACAGCAAGCTACTAGTAATAATTGCCCCCGACACTGGCAAGTAACGAGTCAGGGAGGGCAACAAAAAGCCGCGAAACAGGAATTCCTCAAACAATGGGGCTGCTACAGCTGCTGTGAAGAAAAATATCGCTAAAGCCACCTTATCTTGCCCTGACAGCACCAATGATAGCAGCGGATTACTCCCTCCCTGTCCATGCCACAACTTCTGATTAAGCAGCGACACTACAACTACAAGCGGCAGTGCCACGCAATAGCCGCCCAGCCCCCACAAAAACCAGTTACCCCGCTTAAAGCGAAACCAACCTTCAGGCAGTGGCAAAAAACGCTTAATAGATAGATATAGCACTGCCAGCCCACCAAATGCTACCAGCAGGTAACTTGCCAGAACATAGAACGCCTGGATTCGGACATTAGAGCCAGCTGGCTTGAGATTAAGTAACTGTAATGCCAGCGGAATCACCAGTTGTCCCATTAGAAAAAAACCAACAATGAACACCTGCCAAACTATTTCACCACTCCAAGGAGTTGACCAAGCAAGATCACCGTTTTGAGCTAATAAAGATTCCTTCCCCTTGAGCAACCGTTGGATTACCGCAAAAATCAACAGCCCTAGACCGATCAAGCCTGCTAACCCTGGAATAGTGCTAATAAAAGCTAATTTCACAAACGCTTGCTCAGCTGCCTCTTGTTCAGCTACCTGGAGTGTAGCTAACGCTTCTTGACGTTGTTGGAGTTGGTACAACTGCGATAAGGCTCGATAGCGAAACCACCCGTCTAAATTGTCTTGAATCAGCTGCTGGGCATTTGGTAGCAGACGCGGGGGATTACTCCAAAGTCCAGTTAAAACACTAGTTGTTTCTAAGAGCAATGATTCTTTTGGCGATCGCTCTTTTAAATCTGTCCAAGTCTTAATTGCTGCATCAATCTGTCCTTGCTGCACTTGTAAAAGACCGAATCGTAGATCCAATTCAGCAGATAATTGTTTTAACTGGTTCAGTGTCTTCTGCAATAGATCCTGCTCTAACTGACGGGAACTATTAGTAACAGGAGCAATTTCCGGCTGAATGGGGGTTGTTGGGAGCGTAACAGGTTGCGATTGCAGTTCTTCAAGTTTGTCTTTAGCTTTCTCCAAATTAATCTCAGCTAATTTACGTGCTTCTTGATACTGTTCTGTCGCTGCCGCAAAGGGTTTTTCACCAACCAGGGTATTACGGGCGCTGGTTAAATTTGCACCTTCGCTTGCTTCTGGTTGCCACTCAGCCGAATGGAGCAAGAGATTGGTTTGGTATAGTTCTAGGCGACTTTGGATTTGAGGTTGCTGCCAGCTTTTGAATAGAGAATTACCAGCAAACAAGATTACTACCACTGTCAGCAGACTTAAAATCAGTCGCTTAATTGTCATGAAACCCCCGATAGTGCGCTTACCTTTTGGGAATTATCGCACCATAAGTTAAAGCCGCGAGAAATTTCAGTTGGGCAACACAATTAATAGTAAGTGCCAGGGCAAGTTAAAATTACCCTGGCATTCTGCATTGAAATAGCAGATTGTAATTTTACTGCTGTTGGAGGATAAAAAAATTGACCACTCGTGTCATTGTTGTGCGTCACGGTCAAAGTAGCTACAACACAGAGCGGCGCATCCAAGGTCGTAGTGATGCCTCAACCTTGACCCAAAAAGGTTGTGACGATGCCCTTAAGGTTGGTGCTGTTCTGAGTCACCTAACATTTACTGCCGTCTACACCAGCCCTCTACAGCGAGCAAAAAAAACAGCAGAGGTAATCGTCAATTGTTTAAACACATCTGCGGTACAAACTACAGATAAGCTAATGGAAATTGACCTACCCCTGTGGGAAGGTATGCTGCTTCAAGACGTGCGTGAGAAATTTCCTGAAGACTACCACCACTGGAAGCAGCAACCTCACGAACTGATGATGCCACTGGAGGGAACAAGAAAACACTTTCCAGTCCTAGCGTTATATGAACAGGCGGGGCAATTTTGGCAGGAAATTCTGCCCCGCCACGCAGGAGAAACAATTCTCATAATAGGGCATAACGGCATTAATCGTGCCTTAATTAGTACCGCACTTGGGATTTCACCCACTCGCTACCATGCCATCCAGCAGTCTAACTGTGGTATTAGTGTGCTGAATTTTGCTGGGGGTTTAGGGCAACCTGTGCAACTAGAGTCGCTGAATCAGACAGATCACCTGGGAGAAATTTTGCCCTCGCTGCGACCTAATCATCAGGGAGTGCGCTTATTGCTGATACGTCATGGTGAGACCGATTGGAATCGCCAAACCAGATTTCAGGGGGGAATTGACGTTCCTCTTAACGACAATGGGAGGCAACAGTCGCAAAAAACATCTGAATTTCTCAAGGACATACCGCTTGATTTCGCCTTTAGTAGCCCAATGCTGCGTCCCAAGGAAACAGCTGAAATTATCTTGCAGGATCACCCTAATGTCCAACTGGAATTACTAGATGGATTACGCGAAATTAGTCACGGATTGTGGGAAGGCTGCTTAGAAGCAGAAATTGAGCAGACTTACCCCGGCGAGTTGCATCGATGGCGGACAGTACCAGCGCAAATCCAAATGCCGAAAGGCGAAAATTTACAGCAGGTATGGGAGCGTAGTCAAGCTGCTTGGCAGTCGATCTTGGTATCAGTTGACCAGGTTAAGACAGGTTTAGTAGTTGCTCACGATGCCACAAATAAAGCCCTGCTTTGTCAAGTCCTTGGTTTGAGTCCCGATCATTTCTGGAACTTTCGCCAGGGTAATGGGGCAGTTAGTGTGATTGATTATCCCCAAGGTGCACAGGAAGGCAAACCAGTGCTGCAAGCGATGAATATCACCAGTCATTTAGGGGGAGGTGTCCTTGATAAGACAGCAGCTGGAGCTTTGTAAAACAATTTTGAGCAGAGCGTTTCCGTTGGCTCCTGACTTTTGAAAGTCAGGAGAACGGCGGTTTTGAGTCTTAAGTTAAAAACCTGCTGCTTAGATCTCAATACTCAGCAATTAAATCAGTGATGAATACTGAACTACTGCAACAAGTCCGGGTAATTGACCCAGTTTCTGGAACTGACGTGCGATCGCTAGATGTTCTAATTACGGATGGTGTGATTAAGGCGGTACAGGAAAACATTTCTCACTACCCAGCTCAAACCCAGCTACGCAATTGCCAGGGGTTAGTGTTGGGTCCAGGGTTGGTGGATTTGTACAGCCACTCTGGAGAGCCTGGATTTGAAGAGCGGGAAACGCTGGCTTCGCTTGTTTCTGCTGCTGCTGCTGGAGGCTTTACGCGGCTGAGTATTTTGCCGGATACAATGCCGCCAGTGGATAATTTAGCTGGGTTAGCACGGGTGCAGCAGAAGGGGCTAGGGGCTAGGGACTGGGGGCTAGGGGCAAGAGAAGATCACTCTATCTTCCCTACTCCCCTGCTTTATTTTTGGGGTGCGCTGACTGTAGGAGTGCAGGGGCAGCAGATGACAGAATTGGCAGAGTTAGCCGCGGCAACTGGTGTGGTGGGCTTTGCAGATGGGCAGCCACTAGAAAATTTGGCGCTGCTGCGGCGGTTGTTGGAATACCTCAAGCCTTTGGGAAAGCCTGTGGCGCTTTGGCCTTGCGATCGCCAACTCGTAGGAAATGGGGTGATGCGAGAAGGAGCGCAATCACTTTGCTTTGGATTGCCAGGAAATCCCGCGATCGCTGAAACAACTGCTCTTGCCGCAATATTAGAATTAGTCGCAGTCACGGGTACTCCAGTCCATATCATGCGCGTTTCCACCGCTCGTAGTGTCGAGCTGATTCAGGAGGCAAAGGCACGCGGCTTACCAATTACTGCCAGTACTAGCTGGATGCACTTACTCCTTGACACACAAGCACTTAACAGCTACAATCCCAGTTTGCGTTTAGAACCACCTTTGGGCAACCCAGCTGATTTGGCAGCGCTGCGACAGGGAATGTGTACAGGTATTTTGGATGCGATCGCAATTGATCACACTCCCTACACGTACGAAGAAAAAACCGTTGCTTTTGCCGAAGCTCCTCCGGGCGCGATTGGTTTAGAGCTAGCCTTACCGCTCCTGTGGCACAATCTTGTAGAAACGAGTGTTTGGTCAGCCTTGGAACTGTGGCGTTGTCTTAGTACTCACCCAGCTGAGTGTTTACAACAAATCCCAAGTGCGATTACTCCGGGTAAGCCAGCTGAACTCACTCTTTTTGACCCCCAGCAACCCTGGCTAGTTGAGAGACAAACTCTTCATAGCCTTGCTACTAATACTCCCTGGCTAGGACAGAAACTCAGCGGTCGCGTCCTGCAAACGTGGTTATGAGGGAGAGTCATTAGTCATCAGTCCTAAGTTAAAATCCACGCCACTTACGGACGGAGTAGACACATCAATTGCGCTCTTGCTAGTGACTAATGACCAGTGACTAATGACTATTTATTAGTGAGCGAGTTCCCCAATGCGATCAGGGGGCCAAAAGCGAACAATGGCGTGACCAATAATGTTTTCTCGCGGGACAAAGCCCCAAAAGTGGCTGTCGTAGCTGTTGTTACGGTTATCTCCCAGGACTAGGTAAGAGTCAGGCGGCACTACCACTGGACCAAACTGATACAAGGGTGCTTCTTTGATATACTCTTCCCGCCGCGGTTTGTCATTAATATAAACCCGTCCTCCCTTTACCTCGACTTTATCGCCCGGCAGCCCAATCACTCGCTTAATGAAGGCATCCTTAAGGGTAGGGTCGTTCTTTTTAATGTTGTCTGTTGGCGAAAATACTACAACATCTCCCCGTTGCGGGGCAGTAAAGCGATAACTTAACTTGTCTACAATTAGCTTGTCATTAATCTTTAGAGTTGGCACCATAGATTCAGAAGGAATCCAGCGAGCTTCAGCAATGAAGGTGCGAATTCCCAGAGCTAAAATGATGCTCAAGGCAACTGTTCTTCCTAGTTCCCCGATCCAAGAACCTTCAGGCTCTTGTTGGGACTTATTATTAGACACTTGATTTGGCACACGAGACATATACGTTTAGTCGCTTAAGCAAAAAAAAAATACAGGTAACTAACCTGACTTGTTAAAGAAACTCTATTTGCTAATCTTACATATAAAAATTTTACTTTCAGATAAATGCGGATTTTTTCACATTTCCTTTTAAACTATAATCCGTCACGCTTAATTTTTGGTAAACTGTTGCTTGCTATGTCAGACAATTCCTGCCTTTTAATCCGCCGCGCTTCAATCTTTTTACCCAACGGTGAATTTTTGGTTGGGGATGTACTGACGCGCGATCGCCAGATTGTCCAGGTAGCACCAGAAATTTCGGTGGCAAGTGAAGTGGCAATTAGAGAGATCGACGCTACTGGCTTAACTTTGTTGCCGGGAGTAATTGATCCGCAAGTCCACTTTCGGGAACCAGGATTAGAACACAAAGAAGACTTATTTACAGCATCCTGTGCCTGTGCTAGAGGCGGCGTAACTTCATTTCTGGAAATGCCCAATACCCGCCCGCTAACGACTACCCAGCAAACTCTAGATGACAAGCTGCAACGAGCATCTCAGAAGTGCCTGGTTAATTATGGCTTTTTTATTGGGGCGACGGCAGATAATTTGCCAGACTTGCTAGAAGCAAAGCCGACACCAGGAATTAAGATTTTTATGGGTTCTATGCATGGGCAGTTATTGGTTGATCAAGATGCAGCATTGGCAGATATCTTTGCCAAGGGCGATCGCTTGATTGCAGTTCATGCTGAAGATCAAGCCCGGATCAACCAGCGGCGGCAAGAATTTGCCGGAATTCATGATCCAGCGATTCATTCAAAAATTCAAGATAGTCTTGCAGCATTATTGGCAACTCAGCAAGCTTTGGGACTGTCTAAGAAGTACCAGCGTCGTCTGCATATTTTACATATGTCAACAGCCGAAGAAGCTGAGTTACTACGCAAAGATAAACCTAGC
This sequence comes from Chroococcidiopsidaceae cyanobacterium, assembly GCA_041748755.1. Lineage (GTDB taxonomy): Bacteria > Cyanobacteriota > Cyanobacteriia > Cyanobacteriales > Chroococcidiopsidaceae > JAHHHE01. The sequence goes on along the minus strand of JBGTCQ010000036.1, from coordinate 13,861 downwards.
TGGGTAACGGCTGAAGTGACACCACAGCATTTGTTGCTGAATACGAGTGCTTATCAAAAGATTGGCACATTGGCGCAGATGAATCCACCGCTGCGATCGCCTCATGATAATGAAGTTCTCTGGCAAGCTTTACTTGATGGTGTGATTGACTTTATCGCCACCGATCATGCACCACATACATTAGCAGAGAAAGCTCAAGAGTATCCCAATACGCCCTCTGGAATGCCTGGAGTTGAGACATCGCTACCCCTGATGCTGACTGCTGCAATGCAGGGACGTTGTACAATTGCCCAAGTATCGCACTGGATGTCTACGGCTGTAGCTAAGGCTTATGGTATTCCGAAAAAGGGGGCGATTACTCAAGGGCTAGATGCCGATTTAGTCCTGGTAGATTTGAATACCTACCGCCCTGTTCTGCGGCAGGAATTATTAACTAAATGTGGTTGGAGTCCGTTTGAAGGCTGGAACTTGACTGGATGGCCTGTAATGACTATTGTTGGTGGTCAGATTGTCTACGACAAAGGGCAGCTTAATCTAGAAGCCAGAGGTCAAGCATTGACATTTGATGCTAACTATGATAGCAAGTAACAATTTCAAAAGTTTTAAGTTTTGAATTAACTACATAGATAAATAATCTAGGGAATCTATATAACGACGTACTAATTATTCAATGCCTTAAGCTAGTTCAATTAGATATCTTTCTCTCGTGTTTGAATTTAGGAATTTGAGATCAAATGCGGAGTTATTAATTTTTAACTCTTCATTCAAAACTTAAAACTCAAAACTCACGCGAAGCGGTAAGTTCCGCTATACTCCTAATGTCGTGAACTCGACTCAAATGCCGTGGAGCTACGCCACCTAATTCCCTTTTTTGATACTTCTGTGTCCAAGTGGGCTTTTGAAGCTCGGTTGTTGCGCTGGGTGACCTTCCTTTGGCTATTTGTAGGGTTGGTGATTTTGTTCTCAGCGTCCTATCCCGTTGGCGACTCCAACTATGGCGATGGGCTGTACTACATTAAGCGTCAACTTATTTCGGTTTTGATTGGCTTATTCGGATTTAACATCATTGTGCATTCTCCTTTACGTTCTGTATTAAGGAGATCTCATTGGTTTGTGTTACTGCTACTCGGACTAATTTTCATCACCCTGATTCCAGGGTTTGGCACCAATGCCAATGGTTCAACCCGCTGGCTTTCCTTCTTCGGGATACCAATTCAACCATCAGAATTAATCAAGCCCTTTTTGGTGCTACAGAGCGCTCGCGTTTTTGGTCAGTGGCAGCGCTTAACGCCGGGTGCTCGCCTTACCTGGCTGTTAATTTTTGCTCTTGTACTAGCGGGGATTCTGGTACAGCCCAACTTGAGTACAACGGCTCTATGCGGCATAACTATTTGGCTAGTCGCTTTGGCAGCTGGCTTAGGTTACATTCCCCTGACAGTAACGGCACTCAGCGGATTTTTGTTAGCGGTTATCAGTATCAGCATCAAAGACTACCAGCGGCGACGAGTGATGTCATTTCTGAATCCTTGGGCTGACTCGATGGGGGATGGATACCAGTTGGTTCAAAGTCTACTAGCAGTTGGTTCTGGTGGGACTTGGGGCACTGGGTTTGGACTATCGCAACAAAAGTTGTTTTATTTGCCAATTCAGTACACAGATTTTATTTTTGCAGTGTTTGCCGAAGAGTTTGGCTTTGTCGGTAGTTTGCTGTTGTTGCTGCTACTAATGGTCTACGCAACACTAGCGTTAATTGTGGCGCTCAAAACTCAAAATCCTGTTTATAGACTTGTAGCGATTGGGGCAATGATTCTAATGGTAGGGCAGTCACTACTAAATATTGGTGTTGCTACTGGTGTTCTGCCTACCACGGGACTGCCTTTGCCACTGGTTAGTTATGGCGGAAATTCAATGATTGCTAGCTTGCTGGTGGCAGCGCTGCTGATTCGGGTGGCGCGAGAAAACACTGAAGCCGAGATAGTGGCTCTAGAAGGGCGATCGCGCTGAATCTCCAGAAATCGAAGATATGGATGCGTCAAGCATTAGTTACACATATGTCTATTCCCATTATTCAACCAAATCAATCTTATACATTCTCAGACTATTTCAAACTAAATTACGATACAGAAGACATCTTGGCGTATTTTGGTTTTTCGTTCCAGCCACAATCTTTAATCCTGCCAAAATCTCAAAGGCAGCTAGAACGGTTAGAAGATTTGCAGCAGCGTTTACTAGAAAGTTTGCCTTATGTGAGTCTAAACAGTGAAACAGCACGACGCGAGTTTCTAATCGCTCCTGTTTTAATGGAAGTAATTCACTATACTCAAGTGCGCCTAAAAGTAGAGTACCCGTTAGTAGTAAGTGACCAGCTTAAAGGCACACTGGATTATTATTTACAGTTTCAAAATCAACTGCTAGTAATTGAAGCCAAAAATGCAGATATGCAAAGGGGTTTTACCCAACTGGCAGTAGAATTAATAGCTATTGATCAATGGTCCCCAATAAATAGTTCAACGCTATACGGTGCAGTTTCGATGGGGAATATCTGGCAATTTGGGGTGTTGCACCGCCAGACAAAGCAAGTTGTCCAAGACATTAATTTATATCGCGTTCCTGCGGATTTGTCAGATTTGCTGCGAACTATAATCGCCATTCTGGAAATTCCATCTGAAAATGAAACTCCTGGAACTATTGAGTAGATGAGCAATCGCCTGCCTCAAAACTGTATCTAAGTAAGTTAAAATCTAACCAGAATCAGCATTTCATGACTCAGTTTCTCCATGCTCGATATCTTACAAACTCGTCTATACGAACTGGAACAATTTGCTAATAGCCTAGTATCAAACCAGCTAACCCACCTGAGCTTGATCAGCGTGGGGATTATCTTTGCAGCTGGACTGCTTACTAGCCTTACACCCTGTATGCTTTCCATGCTGCCAATTACTATTGGCTACATTGGCGGCTATGAAACTAAGAGTCGTCTGCAAGCAGCTGCTCAATCAACGTGGTTTGCGCTGGGATTGGCAACTACACTTGCTGGGCTTGGCATTATAGCAGCTTTTGTGGGAAAAGTCTATGGTCAAGTGGGAATTGGGTTGCCGATTATTGTCAGCGTTATTGCTATCTTGATGGGACTAAATTTATTAGAAGCACTGCCGCTACAATTACCCTCGTTTGGTGGTTTGGAGTGGATTTCAAAAGATTTACCAGAGGGAGTGAGATCCTATTTAATCGGTCTGACGTTCGGTGTAGTGGCATCTCCATGCAGTACACCAGTTTTGGCAACTTTACTGGCTTGGATTGCTACGACGCAAGACTTAGTTTTAGGCGGTGTTTTGCTAATTTCCTATACAGCTGGCTATGTCGCACCATTAATTTTAGCTGGTACTTTCACTGCTGCAATTAAAAAGTTGCTAGAGTTGCGTCGGTGGTCTGGTTGGATTAACCCAGTCAGCGGTGCTATTTTGGTTGGATTTGGTGTCTTTTCACTGCTATCTCGGATTCCTATTACAAGTTTTTAATTTAATCAAATGAGCTTAGAAGATTCGTCTATATCAAAGTCAATATGGTCAGTTCCCCAAAAGTTTTTGCGGCGGGAGTTGTTGCCAGTGCTGACAGATTTACGCCTGGCAATTGTACTGTTTTTAGCGATCGCTGTTTTTAGCGTCAGCGGCACCGTGATTGAGCAAGGACAGTCAGCAACGTTTTACCAAGCTAACTATCCAGAAGATCCAGCGCTGTTTGGTTTCCTCACTTGGAAAGTGCTTTTAGCAGCGGGTTTAGATCACGTCTATCGTACCTGGTGGTTTTTAGCGTTACTGATTCTATTTGGCACGAGCTTAACTGCTTGTACCTTTACCCGCCAATTTCCAGCCTTAAAAGCTGCCCGCAAATGGAAATATTACGATCAACCCCGCCAGTTCCAGAAGTTGGCTCTAAGTGCTGAACTTGATACTGGTTCTTTAAGTTCCCTTACCGAGTTGTTACAGAAAAAGCGCTATCTGGTATTTCAAGAAGAAGCAGATAAGCTCTACGCTCGTAAAGGGATAGTCGGACGTATTGGCCCGATCGTAGTTCATGTCGGCATTGTGATTATTCTAGTTGGAAGTATTTGGGGAGCTATGACTGGCTTTTTGGGTCAGGAAATGGTTCCTAGTGGGGAAAGCTTTCAAGTTACTAATATTGTAGAATCTGGACCCTGGGCAGCGCCTCAGATTCCCCAGGATTGGTCATTGCGTGTCAATCGCTTTTGGATCGACTACACGCCGACAGGAGGAATTGACCAGTTTTACTCTGATATATCAGTTTTGGATAAACAGGAAAAAGAGGTTAAGCGCAAGACGATTTTTGTCAATGAGCCTCTGCGTTACCGGGGTGTAACTTTCTATCAAACTGATTGGGGAATTGCAGCGATTCGCGTCCAAATGAACAAAAGCCCAGTCCTGCAATTGCCAATGGCTAGATTGAACGCCAAAGGTCAAGATCGGATTTGGGGAACCTGGATTCCGACTAAGCCTGATTTAAGTGAAGGTGTTTCGCTTTTAGCAAGAGATTTACAGGGAATGCTGCTGCTTTATGATGCTAAGGGTCAGCTGATTGATACGCTTCGCTCTGGAATGTCTAAAGAAATTAATGGTGTAACGCTAAAAATTGTTGAAGTTGTTGGCAGCACGGGTTTGCAAATTAAAGCTGATCCAGGTATTCCGCTGGTTTACACTGGATTTACTTTGCTGATGCTGGGTGTGATGATGAGCTATGTTTCTCACTCGCAAGTCTGGGCGCTGCAAAAGGATGGTTATTTCTACGTGGGTGGCAGAACTAACCGCGCTCAGGTAGCTTTTGAGCGGGAAATACTGGAGATTCTGGATCAACTTAGTGGTCAGCCGCAAGCTGAAGTGCCAAGTGCTGCTAAAGAAGTACTTGCTAGCTAGCTCAGTTTCGGGTTGTGGCGATCGCTTAGATTTTGTCTGTTGGCATTAAAGTTTTACTAGACAAGACAGTCAGATAAAAAGTTGAACAACCCCTGTAATGTTGTCGTTGCCATATCCTTTAGCGATCGCTTTCTGATAAACGTCATGGATGGCAGTAGATCCTGGAGTTGGAGCATCGACAGCTTGCGCGGTTTGGATGATATAGCGGAAATCTTTCTCTACTAGCTCAATCGGAAACATCGGTGCATGATTATTCGTTACCATCAGGCTTCCTGCGCCCTTGGCTGCTGGACTAAGCACGGGCAACGCACCGATGCATTCTATTGCTTTTTCACTTGTTACTCCGTCCTTGGTCAGCATTCCGATAATTTCTGCCAACGCTGCAACTTGGATCCCAAATAGTGCATTAACTGCGAGTTTCATCGCCATTCCCTGACCTACTGAACCGACATGATGGACAGTTGAAGCACCTGCGGACAAAAGGACAGGTTGAACTTGTGCCAAGATTTCTGCCTTGCCTCCAACCAAATAGATCAGTTTTCCAGTATCCGCTTGCGGACGAGAGCCAACCACTGGAGCATCTAGAAAACCTGCCCCGCAACTCTCAATTTTTGCTGCCAATTCTCGCGTCCAATTAACCGTTAGAGTACTTGACTCAATGGCGATCGCATCTTTGCCAAGTCCTCGTACCGCCCCCGTTTCTACATCAAGCCAGACGGCTCGTGACACGTCATTATCAGTAACCATACTAATCACAATATCGGCTTGCTCGGCAGCTTCTCTTGGTGTTGGGGCATAAACGGCTCCCTTATCTAGCAAGGGTTTCACCTTATCCGCTGTGCGATTGTACACAACAACCTGATGATTACAATTGAGCAAGTTCTGCGCGATGCGCGATCCCATTGCTCCAATTCCTAATACTGCAACTCGGCTCATATCCTACTCCCAGCAAGTGATTGAACATCAACGATGACAACACTATACTTACTGTGAAAGAAGCAATAAATATCTATTTATGAATAAGTCTCGTGTATATTTTGCATGAATTGAGATCTATTGAGGCAAAAGCATTCCTAAAAGCGCGTCTTTCAAGTAAATTAGTGCCTATAATTCAACGATGAATCTATCTGTTGTGATCGCTATCCATGCTGAATTTGTGTCGTAAGGCTTCAATTCGATCAAGAATCTCAGCAAACTCCTGACCAAATAGAGTTAGACGATACTCAACACGGGGAGGAATTTCTGGGTAACTTAGCTTCTCTACAATTCCGAATTGAATTAGTCTTGTCAAACATTCATTCAGCACTTTTGTTGTCAATCCCTCTTTAGTTTTCACCAAAGCGCTAGGGCGCATCGTTCCACAACGAATTTGTGTGAGAAGATGAATTGTCCACTTACACCCAAGGCAATCCTCAAATATAGCAATCAGGTCAGTTGGGTAGCTAAAAGAAATTTCTGAGCCTTCTTTTACTGGTGATTTCATATTTGTAACCAAAAAGTATCTACCTTACTAAAAAGTGTCTGCTTGAAGTTGACCTAAAGGTCTTTTATCTTTGCTAACAAAGCATAATTAGCAGAAGTGTAGTAAATGACCATGTTTCCAATCCACGACGAAGTGACTGCACCCGAAGCATCTAAGCTGCTGCTTGAACAAGCCAAAAAGAATCTTGGCATGATTCCAAATTTGGAATGGGTCATGGCTGAATCACCCGCTTTGCTTGAGGGATATGTTCACCTTTGGGAACTGTTTGATACAACGTCATTATCTCCCGTCGAACGTCAGGTTGTTTATCAAACAGCTAACTTTGAGAATCAATGTGAATACTGTGTTCCCTGGCACACTAAGCTTTCACAACTGGCTGGTATGGCTATAAATGAGATCGAGGCGCTGAGGCAAGGGGCAGAATTGGCAGACCCGAAGCTTGAAGCATTGCGGCGATTTACCAAGTCTTTAATCTTAAATCGAGGAAAGATAGCAGAAGCCGAATTAAAAGCATTTTTCGCGGTAGGCTATTCTGCTCAACAGGCACTTGAAGTGCTCTTAGGGATTGCAGTTAAAACAATGAGCAACTACACCAATTCCATCGCAGGTACACCTTTAGACAAAGCAGTTGAAAAGCTGAGATGGGAAAAACCAATTATCTCAATGCGGACGAACACAGATGCTTAATGTCTATAAAATTCAACAATGGACTTGTCAGTGCTGCAACTCTTTGTAGAGGTGATGAGGCAGGGCAGTTTTGCTGCTGTTGCCCGCGATCGCAATCTCGACCCCTCTTCTGTTTCACGGGCGATCGCAAGTCTAGAGGAAGAATTGGGGATTAGACTATTCCAGCGGACAACCCGCCAGTTGTCACCTACCGAGGCAGGAACTATTTATTTTGAGCGCATCGAGCCGCTCATTGAGGAAATTCAGCAGGCAATTGACATTGCAGCAGATGTTTCTGGGCAACCAAAGGGAAAACTCCGCGTGACGGCTTCCGTTTCTTTTGGACTCAAATGCATCGTGCCGTTATTGCCTAACTTTGATATGTTGTATCCCGATCTCACGGTCGATTTACTGCTGACTGATGCCGTTGTCGATTTGTTTGCCGAAAGAATTGATGTGGCAGTTCGTCTTGGACTCCTCGCAGACTCGACCCTGATTGCCCAACAACTGATGCAAACTTACTATTCGGTCTGTGCCAGTCCAGATTATCTCAAACGATCAGGACAACTCAAGAACCCAATTGATGTGGAGCAACATAACTGTCTGCTATTCCCGCTGGCAGGTTTCCGATCAAGATGGATATTCAAGGATCAGAATGGAGAACTGAGCGAAATTTCTGTCTATGGACGCACTTTGATTTCAAGTGCGATCGCACTTCAGCAGTGTGCGATCTCAGGGATGGGTTTGGCACTGCTCCCTAACTGGTTAATTGACGAACCTCTAAGGGCTGGTAACCTTATCAATGTGTTTCCAAATTATGATGTGACGGCAACGGATTTCAGCACCGCAGCTTGGCTCGTTTATCCTTCTCGTGCTTATGTTCCGCTCAAGGTTCGTGTGTTCATTGAGTTCCTCAAAAAGTCTATTTCTGGTTTAGCAAAGACTTAAAGACTGGATGCACTGGGCAAAGGAAGAGGTAATCTGTTGTTGCTGCAAGTTAACAAGGTGATGAAGCGGACCGAGAACTCTCAGTGGGCTTGCCAAAGCTATCTACCACCGCTGATCTTGTCGCTAGTGTGAATTAGAACAATTGCCAATCGTGTGACCTCAAGCTTTTTAACCGCTCAAGGCGCTTTTGGAAATAACTATCATCCAATCGGCTGTAATTGTGGACGATCGCAGCGTTAAGACTAATTGCCCATGTCCAGATGTGAGCGGTTTGAGTAAGAGCTTGTAACGAGGTGAGTTCCTGATCGGTAACTTCACAGACGGTTTGATATCCGGCCAGAAATGCTTCCCTGACGCACTTACTAATGCCTGTACTTAGGGACACTTGCAAAAATTTGGCGATGTCAAAGGCACGCCAACCGTAACCGCACTGGTCAAAGTCGAACAAAGTCACCTTTCCCTCTGTTGTAAAGTGGGTATTACCGCTGTGAGGATCGCCCCAGCAGATTCCCCAAAAAGGGGGTTCTTTTGGCAAGTCTTGTAGCTGATGTTTAAGCTGGGCGATCGCCTCAACTAAATAAGTCCAGTCAGTAGTTCTGTGCTGTAAATGAGGTGCAATTATCTCCCAGGAATCATCAAGTAAGTGTTCCAAAGTCAGTGGTTGGCGGTAGTAGTGAGTACGAAAATCTCCTGCTGCTTGATGTAGCTTTGCCAGAGTTTCCCCCAGCAGGCGGCTTTGCTTTGGGTTCAAATCTCCCACCGCTACTGTTCCCGGCGCTTTAGCAAACAAAGCTGCATAACGCTTTCCTTCTGGCGCGTTAATTTCAACTGACAATCGACCGTCCTTGGTTTTCAGCGGATAGGCAACGGGAATTTGACGCTGCTGCAAAAAATCAAGCAGTTCCAGTTCAAACTCTATATCTGACTCGGAGCGCCAGTGGTGATGAGAAACTCTTAAGATATGTTGGTAAGTTGATTCCACCAGATAAACATCACTTAGTCCTCGGTGCCAGAATTGGCAACTCGAAGCCATTTCCAGCTTGTAGTGCGGCAGTACATTGGATATTATTGCCTTGTTAGCGAGGGTTGAGTAGATTACTGGAAATACATCCTTAGTCATGGAAGTAAGAACAGTGAAATTTTCACACTCCACGAACTTACTTAAATTTTCACCCCCACCTTGTTGTCAAGACTACATTTTTAGGTATTAGCTTTCTGGTGACGCACTTCAATAACTGTGTGGACATTGCCGCGCGGTGCAAAATCCCCTTTTACATTAGCTTCTAGAGGATTACTTGCAGCAACAAAATCATCTAGGATTTGATTGATTGATTCTTCGTGGGAAATGTAGCGATCGCGATAACTATTGATATATAGCTTCAGCGCCTTCAGTTCCACCACCCGCTGATCAGGAATGTATGTAATATGGATCGTAGCAAAGTCAGGATAGCCAGAAAAAGGACACTTACAGGTAAATTCCGGTAATGTAATCTGAATGTCGTACCGCCGTCCCACACGCGGATTAGGGAATGTAATCAGCTCCCCTTCTGCAATCTGACGTTCGCCGTAGTGCATCTCTAGGGTAGGTGTCTGATGCTCAGAGTAGGCATCAGGTGATGACTTTTGCCCAGATTGTGAGTTATTTATCATAGTCAAATAATTTGAATCATGACGTATATCTTGAGCGCGACTATTCCGGCTCCCAGTCGGGGCAATTTTTGTCTTCCCAACCATAGGGATGCATACCGCAGACTAACAAATTACCACTGTAAACTTGACCGTGGTAGTGACGGCAACCAATGCAGGCGGGATGTTCTTGCTGGGTAGGTTCTACTGGATAAGGCAAAGGCTGATCCACTTCTCCCATGACTTCTTCGAGTTCCCAGTAAACCTCAAAAATTGGTTCAGCCAGCTCATTTAAATATTGGTCAATCTCAATAACAATGCTGTTTTGTACTTGCTCGGTAATTTCTTCTGTTAGCTCGAAGAACGAGTCTACCGTCTCAGTGACTCCCTGAAAGAACTGATCTATCTCATCAGCCACTGTTTCTAAAACTTCAAAAAAATCTTTTTGCCACTTTTCCATACACTTTTACGCATTTGCTTGCTATAAGTGGAACGTTTAGGCTGTAGGGATATACAAAATTAAGCACTCTATTTAATATATAGAGCTAAAGTGTTAATGCTAGTTAGGGCATGGGCTTGAGCGCAACCTAATTCAACCGAATTGCTATTTAGCCTGTTGTTTATTGACCGCGTTTAAGGCGTTGCAGTTCTTCCTGTAGTCCTATTACTTGTTGGCGTAGCTTCTCCACATTCTGATCTTGAGATTGTGGGGTAGAGGTAGCTGGTGGTTCTTCATCTTCTGAGAGGATTTCTATGCGGCGCGGTTCAGCGTTTGTGCTAGAGGGTGACTGTGCAGACGTTTGGGCTTGGTTCATCGTGTCTTCGACGAACTTTTTTGCTTCTTCTGTAGTCATTTCGCCGCGTGACACCATTTCATCTGCCAGCTTTTGGGCTTGCGATCGCAGTTCTGTTAGTCTTACACCTGCTTTCTCGCCCACATAGTCAGCCAAGCCAACGCCGAGGTAAAACGCCTTTTGCACAATATCTTTAAAACCAGCCATGGCGATCGCACTCTCTTTAAACAGGCGACCCGGAGACCACGCCTACCGTAAGCATCCCGTGTTGCTGCTACCTTCCGGTCCTGACAAGGTTTGGGCGTTGCGATCGCATGGATCCAGGTCTAACAACAGCATAACATTTCCAGGTAATAACTGAATGTCTGGATATTGAAGTTTTTATTTGATCACAAATGCACCATTCGTACACTTGGTAACTAACGCAGCCATTTTGCACCAAAGGATCATCAGCCACAATTGCTTTCGCCTCAGCAAGCGAATGTTGCTTCAAACAACATCATGCCGCCTCCCTGATGCGCCCAGTAAACACTTTGCGCTTGGTGTCCTTTAATGAGCAACTCCCGAACATAGGCTTTATGGGCGGGTACATGTTGGTCAAATGTAGCCTTATTTACTATGCCTGTCTCAATCTTGACAAACCAAGGCATTTCCTTGCATCCTCTAAATTTAAATGTATTATTTTCTGACTGCTATCTGTAAGGGCAAGTAGCATCGCTATGCATAGTAGATGCACAGATCCACTCTTGCCTCTAAACTACCTTGAATCAATCAAACCGTTTCTTTATTGCGTTGTTGCCGCCACTAGATATTCAAGATTACGTAAATCAAATTAAACAATACTTTGCCGAACGCTATGGCAGCCGTGCTGCTCAGAAATCTCCGCCACACATTACCTTGCAACCTCCGTTTGAATGCTTAGAAGAGGAAGTACCAGCGCTAAAACAATGTTTAAGTGCGTTTGTTATTAATCAAGAGCCAGTACGAGTCACACTTAGCGGCTTTGCAGCCTTTCCACCCCGTGTCATCTATATCAATGTTCTTAAAACTGAAGAACTGCTTACTTTACAAACTGATTTAATGGCGCACCTTGAAACCATATTGGGAATTGTTGATCCGGTTTCTAAATCACGCGAATTTTCTCCACATCTAACAGTTGCTTTTAGAGACTTAAAACAACAGAACTTCAAAACAGCATGGGCGGAATTTCAGCAGCAGCAGTTGCAGTTTGAATTTACAACGAACTATTTAACATTACTGCTACATGACGGCAGGCGGTGGAATGTTTATGACGACTTTTCCTTTTTGCCTCGTACCACCTGAATCGTAGCCAAAATTCGGCCAAAATTTGGATTTTTTTTTGCACCAAACCCATAACTTATATATTAGTGTGGTGTGCTTTAAAACTCGTTTTGCTACAAATATCTTTCTCCTACTGAAGCTTAATCCCCCGAATTGAGCAATCTAATAACTCCATTGGATGCATAATTGGAATCTGCTTATTTTGCAATCCCAAATGCTTATTAATTTGCATAGTACAACCAGGATTGGAAGAAGCAATTAAATCAGCACCAGTATTCAGCAGATTCTGAACTTTCTGTTGACCTAATTCTTCGGCAACTTCTGGTTGCAGCATATTGTAGACCCCAGCGCTGCCACAACATAAAGCCGCATCTATTGGTTCCCGCAGTTGTACTCCTGGAATTTGCCGCAACAACTGACGCGGTTGCACACTAATTTTTTGCCCATGTAACAGATGACAGGCATCTTGATAAACCAAAGTTAGGGGTTTATCAGCAAGAGACGATAGTTTTGTTGTTAATCCAGCTGTTGCCAGAAACTCTTGAACGTCTTTCACCTTACCAGCAAATTCTTTTGCTTTTTCCCAATATTCAGCGTCATCTTCTAAGATGTGGCCGTATTCTTTCAAAGTATGACCACAGCCAGCTGCATTGATAATAACGGCATCTACATCTGTGTCTGCAAAACTATCAATCATCTGTCTAGCCAAAGCTTTTGCTTGTTCTCTCTGTCCTTGATGTTCCGGAAGCGCAGCACAACAACCTTGAGTTTTCGGAATGACGACTTCGCAGCCATTAGCTGTTAAAACGCGCACAGTTGCTTCGTTAACTGGTGAGAAGAATAACCGTTGCACACAGCCTAAAATCATCCCCACTCGATAGCGCTTTTCACCCTGAGCTGGGATAATAGTTGGCAAATTATCCCGAAATGCACTAAAAGGAAGCTTTGGCAGAATTGATTCCATTGCTGCTAAGCGGGGAGAGAACAGCTTGAGTAACCCAGTGGAACGAACAAGTTTCTGTACGCCCAATTTTTGATAAACCAGTAAGGGAACCAGCAAGACTCGTAAACGATTGGGATAGGGGAAGAGGGAAAATATGAGTTGCCTCAATAGGCGATCTGGCAGACTGCGCGGGTAATTCCGCTCAATTTGAGGCCGAGTAGCGGCCAGTAGCTTGTCATACTGGACACCCGATGGACAGGTTGTTACACAGGCAAGACATCCTAGGCAAGAATCAAAATGCTGTACTACTGCGGTGTTTAAGGGAATTTCACCTTTGTTGATTGCGTCCATGAGGTAGATTCGCCCTCTAGGGGAATCCATTTCTTTGCCAATTACCCGATAACTGGGACAGGTAGAAAGACAGAAACCACAGTGAACACAGGTATCAATTAGTTTAGGATTAGGGGGCTGTTTTTCGTCAAATCCATTTATGTTACTCAGAGTTGCTGGCTTTGATTCAGATGGGTTATTTACAGGATTTTCTGAAGTTTGCATGGGATAAGCTAAAATAATAAAAAGTAGTTTTAAATGCAGCTAAACATAGATAAAATTACTTTATCTATATCTGTGTATTGCTAGTTAAATTTTCCTAAATTCTCCCAACAAAACGGTGAGGGCTCAAAATATTTTTTGGATCAAATTGTTGTTTAATCGAGCGCATTAAATTGATAGTATTACCATTGTAGCCCCAGGCATCAATCTGTTGTTTTAACGCAACGGGGGCTTCTAAGAGCGTAAGGAAGCCGCCTTGGGTTTGACAGAGTAATCGCATTTCTAAAATAATTTGAGCTGTAGCCGCGCCCTCCAACCGCAACAACCCTAAACCACTACCGCTGTGAATCAAACCTATTCCCGATTGAGTAGCTCCATTATCCAACTGAGTCAGTGTGGCTACAGATGCTGATGGTAACACGCCTATTTTGCAAGTAATCACAGGTTCTGTTGGAGAGGCACTCATTTGTTCTCGTATTTTCTGCCATAAGTCAGCTTCATCACCTGCTGCGTATATTGCACCCTGTAAACCCAGCTGTTGCCCCAGTTGTAAAAGTGTGGTTGACTGTTGCTTGACACTTTCAGGAATACTCTGGAAGCGAGTGATAAATCCCAATCC
>JBGTCQ010000035.1:0-4783 GCA_041748755.1 Chroococcidiopsidaceae cyanobacterium | reverse complement strand
GGCAAAACAAGTTTATCAAGGGCTGACTCCTCTAACTCCAGCGGATGTTGCTGATGTGGTGTTTTTCTGCGCCACCCGACCGCCTCATGTAAATATCAGTGAAGTTTTAGTTATGCCAACAGATCAGGCTGGCTCAATGCTCTTCAATCGGCACTAAATTCACAGGTTTTTAAAGTTACAAGAGAATGGAAGACATTTCAAAGTAAAACTTGAGGCTATGCGTTTTTTCAAAACATTAGCTTTTTTACTTTTATTAGTAGCCTCACTCTTTTTGATGACTGCCATCCCTGTGGTGTAAATGATGCCTAGCGATCGCACTCCTGCGGATGTAGTGCATCAGGCAACGGTATCCATGCAAGCTGCAATGGAGCGCGTCCAGAACCATAGCTTTTCAAGATAGGATGCAACTCTGTGGCAGTTTGAGGAAATCTCCATGCTTGTTCTCTGGATAATGCTGATTGTGGCAGGAGTCGTTTTTATTGTTTGGGGAGCAGAAACATTTGCTGAGCATCTCGGAGCAGCAGCGGTACGGTTGCAGGTGAGTTCATTTGCTCTAGCATTGCTGTTAGCAGGGGCAGAACCAGAAGAATTGGCAACAGCAGTAGCAGCTTCTTTAAGAGATGCATCTGCGATCGCGTTCGGTGATGTTGTAGGAGCTAATATCGCCATCTGCTTAGTCGCTTTGGGGGTGGGGGCATTAGTTGCGCCTTTGCCATTTGGTAGGCGAGTGATGCGCTATGCCCTGTTCGGTTTCCCGATTGGTATTCTGGCAACAGGGTTCATTTGGGACGGGAAAATCAACCGTCTAGAAGGTTTGTTTTTAATTGGGCTTTACGCACTCTATGTAGTCAGTATTTGGTTGGTGGAGCGGCGACCTCCTGCATTAGGAGAAACAGGTGAATTGGAAGAAGCAACTGAGGACTTAGAAACTGAGCAAGCTAAGGGAATTCATCATTGGGTTGGGAGAGATTTGCTGTTGGTCTTAATGGGTGTAGGTGGGATGATTTTGGGTTCTATCCTGCTAGTGGAAGCAGTCCTCCAAATCAGCCAAGTTGAAGCGACCCAAGCCAAACTCGGACTGACGCTAGTGGGCTTTGCTACAGCCTTTGAACTGGTTGTCCTTGCCTGGTCAACGGCTCGGCGGGGTGCAACTGAAGCGGCGGTTGCTGGCGTAGTTGGATCTTTTACCTACAACGTAACTATGACGCTGGGAGCGGCGGCGATCGCCCGTCCTCTAACAATTCTGGATGCCAGTTTGCTTCATTTTCCTCTACTGGTGATGTTGGGTTCTCTAACACTCGTAATCTTGCTGGCAGCCTTCAATGGTTCGCTCGGTAAAGTCGCGGGAGGATTTCTAGTTGCAGCCTATCCGCTCTTCATCATTGCACTGCTGACAATTTAACTCTAATCAATCTCGAAACCTCAACAGACAATCTTGATGTACCATCTCCACCGAGGGATAAAGCGGTCGAATACAGGTTTAAACCAATCCAGATTCACAGAATTTTAAATCTTTCTTCCAGAATGAAGCTGAAATCTCAAACCCCTGGTCAGCTTCCCGGAATTCCTAAAAACGTGACTAATCCCAAGTTCAGCACAGATGAAACAAACGAACCGCCGCTCGTCCGCATTGTCTCACCTCTAGCAGATGCCTTAATCCCTTCTGGAGAAGGTCATGTGGGCGCAGGTAGTTTAAATGGTACAGGGTTCGCGCTGAATCTTGAGATTGTTACCCACGACACCCGCGTCGCAGCCACAGAAGCAGTCGATATTCGAGACACTAGCCTACTTGGCAAGCCTAACCCTAAATTACCCAGGATGTTCGTGTTCTTCGACACAGACTCGGTTTGGGTTTAGGGCTGGCGATCGCTCAACACATTTGTCAACTCCAGGGTGGTAGTTTGGAAATTAGTAGCCAGCTTGAGCAAGGAACCGTAGTCACCCTTTTTCTACCTATCGCTGCACTTAAACAGTAAAAGTAAGTGAGGAGAAAAGAAATTCTTAGCATCAGCGTTACTACCTTTTAGGAGATTGCAGATGAGTACAACAAAAAGAGTTGCTGTCGTAACTGGCGCTAATCGCGGTATCGGATTTGAAACTTGTCGCCAATTAGCAAACAAAGAAATTCGGGTAATTCTTACCAGTCGTGACGAAGCAAAAGGCAAAGCTGCGGCTGAGAAGCTACAAGCTGAAGAATTGGATGTTAGCTATCATCCACTTGATGTCACCGATTCTGATAGTGTCCAGCGTCTAGCTCAGTTCATTAAAGATGAGTATGGGAAATTAGATATTTTGGTGAACAATGCTGGAGTGTTAATAGATTCTTCAGATAGTTTGTTGAACACCAAGATGGATACGTTACGTGAAACGATAGACACGAATTTGTCCGGTCCTTTGCTACTTTGTCAGGCTTTAATTCCACTGATGCAACAGCGTAACTATGGACGAGTTGTAAACGTATCTTCCGGTGCAGGGCAATTATCTGATATGACTAGCGGTTATCCCAGCTATCGGATTTCTAAGACAGCACTGAATGCCCTAACGCGAATTATTGCCTACGAGTTGAAAGGTACAAACATCTTAGTGAATGCTCTCTGTCCTGGTTGGGTCAAAACTGATATGGGTGGCGCTAATGCCTCAAAAACTCCAGCGGAAGGAGCAGATACAGTTATGTGGCTAGCTACATTGCCTGATAATGGGCCTACAGGCAACTTCTTCCGCGATCGCCAGCCGATACCTTGGTAATTCCTAAATCTTGCATATACATAGTTCACACTACCAATGCGATCGCTTACGTTGGCAGTATGATGCCCTACATCGTTAATGTGTAGGCGCAGCCCGCCGTTGGCATCGCCCACAATAGCAATGTGATTGCTCACATCGTTAATGCGACTGTCCACAATAGCGATGCGTAGGCGCAGCCCGCCGTAGGCATCGCCTATATCTTTAATGAGATAACTTACAGATGAGAAAATTAAACTCATCTCGACACTAAAAGCAAACAGATGGTTATAGCTGAAACACCACGACTAATCCTGCGCCAACTAACCCTAGATGACGTAGACGACTTGGCGACAATTTATGCTGATCCTGTAGTGATGAAGTTTTGGCCCAGCACACGGACATACGCAGAAACGAAACAAACTTGCGATCGGATACTTAGCTGCTATGAAGAGTATGGTTTCGGCTTGTGGGCAACAATTCACAAGGCTGATCACAAATTAATTGGTCGGTGTGGGCTAATACCTCAATTGGTAGATGGGCAGAAAGAAGTAGAAATTGGCTACTTACTTGCTAAGGAATATTGGGGACGTGGTTTGGCAACAGAAGCAGCTGTTGCAATCAGAAATTATGGCTTCGAGCAACTTGGGTTTAATCGCCTGATATCGCTAATAGTTCCTGAAAACATTGCATCTCAGAAAGTGGCGCTGAAGAATGGGATGAAATACGAAAAAGATACAAGTCATGCTGGCATAAAACATCGCGTCTATGCAATTCATCAAAACAAAATAGTGTAGCCCTATGTCCTCTAAAACAATTGCCTTTCAGCCGCATCACACAAAGAGC
Organism: Chroococcidiopsidaceae cyanobacterium; assembly: GCA_041748755.1. Classification (GTDB taxonomy): domain Bacteria; phylum Cyanobacteriota; class Cyanobacteriia; order Cyanobacteriales; family Chroococcidiopsidaceae; genus JAHHHE01. The sequence continues at coordinate 1,216 of JBGTCQ010000035.1, read as the reverse complement.
AACTCAGGCGGCAGACGATTAGGCTAAATAGACACTTGTGAGGTATACCAGATAGACAAAGCCATTCTTGTTGCAACGATTGTACAACTTCTGCAAGTCAGAAATGAGTTGCTGCTGTGCTGATCCTGTGCGTGGAATGTAAGAGACACTCATTGCCCGACCAATAAGCCCATCTAGGTCTAACTCTTGTCGATAAGTAAAGGTTTGGCGACGGACATTCCGAAAAAGTGGACTTGTAAGCAATGGATCTACTGAAACTAGACGCGACTCAGCCGGATGATTTTGAGATGCTATCTGCACTAGGCGAGTATAACTTTGGGTAAATTCATCAGAGCGATCGCGGTCATTCCACACCACAGCTAACCGTCCAGTCCGTTTGAGAATGCGGCGGAATTCTCGCAGGGTTGGTACAGGGTCAAACCAATGGAAAGATTGAAAGCAAACAACCAAGTCAATTGATGCCTTGAGTATATTGGTATTTTCGGCAGTGCCATCGCCGAACTTAATCAAGGGATGAGGTAAAGCTGCTTGTCTCATTTCTGCGTTTGGCTCGATCGCAAGTACACGCACTCCCCGCTCAGCCAATAGATGAGAGGATATTCCTGTACCCGCACCAATATCTGCTGCTACCAGTGGAGACTTCAGTCCCTCTAGGATGCTGTTAATAGCTGCGATAGGATAGCTAGGTCGGTATTTTGCATAATCTGTTGAACAGTTGGAAAATCGACTCTGCGGGTTCATCGTGTGTAGCGGCGCTGCAATATTAGTTTCATCCATAAGTGTTTTTTGACTCTCAATAGAATGAATCTGAGATTAGAGCGATGTCCAACGACTGGCTTACGCCTACGCGCATACCTTAAAAGATAGGAGAATCTAATTGTCAAGCAGGATTTAACTTCTTATTAGGCTCATCTGTAGAGTCATTCCACCAAAAACTCTAAGTAGTTATTGCTCAGTTCCTTCACTGCCAACTCATAAAACTGCTGACCATGTTCAGGCGTAGCTAAAGCTGGGTTAGAACCCATCCGCCCATCTGGATAGCGCTGTCGGAAGTCCGCCGCCCCATAAATTCTATGTCCAGATGCAACTTCTGGTGATAAAGGTGCTTGCTTGATTGCTTGTGGATAAACATACTGAGTCACAGCTACTTCGCTTGGTGTCGCATGAGAGCCTTCTTGATTGCCGTATAACTCTTTTGCTAATTTGTAAACAGAGC
>JBGTCQ010000034.1:0-21208 GCA_041748755.1 Chroococcidiopsidaceae cyanobacterium | reverse complement strand
ATTTGAGGGAGTGAAATATTTTGATTCCGCTGCTCCTGCGCCATTTTTAAAATATGTCAAAAACGATAGTTTATTTACATTGTGACGCTAACAACTACAGCAATCAAGTTACAATGCCCTTCTTTTGCTAAGATGCAAGCAATTAGGCGCTTGAGGGGAACCGCTATGGTACAGTACAACCCGTTGCAGTACCTTCCTACAGAGGAGGATTTGCCCGACTCTGATGATACGCCTGTGGATAACGAACTTCAAATCCTGATTCCTTTTCTACTACGTGGCATCCTGTCGCTGTTGTGGGCAGAGCGTATGGACTGGTTTCTGGGGGTGAATATGGGAGTTTATTATGAACTCAAACTGCCTGCAATTGTACCAGATGGCTTTTTGAGTTTAGGGGTTCCACGACGCAAGACTAATCGAGGGCGACTTAGCTATGTGATTTGGCAGGAGCAAGTTGTACCGCAGTTAGTTTTGGAACTTGTCTCTCAAACTCCTGGCGGAGAATATGACGACAAAATGACCAAATACGCCGCTATAGGTGTGTTGTACTACGTCATCTACAACCCTGACTACACTCGACGGGATAAACATGAATCTTTTGAAGTCTATCGCTTGGTGAATAAGGTTTACGTACAACAATTTGGTAACCCAGTTTGGATGCCAGAAATTGGGTTAGGGATTGGGTGTGATCAGGGGACACATGATGGCTGGACGCAGGAGTGGTTGTACTGGTATGACCAGAACGGGAACAAATTTCCACCTCCTGAGAATATCATTGAACAAGAGCGACAACGCGCTGATGAGGAGCGACAACGCGCTGATGAGGCGCAACAGCAACTTAGAGATTTAATTGCTAAGTTACAAGAACGGGGAATCGATCCGGCTCAGCTTTAGATAGCTGTATTAAGTTATTGATACCTATTTAGTTGAATTACAAGATACTCAGCTCCAGCAACTGATCTGCCATTTCAAAGTTAGCCGTGACATTTTGGACATCATCCAAGGCCTCCAGGGTGTCAATTAACTTAAAGAGTAATCGCGCTTGCTCTGGATCACTTAACTCCACCGTATTACTCGGAAGCCAACGCAGTTCTACATCAGTCACCGTAAATTCTTTGTCTTTTAAAATCAGGCTCAGCGCTTCCAAGTTTTCTACATCTGTAAATACTTCAGCTGACTTCCCATCTTCATCATCAATTAACTCATAAAACTCAGCACCGCCTTCTAAGGATGCTTCCAATAGCTGCTCTTCCTCAATAGGAGGTGAGAGTGCCACTACTCCTTTTTGGGCAAACATCCAGCTAACACAGCCAGTTTCACCAAGATTTCCGCCGTTTTTACTAAAAGCCATCCTCAGCTCAGCTGCTGTACGATTGCGATTGTCTGTGAGTGCTTCAATTAAAATAGCAACACCTCCAGAACCGTAACCTTCGTAGCGCACACCTTCCAGAGGTTTATCCCCGCCGAATGTACCTGCACCTTTAGCGATCGCGCGTTCAATATTTTCATTCGGAATTCTAGCCGCCTTCGCCTTTTCAATTGCAGTTCGCAGTTGAGAATTGCCTGCTGGATCGCTCACTCCACTTCTAGCCGCAACAATAATCGCGCGAGACAGCTGAGTGAACGTCTTGCCCTTGACTACATCCACCCTCGCCTTCTGACGTTTAATATTCGCCCACTTACTATGTCCAGACATAAACTCAGATAATCAACAAGACTAATTCAAAGCGACTCAAAACCAGCCGTAAATCCTTCAAGCTGCTGACATTCATCTTGGAAGGCTTCCACATCCCCTACATCTTCAATTTTGTACTGCATAGTTCGCTCACCGTCGGTCATTTTCTTGGAGGAGACTGAGACGGCAGAATACTTGTCTGCAATAGCTAAGAACTGCGTACCCAGGCGCTTCCAGGCATCAGCTGAACAATTGATGGTGATCAGCCACATAATTTATTTTACTCTGGCATTTTATAGTGTATGTGTTTCCTAGCAATTAGCAATAGCTTGGCAGTAATCGCGCTTTCAGTCTCAAGTATGGGGCAAGACTCAGCTTTATCTTGATAGGCTCAGAGTGTAACCTATTAATGGCTGACCCATGAACAAAACACTGGTGACAATTTTACTGTTTGCAGGCTTAGTCCTGTTTATCATTTCACCTTTTGCCGGACTTGCTAGTTTGATGCTTGTCCTGTTGGTAGCAGCATTGTTCTCAACAATCTCGACAGTAGTGCAAATACTTGTTAGTGGTGACACGAATCCTCCGTGAAGTGCGTTGGTGTTAGCGTGAGCGGAGTTATCGCGCCTTAACACCCATTGCTGACAAAAATTCGACCTCTACACCCTTAATACAATTCGTACTTAAGTAAGGTACAAGCTAAAGAACCGTTATAGATAGGAATGCGACAAGATGCTTTGAGTCCTACTTTTTTAGCCAACTCTTTGTTTCCCGTCAAAATAAAGGCAGTCCAACCCTTGAAGCGTTGTTTGAAGATATCACCCAGAGTTTTGTAAAGCGCACCCAGTTCTTGCAGATCTCCCAGACGCTCTCCGTAGGGAGGATTACAGATTAAAACTCCACAGTCTGCTGGAGCTTTAAGCTGAGATAAATCAGTTTGAGTAAACTTTATCTGATGTTTAATACCGCAGCGTTCAGCATTACTTCGGGCTTGAGCCAGCACAGCAGGATTGCGATCGCTACCAAAAATCGGTGCCTTAAGCTCTGATATCTTACTATTTTGAGCTTCTGTTAACAATTCGTGCCATAGCTCAGGATCAAAATCGGGAAAGCTTTCAAAGGCAAATTTTTTACGAAACAAACCAGGCGCAATATTCAAAGCTTTTAAACCAGCCTCTATTGGTAAAGTTCCAGAACCACAGAGAGGGTCTAAAAAGGGCAGACTTGAATCCCATTGTGCCATATCGAGCAGGGCTGCGGCTAGAGTTTCTTTAAGCGGTGCTGTTCCCATAGCTGTCCGATAGCCTCGCCGATGTAGACTCGTCCCTGAACTGTCTAGACTTAAAATGCAACGATCTTGATGAATATGGACGTTGATCAGTACATCTGGATTTTGGGCATCAACACTAGACCTGTTGCCCGATTTAAGGCGCTGCTGGTCTACAATTGCATTCTTGACTTGTAGAGCTGTGAAGTGGGTATGGTTAAGTTTTTGATTTCCCCCTGTGCAGTTCACCGCCAGCGTGTTGTGCGGCTTTAGGTAATCATCCCAGGAAATTTTTTGCACCTCCCGGTAGAGAATATCAGCGTTAGGGCAGTAAAATTCGCGGATAGCCACTAGCACCCTAAAAATTGTCCTGGCACAAAGATTTACTCGGTATAGCATTGCTTTATCGCCAACAAAATGCACTCCCGTAAAGTCGGGACGGACAGATTGCGCTCCTAAACGTTCTAGTTCCTGAGCGGCGATTGGTTCTAGTCCACGGGCAACTGTAGCAAAGTAGCTGAAATTCAAGGTAGTTCTGCTTCTTGAAAAACCTGTTTTGGTGTTATCAAGTCAGGAAACAATACGTTCATTATATCTATGCAATCCAATGCTTTCGATTAAGACTTGATCCCCAACCCCCTTAAAAAAGGGGCTAAGACTAGCTTGGTTCCCCTCTGTTTAAGAGGGGCTAAAGGAGATCTTCGAGAGCTAAACATGACAACCAGAAATCAAGCGCTCCATCTCTTTCCTCCTCCTACGATCGCTATGACACGGCGAATCATCACCTGCATTCTCTAAAGATATGGTGGAAGGCTTGACAAGTTAAGTAAATTTTCAACCCTACCGTCTCTAAAACGTTGTTGCAACAAACGTAAAATTTACAAAGAGCGTCTAGAGGAGTTGGAATTGTTTCGCGTCTTGAGGCTAAGTGGTCCTGAGTCGAAGTAAACCACCATCAGTAGTCCTCCGATCAGCGCCAAATTTTTCAGGAATTGAATCACCTGCATTTCTTCGGCAAAATTCGTGTGGAAGATAAGTGTAGCTGGAATTAGGAAGAGTATCAGTGCGATCGCACCCAACCGCGCTTTGTAACCCAACAACACCGATAGTCCGCCAGCTAGTTCAAAAATAATCGCACCAACCAACAATAAACCAGTCAGGGCCAGGGGAATGCCATTAGCCGCCATGAACTGCTGCGTACCGCCAAAGTTCAGAATCTTGCTAACTCCAGACCGCAGAAAAATTACCGATAGAAAAATTCGGGCAATAAGTGGAATGTAATTCATATCAGATCACCTTTAAGTAAGGACAAGGGCGCTGCAACACTTATCAGTGTCGCTGTTGCTGATTTTCTCGTATTTGTTGACCATCGCGGCTAATTTTCTCTCCAGCAGCATCGGTTGCTTTAGAGATCAGCCATGTGGATGGAGGCAAAATTAAGCGGACAAAGCGATCGCCAAATAAATAGTCCCAGATCCAACTGAATAACACTAGCAAGCGGTTGCGAAACCCAGGTAGATAAAACAGGTGGACGCCTAGCCAGAGAAACCATGCCAGGAAACCCGTGAAAGTTAACTTGCCAATCTGACCTACGCCAGCGTTGCGCCCAATAATAGCTAACCTACCTTTGTTGAAATAGCTAAAGGGTTGAGGTGAACGTCCTCGCAACTGCCGCTTAATATTCCGCGCCGCAACTGCACCCTGTTGAATTGCCTCTGGAGCAACTCCTGTTAATGGTTGCCCATCTTGCTCCACATAGGCTACATCGCCGATAGCATATACCTTCGGCTGTTCTAGCAACTGGAGAGTAGGTAGGACAATCACTTTGCCCTTGGGTGCTGTGGGTAGTTCCTGCGGAGGAGGCACGGCAGCTTCCACGCCTGCTGTCCAGACGATAGTTTTCGTGAAGATAGCTGTACCATCTTTTAGATATAGTGCTTCTGGGGTAACCTGGCCTACCTTTGCTTGGAGGTATACCTTGACTCCCATCTTTTGCAGTTGCTTCTGCGTATATTTACCCAAGCGCTCAGGCAAGTCAGCAAACAGACTATCCCCAGATTGCAAAAGTATCACCTGCACCCAGCGCAAATCTAAAGTAGGATAATCCTTTGCCAATGGACCATAAATCAATTCGCTCCAGGCACCAGCTAATTCTACCCCGGTTGGACCGCCGCCCACAATGGCGAAAGTCAACAACCGCTGGTGTTCCATCGGATCTGGTTCCCGCTCTGCTAGCTCGAAACAGCTGATAATATGGTTGCGCAAGTGTACCGCATCTTCTAGCGTTTTCAAAGGTAAGGCATACTCCTCCGCACCTGGCACTCCGAGAAACTGGGATTGACTTCCTGTAGCCAGAATCAAGAAGTCGTAAGGAATTGGAGTGCCGTCCGTTTCCACCAACTGATTCCCGTAATCGATTCGCTTCACCTCAGTCATCACGAAACTTGCCTGAGGTAGTCGCCGCAGGAAGTTACGCACGGGGTAAACAATCTGCTCTGGTTCCAGTTCAGCTGCCGCTACCTGATAAAGTAGGGGAATGAACGTATGGTAGTTGTTGCGATCAATAAGCAGTACCTTGACCCCAGACCCAGCCAGCATCCGTGCTGCCTTCAGTCCACCGAAACCAGACCCGATGATTACGACTCTAGGGCGTATAGGCACCATCATTATCCCTAGTTAACAATTATTGGTATGGTAGCTGTTATCTGTTTAAAATCGTAGGCAACTTTCGGTAAAAATTGTCTGAGGATGTTGGTGGGAGTGAGCTATCTAAGAGGACTCGCGTGCCACTGCTAGACCCATCACTGCTCGGTAATGCGCTTCAATTTGACCTACAGTCTGGGATTGACGATTATTAAGATTCCACTGGCTACGCTCAAACAGCTGTTGCCGTAAATCATCTACATTAATAGTTGTAACTTTGCCATCAGCAATGATCTGTTTGCCGTTAACCCAAACACTGTGTACCGCTTGGGTAGGACGACCGAGAATTAGTAAGCCAATTGGATCGGTTCGCGGCAGCAGTGACAAGCTAGTGAGGTCGTAGAGTACCAAATCGGCTTTCTTGCCTATTGTCAACGAACCTAGCTGTTCTGCCAAGTTGAGTCCCTTAACACCACCAAGTGTTGCCATTTCTACTGCCTGACGGGGAGTAATCCAGTGGTGATAATCTAAATCAGTGATGTTGTGCAAAATTGAGCCAATTTTAATTGCTTCCAGTAGATCCTGAGAGTCATTACTGGCAGCGCCGTCACAGCCAAAAGTAACATTGACTCCAGCTTGACGGTATTTCAAAATTGGGGCAATGCCACTGCCCAAGCGCAAGTTGCTGAGGGGATTGTGTACAACTGTGGATTGGGTTTCTGCCAAAATATCAATATCTGAATCGCTCAGCCACACACAATGAGCTAGTGTTGTGCGATCGCCTAGATAACCAATTCTCTGCAAATGTTCAACAGCGCTACAGCTATATTTTTCCCTAGCCAGTTGTTTTTGGGCTTTAGTTTCGAGTAGGTGGGCGTGGCGACAAATATTGTAGCGATCGCTCAGTTCAATACACCCCTCAAACAATGCATCCGAACACAACTGAATCCCCGTTGGAGCAACTAAAATATTCACCCCTTCATCTGGTTTATGGAACTGGGATATAACCTCTTCCATTAGTTCCAGTGTTGCAATGGTTGAGCGAAAGTAAGGTGAATGATTCTGTTCAACTTTGCCAGCTGGGATACCAGCAGTAAGCGATTGATCTTGAATTAGGGGTCCAATAAAGGCACGTATACCAACTTCCTTATAAGCGCGAACAACTGCTGCGATTGTATCTAGTTCCTGTCCTGGAATTAAGACTAAGTGATCGACAACACTTGTTCCCCCAGATAGCAGTGTTTCCACTGCTGTTCCTAAAGCACTAAGGTAAACTTGCTCTGGATCAAGAGGAGCAAAGTCGTAGAGTTCAGCAATCCATAACTCTAGAGGTACGGGTGGAATTAACCCCCGTTGCCACATTTCTGATGAGTGAGTGTGGGCATTGACAAAACCAGGAAGTAGTAGTTTATTTTGACCGTCAGTTGTGCCAATAATTTTATTGGCATGGCACGAAGTAATCGCACGCAGGCAATCACCCTCAATCTGAACATCTACAGTTTCATAACCCTGTTCAACGGGAATTAAAATGTTTTGAATGGTAAAACTCACAATTTTATCCTTACCATCAACAACTATAAAATATTGTTACTAAATAAAAAATTTATGCTGTCTAATGGCACATTTATGGTAAGTAATTGGCTATTTTTCTGATACTGGTAACAGTATAAAACTCCTAGCTTAAACTAAGTCTTAATCTATCGTGTTCCAGAGAATTAAGCACCTGACTCGTCCGCACAGTTTTATGCTAATAAGTTTAGAGAAGAAACATCCCTACTTAAACGCGCATTCTATTGCCTAGAGTTGGTACATCTACTTCCTCTGTGAAATTAGCTCAATCTATCTGACCATGCGGCAACAATCTCGGAGAATATTAATTCCAGGGGTTTAGTAATAGCCCAGTTGGGATAATGATTTTTCATCTTACGCAGGTCGCTGTAATAACAAATATGATCGCCCTCGCGATTTTTATCTACATACTCATACTGCATCTTTTTGTTAGATAGTGAAGCAACAATATTGAAGGCTTCTAAGATGGAACACGTATTGTCCTTACCGCCTCCTAGATTGTACACTTCACCGTTACGGGGTGCTTGGATAAATTCTTCAATAAAGCGGGCAACATCATAGGAGTGAATATTATCCCGCACTTGCTTGCCCTTGTAACCAAACACATTATAAGTGCGATTTTCTAAGTTACATTTCACTAAGTAGCTGAGAAATCCGTGCAGTTCCACACCAGTATGGTTAGGTCCTGTCAAACATCCACCGCGCAAACAGCAGGTTTTTAGCCCAAAATATCGACCATACTCTTGAACCATCACATCAGCTGCAACTTTGGAAGCACCGAAAAGAGAGTGTTTAGATTGGTCGATGCGGAATGATTCAGGGATACCATGCTCATAAGTTGAGTCAGCATAATCCCAACGAGTTTCTAACTCCACCATCGGAATTTCATTAGGTGCATCCCCATACACCTTGTTGGTAGACATATGCACAAAGGGAGTTTCTGGCGCAAATTTGCGCGTTGCTTCCAAGAGATTTAACGTCCCTACAGCATTGGTATCAAAGTCATCGAAGGGAATTGCCGCTGCTCGATCGTGGCTGGGTTGAGCAGCGGCATGAACGATCGCATCAGGTTTGAGGCTGTCAATTAACTCTAGAATACTGGCGCGATCGCGAATATCTATCTCATGGTGAACAAAGCTTTTAATCTTTAATTCCAGTCGCCTTTGATTCCAGCGAGTATCCCCTTGAGGACCAAAAAAAACCGCTCTCTGGTTATTATCAACGCCGTGAATTGCCCAACCTTGATTAGCAAAATGTAGGCAGACTTCAGATCCAATTAGTCCCGACGAGCCAGTTACAAGTAATTTCTTCATTAGGGTACTTTCCACACTTTGCTTTTTAATACAAGCTTTATTGCCTGGATCAAGATATTTGAATAATTCTCATTTTAAGAACTCAACCAGTACACCTTGTTTCCAATTTTTACTGATATTTTTTAAAGTTGTGTAATCAAGAGATAGGAAAATTATAAACTTTCCTCGACCTCAGTTCAAAAATGAATTGTCCAGGAGAGCGAACGCTCCAAAACAGCTTTACACAACCAAATTACTTAAAGAACTTTAACGCTAACTCTCCTATGTAGTCAACCAAAATTTCACTGAAATTTTGCCTTGGTTTACAATCCACTGTTTCAGTGAATATACGGTAGTGTGGTCGAATCGGTTATGCTTTTGGTAGTGTTCTAGACATGTAATACCAATAGAAATCTGCTTTGATTAAAGCAGGCGAGTTCACTAGAGTTTTGTCCGTAGTGCTAGAAACGATTTATTGCCCCCGATGCCATAGCTACTTCAAATGGTAAAACTAGGTCATAGGTTAGCTTAACAAACAGGCTTGGGCCACGCGATAGCTCCTATCAGTTCAACCTTGTCCTTAATGAGTAAACACGATGAGCTAAACCTGATAGTGCTGCTGGCCTCCCATCAGCAGTCTCAGCACCAAATTCCGTAAGTCAAACCTTATAGCCTAATTGGTTCTAGGCTTTATCGATAATTAGCTTAGGCAGCGAACTCTAACTTTATATTTCCACGCTCCATGGTGTCCATCCGCCTTGAATCCAGTAGTAATACTACACCCCCTGTCCGCCACAGTCGGCTCAATCCACTTCCTTTGGTTACCACTTTACCCTGAGAATTGGGGACCGCAAACTCTACATTAGAACAAGTAATTTGGTACGGTTAAAGTACTTTTGATTCTTGTAGTTACAAGCTACATATTGGAATATGTTATGGCTCCAGCCAAATTAGTCCAACAATTAGTCGCGCAGTGGATTGCAGCAGAAAGCTTTCAGCCCTATGGACAGGTAATCTATACAACTATTGAAGAGAGCTACGATCCAACGGATGCTCAACTGATACTCCGAAACGGGATTCCCCGCTTTTATATCATGCCTCTTCAACACAGAGGCTATAATTTGATAAACTGAGGTGTCACGTCTAATGTACTCAGTGTCTAGGCTCATTTGGGCGATCGCACAAAGCGTAAAAAATTTTCCCTGAAAACCGTTTTTCTTGATGCCCGTAATTCTCTAAAGTTTTGGCTTTTACCCTCCTAAACACGATCTACTCAGAAACTTTTTTGGCAGAGGTTCTAGCTGACTTAACCTAGTATAGGTCGAGCTCATACTACAAACTTCATACTCTAATAATTCTAAGGCTCCTGAGAGTGAGAAAACTTGGTTATTTATGCTTTATGTAAACTTATACTTCTACCTATGATGTTTTTGATACTGCAATTAAGAAGATGGTATTTCTATGCTGAGGAAGAGACTTTTTAACCAGCACTCCAGCCTTTAGTTCTGGTTTCATAAAGCATTTTTGGGATTTCAACTCACTTCTCAAGATTAAATTCCCATTCTCCCCGAACTGCAACTGACCTATAAATATATTAGTATAATAAAGTACGTGTCTTTGCTGTAGTTGTAGTTTAGATTAGATGAGGATACACCGAATCATGCACAGTAGACATTTTAGAAAAGCTACGATAGGCTGATTTGCAAAACGATCCAGTGCATTTTTAAATATAGGAAAATTGTTATGCAATCTAGTGAAACTACAGAGTTAGATTTAGATTTCAAAAAGCTATGGTTGATACTAAAGCGGCGTTGGCTACCTGCTGCGGCTGTATTTAGCTGTGTTGTAGCAGGCGCAACTGTGATTGCATCTTTGCAGGAGCCGGAATACGCAGCTAGCGGAAAGCTCTTGTTCAAAAAGGCACAGACTTCTTCTATAACGGGACTAGGTGAACAAGCAGGAGAGTTGGATTCCCTAATTTCAAAAGATAACCTTCTGAATACAGAAATAGAGATTATTCGTTCCGTTCCTTTTATCCAAAAAACAATAACTGCACTTGGATTAAAGACCGAAAATGGTACCCCGCTGAAGCCTCAGGCACTTACCAGCAAGATTACCCTGAAAAATCTTCCGTCGACTGATGTTCTGCAGCTCTCTTATGAGGGCACTGATCCTGAGCAAGCTGCTGCCATAGTCAACAAGATTATGAGTCTTTATATAGAGAATAATGTAACTACAAATCGTGCTGAAGCGGTTGCAGCAGGTGATTTTATTGCCAAACAGTTACCTAGAACGGAGGCAACTGTCCGTCAAGCAGAAATGGCTCTGCGTCAATTTAAAGAACAAAACCAAGTTGTCGCTCTAGACCAAGAAGCCAAGTCAGCAGTAGACACTATTAAGCAATTAGAAAGCCAAATTAATGAAACTCAGGCTGTACTTGCGGATGCAGATGCTCGGTCGGCAATGCTCCAAAAACAAGTAGGGATGAATTCACGCGAAGCTATAGATACCAGCTCCCTTAGTCAATCTGATGGGGTGCAGAAAGCGCTTGCAGAACTTCAGCAGGTAGAAGCAGAGTTAGCAAATCAGCAGACGCGCTTTGTAGATACACACCCGACGATACAAGCCTTAAGAGATAGAAAAGAAGCTCTAGAAGCTCTACTAGAAGATCGGGTAGAACAATCTCTTGGAAGTCAGACGCGAGTTTCCAATGGGAATTTGCAGATGGGTCAGATTAAACAAAATCTAACTCAAGATTTTGTCAAATCAGAGGTAGAACGCTTAGGTCTAGCCAATAGACTGACTTCTCTATCTAACGCTCGGACTGCTTATAAACAGCGGGTTAATGTTTTACCAAGATTAGAACAGCAACAACGAGAGCTAGAGCGACGAGTGAACGCGGCTCAATCTACTTATACGACCCTATTGCAGAAGCTGCAAGAAGTACGGGTTACGGAAAACCAAAATATGGGCAACGCCCGCATTATTGAATTTGCCTTAGTACCAGAAAGAGCCTCTACTCGTGACAAAATAGTCATCCTAGCTTTAGGAAACATGCTAGGTATTATACTGGCTACAGCAATCATTTTTATCTTAGAATTAAGCGACACATCAATCAAAACTCTCAAAGAAGCAAGAGATTTGTTTGGATATACGTTACTGGGAACCATACCTTACTTTGGAAAGAAAGTGAGCCACCGTCGTAAAAACCAAGAGTTAAGTATCCCAGAACTTCCTGTTGTCAACACCCCCCGCTCACCAATTAGTGAAGCATATCGAATGCTTCAGGCTAACCTGAAGTTTCTCAGTTCAGATAAAGCACTGAAGGTTATTGTGGTGACGAGTTCTGTGCCTAAAGAGGGTAAGTCTACAGTTTCTGCAAATTTGGCCGCGGCTATGGCGCAATTAGGACGTAGGGTCTTGCTGGTAGATGCTGATATGCGCCACCCGTTACAGCATCACATCTGGGAACTCACAAATGTAGCGGGTTTGAGTGATGTAATTGTTGGCCAGGCTGAATTTGAGTCAATCGTGAAAGAAGTCATGCCTAAGCTAGATGTGCTTAGCGCGGGGGTAATTCCTCCTAACCCGATGGCTCTTCTCGACTCTAAGCGAATGGCTTCGTTGATTGATTATTTTGCTGAGCACTATGACTTTGTAATTATTGATACCCCTCCTCTAGTACTAGCAGCTGATGCTGTTACGTTAGGCAAAATGACAGATGGTATTTTATTAGTCACACGACCTGGAGTAATAGATTCGACCAGTGCTGCTGCTGCTAAAGAGTCACTAGACCGTTGTGGTCAAAATGTACTGGGTATAGTTGTTAACGGGGTGATTCCTGAAAATGAACCGGACAGCTACTTCTACTATGCTAAGGAATATGCCAGCGAGGAGAACTTTACAACTGGCGAAAGGGTTATGTCCAAGACAGGAAAACAGTCCAGATAACTAAATAATTGCTAATCTTTTTATTAAGCAGTACTTTCACGGCTATGCAATTAACCTGAAAAAAGCTTTAGATAGGAAGCTCACTTTCAAGGGGGTGACTGGAAATAAGTATCGTAAGATATATTGCATTGAGCAGGGATGTCGAATCCCTGCTAGTCTGTGTCTGATAACAGTTATTGATGGGATTCCTATTTTAGCTGGTTCACAATCCAGTCGCGGACTACCTGGTATACTTTTTCAGCAACTTCATCAAGACCATGAGTGGCGCCTTTGTAAAGGCTCAGGCGCTTAGGTTCGTGTGCGAGTTTGTAGACGTGCTCTGAGCAAGCTGGTATAAGCACTTTGTCAGCTGTACCGTGGAGCAGTAAGATGCCGCATTCTGGTGACAGTTGAGAAACGGGCATTGCGCCGTAGCTTTGTGTGGCCAGTGTAACGACGGTGCAGACAGTTTGAGCAGTAGCCGCAGCTTGAATAACGACAGCGCCACCGAATGAGTGACCCGTTAGGGCAATCGTTTTGATGCCTTCGCTTTCTAGGTAGCTGATACCCGCAAAAACATCGAGAACTGATTCCTCAAGAATTGTTGGATAGCGGTAGCGTATCCGGAGCGAGGCGATCGCTTCACTCATAAGTTCCTGGCAAAGGCGAGGATACAACCCATTTGCTGGCGTGTCCCAGCCGCCGCCAACACCACCAACCCAAATAGCACCGTACTGAGTACCGGATACCGGGTAGTAGCGGAAGTCAATATTTCTCCGGTTTGTTTCCAACCTAATTGGCTGATAGCCGGACTGCATCGGTTGGACTTTAAGATCGCGAATCACAATTTTTTCAAGTAACTCGGCTTCATTGCTCACCACATCCTCCGGATCTACTTTAATTAGTCATTAGCCACTCTGTTTGCAAACGAGCGATCGCCTGTTCCTTTGCCTTAGCTTCTATTTCAATCCAAGGTGCTTCTCGGTAGACACTCGGCATAGCAGTGATAAAGTCACTGTGCCTTCTATCGTTGAAAGCTTCTTCTCCATTAGAAATATGGACTAACTGCCACTCCGGGTTAGCCCATGTTTCTCGCGCCGCATAAAACATTTCAGCCACAGATTCATGTTCATAGCTGTTAAGTTTTTCATGGCAGACATGATGATGGGCATCGAATACCATTGGTAAGCCAGTGCGCTTACACACAGACAAAATTTCACTTGCACTATATGCATATTCATCGTTCTCGAATGTCAAGCGATCGCGGATCTCCTCTGGTAGTTCAGCGACTACTCGAACCAGTTGCTCGATACGTTGAGATTTACCACCATGAATGTTCATTAATGACCAAGGCGAGCGCGGCAAGCCAAGCAAGTCAAATGTCCGTGCGTGCCTTTCCAGAATTTTAATACTGGTTTGCACTACTTGAGGTGCATCAGAACTCAGGACAACATATTGGTCCGGGTGCAGCACCAGTCTGATTTCCAGTTCTTGCGATCGCTGCCCAATCTGAGCTAGATCAGCACTCATTTCCTCTAATATGGTTGCTCCGATCTCGTCTTCCATGTCACTAAGCGGAAATAGAGCTGAGGAAACACGGTAAAGTTGAATGGAGTGCTGCTGACAGAAAGATAGGGCAACATTCAGGCGATTTAGATTATCAACGTAAAGTTTTTTTAATACGCTTTCACGCTCCGGCTCACTCAGTTTTAAATAGCGCGTGCGCGTCATTGTGCGGAAGCGTACTTCCTGGGAAAAGGTAACGCAGACCAAACCCAAATGTGGACGATTACTTTTTCCGAGGAACTCGGCATTAGGTGAATTGTTCAGTTGGACTGCCGTCATTGATGCATTAAACCAGTGTAGTTGGATTACCGATTATTTGTTGTCATAGTCTCTTGCATACAACGTGTTGCAACACGTTTCTGACACTGACTATTGACCACATTTCCATTCAACTAAGCTGATCAGTAAGGATGCAATACCGAAAGGAAGAAATAGACTCGCCTAAGTAGTATGTTTTCGTCCACCTAGGATTAATTTGATTGGTCAACAACTTAAGTGCAATTAGGTTAAGTAGGTACTCTGCTCTTCACCGCAGCTTTAATGCTAATTCCTATATATAGGCACAAATAGTGTTGCTGGACTAGCAGGCTCTTAAAATACACTTTTTTGCATCCATCTTTAGAGTGATTTTATAGACTAAGTAAGTTCTGCTTTGAGAGTGTTTTTTTAGTCAATATCTGTGATAAGCACATTAAGCTATACCTCTAGAATTAGTGCCAGTAAAGCGTTTCTTGTTATTTAAGCTTAAAGTAGC
The DNA here is from genome assembly GCA_041748755.1 of Chroococcidiopsidaceae cyanobacterium. Taxonomy (GTDB): domain Bacteria; phylum Cyanobacteriota; class Cyanobacteriia; order Cyanobacteriales; family Chroococcidiopsidaceae; genus JAHHHE01. The sequence continues at coordinate 6,515 of JBGTCQ010000034.1, read as the reverse complement.
AACAAAGTGTTTTTTGTCAAGTAATCTAAATACTTCTTTAGAATAATGCCAGGTAAAGGTAGCGTTCCTTAACCTTATAAGCAAAGGGATGATGAAGGCGTTACAACAAACCCTTAAGCCCCTCAATGACTGCTTGAGCGCAAAATTTTTAACAAATAGGGGCTGAAATTATGAATAACCAGCAAACATCAGACGCTTCTGACTTTTTAGAAACCCTCAAGTACGGTATTTGGCTTTTGGGGGTGTTATCTTGGCTATTTGGAATTACTGATAGAAGTATCGCTTCCTTCGCGGATGGCTATCTGTCTGCTTTGGAAATAGTTCAGTTATTTACAGCTTCATTCTTCTTTGTAAGTTGGCTGTTTCTCAAACCCACATCAAGGACTTAACAATAAAAAGCGCCAAATAAGCTTTTGTGGGCATGAGCTATTAAATTTCCTGATGTAGTTGGAAGCGAATTTGATACAAAACACAGCAACATAACCAACACACGCAACCAACTACGGAGCGGAGAGGAGGGGAATGGGTATCAAGCCGCCAACATCTTATAAAAAGCAACAGATGATGGACAAGGCGATCGCTTTCCGCACAAGAAGAAATTGACACTAGGGGACAGGAATTCTCCCACTGCTTCTATGAGGTGACGAAATCTTGGCACTTAAGCGATTTCGCCAAATTTCCAAACTAAAGCTAGAGGCAATTAGCCACACTAACCCTGCTACATCACCAGCTGCCAGGTCAGTCGACCAGTTGACTCCTAGATAAAGCCGACTAAAACCAATCGCCAGAATTAATACAGTTGTAAAGCTAAGAAGCAATACTTGCCAGCGGCGGAAGCAAGTTGCTAGCAAGTAATAGACCATAAATGACTATTGACACCATCGCATGACCAATTGGGGAAGCTGTAGTAGCAAACATCTGTTTAGTCCAGCGGTGTTGTTGCTTCAAAACCGCGGCGCTGAATCAGTAGCCAAATCCCCAAACCTAGACTTATGAATACTCAGACCGATGATTGACGCTAGGACGAAGCATGGTCGAAGACTATAGACTCGCTACCGCTAAACGCTAACGTGAACGTATTTAGGATTACTTATATATTGCAGCAGATGCCTTCTTCAAACTTTATTAAAAAAAAGGCATGTTGGTAATCGCCGTGGGTGGTGTACCAGTTTAGGAGAAACTTTCCCAAGCTTGGGCAACGAGGTCACTCAACCAGCGTCGTTGTTCTAGATCCAATAGGCTATCATCGGCTAGCACCTGAGCAGTTAATTGTTCTAGGGATTGACCCTGAGCGCTGACAATCTTGATTACACCAGCGATCGCGGCAGCAACCAATTCTTCAGTAACTGGTTTTTGCCGCAGGGCAAGGATTTCTTGAGAACTGGCTGGGATAGGATAATGCATGGTGTGAGCTTACACAAATAAAAACTGCCTTAATAAATTTGACCAATTTGTAAACTTTTTTAAACTCTTTCTAAGCAAACTTGTATCGGCAAGTGTAGCTTACTCTGTGCTTTTGTCAACTCTGTCTGCGTTATTAATTACCTGGGAGCTGAAGTTAGAAAAATGAGAGAACTTCTTTACATAGAAATTCCTACACCGGATATAGCAGTTGTACGCCGCTGGGTACAAGAGGAATGGATACCAGGAATAGGGGAAAAAGTGATAACTCCTGAAGGACTACGCCTACAGACCCAGGCTGCCGAGACAAGGGCAACTACTTCAAAAACACCTGAACAACAGCTAGGGGAACTCTCTGCTTTTGTTTGGTCAGTACAGCGAACAACCTATCTAAAAGTATTCCAGTGGGCAGATAAAGCCGTACCAGGTGAAAAGCAAATTATCCAAAGCCTAACTGCGGGACTCAGAAGCCGATTCCCTAATCACTATCCAGAACCGCCAGCGATTGATTTGTCACAGCAATCTATTTTTGAAGCGCTAGCGTCAGATTACCCGCTCACTGTCAAGTATTTCCAGAAAATGCCTAAGGGGGAATACGACCTCAAGCGCGTCTACTGGTGGGAGCAACGGTGGCGCGAAGGTGTCCGTAATCCGCAGCAGCCGAAGCAGGTGGTGTTCTCGCAAATAGGGAGCTCTTGTGCTGGAGAGCAACACTCAACACCTACTTATGACTTAATTTATGTTGGTGGGGCTTTGGGGGTTATTCATGCGGCAGTCATGGCTCAGCTAGGTTACCAGGTACTGCTGCTGGAGCGGCTGCCCTTTGGTCGGATGAACCGTGAGTGGAATATTTCCCGTTCGGAGTTGCAAAGCTTGATTAATTTAGGTTTGCTGACTCCAGTTGAGGGTGAAAGCATCATCGCACGGGAGTACAAAGACGGATTTAATAAATTCTTTGATGGTAATAATCCACCGCACCTCAAAGCTCCTGTTTTACACACCCCTACAGTGTTGAATGTAGCTTTGGATTCAGAAAAACTGCTGCAATTATGTGCAGACAAGTTACGAGCGGCAGGCGGTGAAATATGGGACGAGACCGAGTTTATTCGAGCGGATATATATGACTCCCAAGTTGGAGTTAAAGTCAAGTATTTGCCTACGAATACAGACCGTGAAGTGAGTGGGCGCTTATTAGTAGATGCAATGGGAAGCGCCTCAGCGATCGCCTGGCAACTAAATGGCGATCGCGCCTTCGACAGTGTTTGCCCTACAGTAGGAGCGGTGATTGCTAGTGGGTTTGATTTGGGAGTATGGGATTCGCAGTATGGCGATGTCCTCAATAGTCACGGGGATATCTCGCGGGGGAGGCAACTGATCTGGGAGTTGTTTCCCGGAGCCGGAGAGGAAATCACAATTTATTTATTTCATTACCATCAGGTAAATCCGGAAAACCCTGGCTCGTTGCTGGAGATGTACGAAGATTTCTTCACGATTCTGCCAGAGTATCGGCGGTGTGATCTAGACCAGCTGGTATGGAAAAAGCCGACGTTTGGTTATATTCCGGGTCATTTTAGTGTTGGGAGTTGCGATCGCACCGTTGCCTTTGACCGCCTGATTTCTATTGGAGATGCAGCGTCGCTCCAGTCCCCCCTCGTCTTCACTGGCTTTGGTTCCCTGGTGCGGAATTTGGGTCGCTTAACAGTTCTTTTAGATACTGCCTTAAAACATGATCTCCTTAGCGTCCAACACCTAAATCAAATTCGCGCTTATCAAAGCAATGTTTCAGTGACTTGGCTATTTTCCAAGGGCATGATGGTACCGACTGGACGCTTCTTACCACCAGCGCGAATTAATGCCATGCTGAATACCTTCTTTGGGCTTTTGGCAGACGAACCTCCGGCAGTAGCAGATAATTTCATTAAGGATCGATTCGATTGGTTAACTTTCAATCGACTGGCGCTAAAAGCAGCTAGAAAAAACCCAGCCTTGCTACCCTGGATTTGGGATTTAGCAGGTTCTAGAGATATTCTGCGCTGGCTGGGTAATTACATTTACTTTGGCTTTCATGCCCTATTTAGCGCAATGCTTGCTAGTTGGTTTCCGGGCTTTCTGCGCCGCATCCAGCCCTGGCTGGAACATCGCTATCCCAAGTTGTGGTTAAAGCTGCTATCTCAGAGCTACGCCCTTACAGTTGGCATGGGTCATCCACACAATATTCATCAGTCGTCAGCCCAAAATTTAGAATCTAGAATTCAGAATTCAGAATCTAGAATTCAAAATCCAGAATTTTAACTTTTGATCAAGAGAAGAATTAGGAAATAGTTGTGAGTTTTGAATTGAGGAGTCAAGGAGTTCAGGGTAATCGATTCCTCATTCCTTTTAACTTAAAACTCAAAACTTAGAACTCATAATTATTTTCTAGGTTCTGGCTCCTAGTTTGGTAAAAGTTGGTAGTTCAACTGCTGCTAACGATCTGCGCTTAGGAGGATGTGATGGATAAATTAATGGTGAGGGCCAGTTGGAATTAGGAGTAAAGGAGCTGGTTTTCTGCTGGGGTGATGTGATCTGAGTTTGAGTTGTGTCGTCTAGAGAAACCGATTCTGAGCCAATATTGAGTAATTGGTTAGCAAGATGGGACTCGTCGAGTGGCTCATCTTGGTGGGTTGAAGCGCTAATAGCTGAGAAAGATATTACTGGAGGCAGGTCTGGTGTTGCAGTTACTTCCTCTACAGCTTCAACCATAGTGAGTAAATCTTCCCATTGTGCCTCTTCAGGTTCACTGTCCTCATTTGAGGAGGGAATTTTTGTTGGATCGGTTGTAGTTCCTATTAATTCAGCTAATTCAGTCAGCGCTGGGAATGAGGAACAATCGCACACGGTGCTTGCAGCACTATAGCGTTGCTGGCTAAAAGTCTTGACACAAGCAGCTTTCTGTAATGGAATTATCTGATCAGTCTCTAGCTTATTAGTGATAAATTGCGGCTGTGTTGACCAAGGTGGAATAGATTCTGCATTAGAGAAGAAGGACTGCACCTGGAGTGAGCCTCCTTGTTCATTCTTCAGATCGGTTGGGATATCAATATCAATTTCGGATTGATATTTAGATACGGGTGTCTCTGTACATTTTTCTAAAGCAACTTTTAATTGCAGAGTGTAACATTGCTGACGGTTCAGGCGGGTACGTAATTCTCGACAAGTATTTTCTGTTTGAGTCAGCTGCTCAGATTGTTCTTCATAGCTAGCTTTAGTAAGATAATGTTCCCACTCCAGCTGAGCAAATCGTTCCTGACTACTTTGCAACTGAGTCGTTAAGCTTTCAATTAAAGTTTGTTGGCGTTGAACAATTTGATCCGAAGCTGCCGTTTCTTCAGAAAGGCATTTGATCTGCTTTTGGGTAGCCGCAAGTTCCTGAGTTTTTTGGATGAGCGTAGACTCGGTAACACGCGAGTACTTTTTGTGTGACTGCAAAGCCTTTAAGCACTCAGTTAGTGCTTGCTCCAGCTGAGTTACACGATCACTTAAGCTACTGTTTGAAGAGCGTAGGGCCTGAATTAAAGTAATTACCTCTAGCCTTTGGGAAGGTGCCATCGCTGTCAAACACTTCTTACTCGCCTCGAACTCGCTAGCAAAAGTGGCACCATCAATTTCTGTTTGAGACGCTGGCACAATGACGGGTACTAGTGTCTCACTAGGCAAATCGGAGGAAGATATATTTACCTGAACTACTGCGGTCAAATCAATAAAATTCAGCAGTTCAGGAGACGAGTTTGTTCGGATCTCAGCTTCACTCATGGCGACCCAGTGCTTATTGACAGAATGCTACATTCATGAGACTTGATCTGTCAGTGACTATAATCACATTTTATCTTTATAAAAATTCTACCAGGATCATTCCAAAGATGGTGGGCAAAGCGCGGAATCATCGTAAATTTTGGACTTCCCAAAGAGAGTAAGTCCTTTTAGGGAAGCCAACGGGGGTGGAAGCCGGGTAAAGGCAGCTGTTCTGGTTGCAGCGCCGAAGTAAGCGATCGCTCTTCCAAGGCGGACGTCAAAGGCAGTAACCAGAGGCGACTTGTAGCAATTGCTTCTCCCTCATTTGTGCGTGGGACATTAATCTGAGATGGGTTAGATTCAGGTGTTACCGTGACGACTTGATCAAACAGCAATCCCAACCCATCTGGCGACAGGCTCATCTGCACATCCCGTTGATTGGGCAGCAACACCAGCGGTTTCTGTTTTCCGGTTTTCAAGTCAATAACTGCTAGATAGGCCTGTTCCTGGTATTCTTCCCCATCTAATAGCTGAGTTAGTAAACAGTAAAGTTGCGATCGCGGATCAAACTGGCAGCTAATAATTGAACCCGTTGTGCGGAGGAGTTCTTGCTGAACGCCTTGGGTTGTCACTAAAAAGAGCGATCGCGTGTAATCCGAATTAAATTTCACCATCGCCGCCGCCGTACCATTCTGGGCAAAGTCCAACACCATCCCAAATTGAGGCAGAAAGTCCAAAGGTTTTTTTGCTTCAGATTGCAGCGGTAGAATTGCTACTCCCTGCCCCTGGGCAACAGCTACGGCTGCACTGTCTGGCGTAATCATAAAATCACCCCCCTGTTCAGTTTTCAGCGGTTGCGGCTCGGTGTTAGGGCGGAGAAGCCACAGCCCAAATTCACCAGGATTGCGCTGGCTCACCCGTTGGACAACGATGGTTTGTCCATCCGCAGCAAGGTCAAATTTGAGGTTTTGATAGTTTTTGTTGTCTAATACAAGCTCAATTTTGCCAGGTGGAGCGTTAGTTTCTGCGGTTGGGCGAGGTAAAAAGCCATTAGATGGCGCTTGATTGCCTTGCCCACTGCCAGTCGTCACAGTGTAAAGCGCAGATGAGAGTGAGCCTGGGCGATTACTTGTGCGTTCAGTGGCGGAAAATAAAATTTTCTCTCCCGCTGGGTAAGGCTTAAAGTCAACTACAACCAGGTGTTTGGGAGTAAGGATTGTTTTTTGCTGCTGGGTGAAATTGTAAAGAATTAATCGTCCCTGTTCCTCTCCTTCTACACCGAGATAAACAAGGGCGCGATCGCGGCTACGAAATGTACCCCTAAACGGCTGAATTAGATTTCC
>JBGTCQ010000033.1:0-3024 GCA_041748755.1 Chroococcidiopsidaceae cyanobacterium | reverse complement strand
AAACTTTGGATCTACGTTCCCAAACGTGGTCACTAGCCACCACAGCAGCAACGGAGCCCCAATGGAAGTAATGAGCAATGCCGTGTTGAGGGGTTTAGGGATGTCTTCGGACAGTCGCCAGAAAACGGTGGAGTTTAGCGTTTTAGATTGGTTGGCAGGAAGCGATCGCGTGCTTTGATTCATTGCTTATATTGACGAGTGGCGAGTAGAGATTTTGACGAAGTAGTTATTAGTCATTAGTCATCAGTCATTAGTAGTAGATATATGCCTTGCCGTGTATAGTGAGTGAAATCGACTAAGGCCTATTCACGCGCCACCGTTTCTTCGAGTGAAGGTGGTCAACTAAGGACTAGGGACTAATGACTCCGCGCGGCGTATGCCTTGACAAAGCGATCATCAAATAGCTTGTTAAGGTCTGGCTTCTCTTTTGCCAAACCGACTTGTTCTAGAAACTGGGTCATTTCTCCAGCTGCAAACATGAGGGAGGTCATATTGTTGCCTGGTTGAAAGGCTTTTAGGTTTTCTTCAATTGTGAAGATTTGGGTACCTTTGGCGTACTCTTTATATTCGTCAATGCTGACACCTGCTCGTTTTGCCATGATCGCGATCGCTTTGTCTGGATTTCCCTTGATATAATCCAGGGTGGCAAACCAGGAATCGACCATTGCCTGCACCTGCTCTGGCTGCTCATCCATAAACTTGCGTGTCACCACTAAATGGTCGGGAATTGCCCCCGGAAACTCTTTGGAACTAAAAAGTTCCTTACTACCAGGGCGCTTCAAAGCTTGGGTGGTGAACGGCGCAAACACGGCTACGGCATCCACCTGTCCAGCGACAAACGCTGCGGCTGCTTTCCCTGTTTCCAAAGGGACGAACTGAATATCTTGTGGACTGAAGCCTGCTTTCTCTAACCCCAGCAGCAGCAGGAAGTGATCTACTGCACCTTCTTCTGCTGCTACTTTTTTGCCCTTCAAGTCGGCAATGGAATTGATGCCTTCCCGGACGATTACTTTATCATTGCCTGTAGAGTTATCGTTTACTAGCACAACGACCTGATCTGCACCACCTGACACCGAACTAAGGGTGTCGTTTAAGGTTTGGCTGTTGGCATTGATTTGTTGAGCCGTTAGTGTACTGATTGATTCCAAATACCCATCAAACCATTTCAGAGCAACTGAAGCTTTGTTTGCCTCAAAAAGCTTCTGCTCTTGAGCAACTTGCCAGGGGAACCAACCGGGCCAAGCGCTGAATCCTAAACTAGTAGTACCAGCACTACTACCTCCAGAAGTGGCAGCATCAGTGGTAGTGGTAATGTATGTTGCGGGATTAGTACAACTGAGTGTGATAGTTAAGCTAATTAAGAAAAGAGCAAAAGGTTTCAGCAGCGATCGCAATTTCATTACACGTTTTTGCAGGGATTAGCTATTGGTAGCTGATTAAATTGCTGGTCTAATTTAATACTTAATAGCAAATCTAGCGATCGCCCATCTGTCATGCTTGCTACATAATTCTCTGTTACTGGCAATTCGCTGCCTGTCTAGCTAGCTTTTTTGGACTCAGCGTAAGCCTGCACAAATTGGTCGTCAAATATCTTGCTAAGGTCTGGAGCCTGTTTAGCAAGATTGCCTTCAACTAGGAACTCGCTAATTGTTTCAGCTGCCAACGGTAAGGAAGCCATATCACTACCACCACCGCTAAAGGCTCTTAAGTTATCTTCAAGACTAAATATTTTAGTTCCAGCATCATATTCTTTGTATTCTTCAACTGTAACTCCAGCTCGTTGAGCCATAATTGTGTAAGCTTTTTCTTTATTTTTGCGAATAAAGTCTAAAGTATCAAACCATGTATTCACAAGCGCTTGTACATCTTGTGGGCGTTCGTTAATCAGTTTACGGTTGACTACTAAATGGTCTGGAATTGAGCCTGGAAAATCTTTAGAACTAAATAACTCTTTACTACCAGGACGTGCAAGCGCTGTAGTTGTAAAAGGGGCAAAAACTCCTACTGCATCCACCTTTCCAGATACAAATGCTGCTGCCGCTGCCCCTGTTTCTAAAGGTCGAAAATCAATATCCTTTTGAGTCATGCTAGCATCTTCTAATCCCAGTAAGAGGAGAAAGTGATCGACAGTTCCCTCTTCTGCTGCTACTATTTTACCTTTAAGGTCAGCAACACTATTGATTCCTTCGCGGACAATAATTTTGTCATTACCTGTCGAGTTGTCATTAACTAAAACAATGACTTGATCTGCTCCAGCTGCAACTGAACTAATCGTGTCATTCAATGTTTGAGTATTAGCATCAAGTTGCCCTGCTGTTAAGGCACTAATTGATTCTAAATAACCATCAAACCACTTCAAATCTACCTTGACGTTGTTAGCCTCAAACAGCTTTTCATCTTGAGCAACTTGCCAGGGAATCCAACCAGGCCAAGCACTAAATCCCATTTGAATTGGAGTAGTTGCAGTATTTGTACCTGAAGTAGATTGTTGGGCTGGAGTGCAACTAACTGCAACGATTAAGCTAATCAAAAATACACTGAAAAGAGATACTATGCGGACTTTCATTAGGTTTCCTTTTGAACACAATTGCGTAAATAAAGCAGCTATCATTACTAGTTAGGTAGTAGCTGCTGGACTGGGTATGTCTGTATGAAATTGTTGACAGGTTGAGAGCTGCAATCGTATCCAATCTAACCAGATATCTAATCCTGCACCCGTCTTAGCAGAAACAGGAATAATTGCGGCATCAGGATTCATCTGACGGATATTAGCCTCAATGCGGCTAATATCTATTTCCAAATAAGGTGCCAAGTCCATTTTTGTAATCAGCAAACAGTCTGCTTCTTGAAACATGATTGGATACTTAAGCGGCTTATCTTCTCCTTCAGTGATACTTAAAAGGGCAATTTTGTAATGTTCTCCGACTTCAAATTCGGCTGGACAAACTAGATTGCCAACATTTTCTACAAACACTAAATCAAAATCTGAAGGATTATATAAATGTTCAAGTTGATGAATTCCGC
>JBGTCQ010000032.1:0-9888 GCA_041748755.1 Chroococcidiopsidaceae cyanobacterium | reverse complement strand
ATACTGGTATAAGTTAGCGGTAGCAGATAAACGATTACCTTCAAAGCACCTGGCAGAGTAGCTGGATCAAAGAATGTCGCTCCCAAAAAAGACATGGGGATGATCACAAAATTATTGTAGAGTCCGACACTTTCGAGCGATCGCACATTTAACCCCACAAGTACACCCAACCCAGAAAACACAGCACAGTTCAGCACCAGCAACAACAGAAATAACGGGTTGAGAAAACTCCAAACTTTACCAGTGAATAGCACCGCTACCAAGATCACAGAACCCGATGTCATCAATCCCCGCACAATCCCCGCTAGCATTTTACCGAGGTGTAACGCTAAAGGATGAATCGGGACTAGCAGTAATTCTTCAAAGGTTTTGGTGAACAAGCGATCGCCACAAATAGAAAATGTTGTGCCACCGAAACTAATCGTCATCGAAGACAGTGCCACCATCCCCGGCAGAATAAACTCTAAGTAGTTACTACCAATAGCTGGCTTGGGCAGTGAGCTACCCAAACCTAAGCCAAAAGCCAAAATGTAAATCAGCGGTGACACTAACCCAGAGGCTGCCACTTGCACAATTCGGACACGCAAATCTAGCCAATCTCCCCAAAAAATAGTCAGGCTATCTGTCAGAATTTTAAAGTTGGAGGAGTTGAAGGTTTTCTCTAGCTGTAGCGAGGATTGATTCACTTTCTTGAAGTTAAATGTCAGCAACTTGTGTTAACTTTACTTTACAATTTAAAAATGCTTATTTTCAGATACCAAAGGAAGTAGAAATACTCAAATCTCACCTAGAAACAGAAAACACTTCCTGCTGCTAACACAGTTAGGCTTTCTGTCGTCATACTGAGAGAAGGAGAGTAATTGCAGCCACGTCTGCTCAAATTAGATGAAATTAATTAAGCAAATATGAGACGTAAATCCACTGGTAAATCTACTGCCCCTAAATCCCCCGGCTGGATATCCTCAGCCTTCAATTACACCTCTATCTTTGTTCTTGCAGGGGTGTTTATTTTGGGAATTGGAATTGGCATTGCCTTTAGCTCGACAACAACATTAGATCCAAATAACGTTGCCTCGCGGGCATTCATTGACGAAAGCGCCCCGAATCCTGAGATTTGTGTGCAGTATGGAGCCAGCGCTATGGTGATGGACACCCGCCTATTTGTATCGCTAAACCCCTTTAATGTTTATGTCTCTCAACCGAGTATGCGTCCTGGATGTGTCCTACGTAGCAGTACCTGGGATGTTCTAAGCCAACGCAAGTTAGTGACATCCGAGCAAGTGCGTGATTGTAAGAATCGGTTAAATACGTTTGCTTTCACAGGCGAACTGGGAAGTTCACCGCAGATTGATTGCGTGTACCAGAACGATGCTGCCAAGAACTTCTACCAGAATACACCCGGCGCAGTTGCCCCCACCGAAGAAAACAGGTTCTAGGTAATGGCTCTACTAAATTAAAATTTAGGCAAATTCTCACTGAGGCGAATTTGGAGAATTTGTTCAGGTTTCAGTATTGTTGTAGAGGCTGTTCGGTCCAACATGTCAGATTTCGCAGCGAAGGGAATATTTCGACCTTGGAGAGTAATCGCGTGGGCGATAAAGCGACTGCCGTTATCATTTGTTTCAAAGCGTCCCATGACTGGTGTACCAGCCGGAGCAATCAAGTTACCCGTGGGCGATCGCAAGTCTGAGTGCAACAGTAATTCTGCCTGCTGGGGTGAACCAGCAATGAGCGTCAAGGAATTACCCGCATAACGCAGACTCAATTGAGTACCCGCAGGCAAAAGTATATCGGGCTGGCTATTTGCGGGACTTGTTCCAACAGTAGAAGTGCTATCAAGGCTAGGCACGACCGTCGAGGGCGTTGGTGTAGTGGTGCTAGAAGTCACCTCAGGTAAAATCGGTGCATCGGGCTGTAGAACTGGTAGTTGAAACGGCGTAGTCGTGTCTGGTGTCATCGGTAGAGGTTGACCAAACTCAATTACTGGCTTGCTATAGGGTTCACCCGCGGGAGGTACTCCTGGGGTAACACTAGGTGTCAAAGGAGGAACACTGACAATGGCTGGGGGTAGTGTAGCGCTTACCTGCTGGCTACCAGCGTTAACTGGAGGTACTGTGCTAGGTATGTTTGAAGTATTTTGAGTGGTAATTCCCGGACGTAGTAACCAGCGATCGCCCTTTCCCGAAAGTGGTACCCGTTGGAGTTGCATCTGTCCAATGGCTAAGACGACTTCTGGTGATAGCTCCAAAACAATTCGAGCTACTTCTGGCTGAAATTGTGATACACGAACTTTGCGTACCGCGCCTGAGTAATTCTGTTGGGTGACAACTTTACCCACTAAAGTATTTGGTAAATCAAGAACAATGCGCGGCGGTTGGGCAAGCACAAAGTATTGGGGTGTTGTCTGATCCTGAAGCGTAACTTCTAATTGATTGGCAGTTGGGTCATAGCGCCATTCGGCAAGGATTGCGGCTGGAGCTGGTATGCTACCAGCTTCGAGAGCAACCATTGTGACTATCCCAATCAAACTTAAAGTCCCAACATGATAACGCCATAGAGAGATAGGCGCAGGACGTAGGCATCGCTTCATCCCAGAATGTCCATTGTCCCTGGTCATTTTTTTATCTAGCCAAAAGAAAAAATATCGCTTCAATGCTCATTTTGCTTTGATTCAATCAGCCATAACAACCTGTAGCAACTTGCCTTCGCTTAGGTTAGTTTGGTACCCAGATTCGCCTTAATCTAGAAGCAATGCCCTTACTTGGGCAGCCTAGCTCTAATCTATCAAGCTCAATGCAAGTCAGGTCTCTTCTTGATCCACTTCGGTGGTTGAATCCGATGTCGGCTCCACTTCAGCGGCTGAATCCGATGTCTCCTCTTGAGTTTTGGGGATTACTGGAGGCTTTGCCTTCGTCGGCTTAGGACCCCGCATTAAGGCAAGATTTGCTGGCGGCTTGATCGACTGCTCGTCTTTTCGTTGATCTCTACCTTTTCCCTTTTTTTTGTCTTTTGCCAGTAGTGGTTTGGTTATACTCCGTTCCTCAGAGGGTTGAGTAATAGCGTCTTGAGCGCTTGCAGTGATGATAGGTTCCGTCTCTGGGGCTTTTACACCATGAGTTAATTTACTAGATTCAGTCGGGGATTGAGTAATAGCGTCTTGAGCGCTTGCAGTGGTGATAGGTTTAATTTTTGGAGCTTCTCTTACAACATGAGTGGATTCAGGGGATTCAGTTGAGGGTTGAGTAATAGCGTCTTGAGCGCTTGCAGTGGTGATAGGTTCAGTCTTTAGCTTTGGGGCTTTTACAACATGAGTTGATTTACTAGATTCAGGCGGGGATTGAGTAACAACCTCTTGAGCGCCTGCCGTGGTAGTAGGTTCAGTCTCTGGGGTTACAACATCATTTGATTCAGGGGATTCAGGCGGGGATTGAGTAACAACCTCTTGAGTGCCTACCGTGGTAGTAGGTTCAGTCTCTGGGGTTACAACATCATTTGATTCAGTAACAGCCTGACGTTCAGACTTCTTGATCGGACGTTCTACCATGATTCAGTACTTCCTTGGATCTTGCACCTATACAGTCTTGTGTCTGACGAAGTTACATTTATGCAGTATGAATCTAGACGACGCATCTAAGCAAGATAAATGTCAGTAAAAGTAATCGCGCTTTAACCTTGTTTGCGCCGCAACTAGCTCTATTTTAGATAAAGTAAAGCATCTACATCCGCTTTAATGGCTGCTCTTTGACGGTTGAGCGGGAGCTTCTCGCTGGGCTGTAAATCCAATAACTTTTGGCATGTCACTTATGGTCATCTGACCTTCTAGAGTTTTTTCTCCCTGTAATCGACTTTGAATCGTAATAGAACTTGGAGAATTATCCTTGGGGCGATTACTCACTTCAGCTTGAGAAATGTTATTACAAACGGTTGACGTGGGAACTGTACCAACTAAACTTAACTGTTGATTACTTATTTGCCCAGTCAAAGTGGTTTTCTTCTCGGCACTTGTTGGCTCCGCATTAGTTTGTGCTGGCAATAAAGACCCGTTCAAGTAAATACCCGATTGCTGAATGGTTAATATCGGAGCGTTTGAATTCAGACAGTCTGGCTGTTGGGTGTAGGAGAGGCGATAACGCCCGTCAATGTTAATAGGAGCCTTGAGATTGTTTTCTCCGTATGCTGTTACAACCTCAAACAAAACTACAACCGCAGCGATCGCTCCTCCGTAAAAGGTCAAAGATTTAAGGTTGAATTGACTCATTGAAGTGAGGGGAGGTGTAGATTAAAAAATTTTATGCGTCATTCTTTTGGCTGATGGCCGACTGCTTCTCTTCAAGCACTGAGGCGAGGTGAGAAGTGACTTGACGATAGCGGCGGGTAATTAAGAGAGAAGATTGACACTGAATTGCTAGTTGATCTGTGTATCGCCCCAATGTTTGACGCTCGATTCCCCAAGCACGGCTAGTACCAGCAATGGTGAGGTCAACGGCGGCGGATGCTTCTACTACAGCATGAATTGGCTCTGCTGCTTCAATTATTTGGATGTCAATGCGATCGCGCACACCAGCAGGTAATTGCTGCATCAGGCTGCTAAACTCATAACTCAAATCACTTTGAACTTGATTTGCTTGGATCACTCGTAAAACAGTGAGACGGCGAGTATCACCACTAACAAGCAGTCTAACAGCAAGTTCCAGGGCCAGCTCATCATGGATATTGGCAGCATAAGGCACCAATAATCTCTCTAAGCGCTCTCCTCCCCGTTCTACAAAAACTGCCACATCCACTGGCGCGCTGCTGAGAATTTGACCGACTCGTCCACCCAAACGATTAGTACTAAAAGCTGGGCGGTGCCATCCCACCATGATTAAATCAGCTTGGTCAAGTTCCGCAATCTCTGCTGTTGCCCTGGCAATTTTGTTGGTTATCCGCACAATCGGATGTACATAAGAACGTACATTCTCTGGCTCCAGGGTTTGAATTAATTCTTCTAGGCGGTGGCGGCGCTCTTGAATTAACCGATTAGCTTCATCCGGGGTACTGTCAAAAGCATACTCTTCTAGTTCAATCAAGCTCAGGGGATGAACAACAGCAGGTTGGAATCGGCTACCAGCGATCGCTACTGCCAATTGCAGCAATCCTTTTTGGGTGCTTGGGTTTGCTACTGGTACTAGAATCCGATAAGTGGCTGTAGGGTCTAACTCTGTAGTTGCTGCTTCTGGCTCTACTAAATCCAGCTTAATTAGATGTTTCGGATAAGTCCACTCCAACAGCGGCGAGGTCATAAATGTCGTTACCAGCGCCATAATTACCAGCATGGTAAAAAGCAAAGGCGAGATTACACCCAGACTTAAACCTATATTCAGCACAATCAACTCAGTCAAGCCGCGAGTATTCATCAACCAACCTAGCGCCGAGGCTTCCCGGTCCTCAATGCCACTAACGCGAGCGGCTATATATGTGCCAAAATACTTGCCGATGATTGCTACTCCGACAACAGCGGCGCAAAGTAGCCACAAGTTAAGACTGTTAAGTAAGCCAATCTGCGTCCGCAAACCACTGTATGCAAAAAATACTGGCAACAAAAATATCAGCACAAAATCTTCGGTTTTTTGCGCTACTTCCCTTACTAAACCTTCATTTTTAGGCATTACGGCTCCCAATAGGAAAGCCCCAAAGATTAGGTGAATGCCAATTAGCTCTGTAATTAGGGCGGAAGCAACTACACCCATGTAAATCCAGGCCAGGATAATCTGGCTCAGCCGCCCTTTACGTTCGTAGTAGGTGGCAAGACGTTTCAGGAACCAACGCCCCACCGTTACCATAAAGGTGATGTAGAGCAAGGAATACAGAATTGTTGGTACAGCTCCAACCATGTTGTTGGTTTGAGCAACTGCGATCGCTAGCGCTAATACGCACCAGGCTGTCACGTCATCCACCGCTGCACAAGTCAGTGCCAATGTTCCCAAGCGCGTTCCCTGCAAGTTATTCTCGGTAATAATTCGCGCTAGTACCGGAAAGGCTGTAATCGACATTGCCGCCCCCATAAATAGGGAAAATGCGGTAAATGAGACACTTGCATTAGAAACCAGCGGGTACAGTACTACCGCTAGCAGTGTTCCTAGCGAAAAAGGCACTAATATACTGACGTGAGAAATTAAAATTGCTACTTCCAATTGACCGCTGAGGTATTTTGGATTTAGCTCCAACCCAATCA
The DNA here is from genome assembly GCA_041748755.1 of Chroococcidiopsidaceae cyanobacterium. Taxonomy (GTDB): domain Bacteria; phylum Cyanobacteriota; class Cyanobacteriia; order Cyanobacteriales; family Chroococcidiopsidaceae; genus JAHHHE01. The sequence continues at coordinate 3,674 of JBGTCQ010000032.1, read as the reverse complement.
GAAACATGAAAAAGATTAGCCCCACCTGGGATAGTACATCTAGGAAGGGAATTGTTGTGGCTGGGAACAAAGTTGCTGCTAAATCGGGGGCAATTAAACCGAACAGAGATGGCCCCAGTAAAATTCCAGCAATAATCTCGCCAATCACTAGCGGTTGTTTAATCCAGCGGCATCCCAGCCCTAAAAGCCGCGAAAATCCAATTACAATTAGCACTTCAATCAGAACGAGAACGACTGGTTCCATAGTTTCCTCAAGCGAAATGACTGGATGTCCCTACGATGATTCTTCAAATAATTTCAGCTTGTCAATGTTTCTAGGAACGGTTGAGGCTAATTTGCTGTGTTCTTAATTTTAAGGGTTATTCCAATGCAGATGGGTTAGGAGTTGATCGCTACCTTTGAGGATGCTAGTTTATCGGCAATTCGGGTTGTCTCTGGCAGCCGATATTTTGGCGTACAACGCAACACATACTCAATTGCCGTAGGCAGACTGACGCGATGACCACTGGAAATATACAATGGCTTTGTTCCCGTGCGCGTCCGTAGTACTGCGCCAATTATTTCACCACGATGTCGCAATAGTTGCCAGCTACCTTTTTCATCTGGCACTGATTCGTGTTTGCCAATAAGCAGAGATTTTGCGACACCAATTGTCGGCATATTTATTAGTAATCCTAAATGGCAAGCGATGCCAAATCGCCGTGGATGGGCAATTCCCTGACCATCACATAATATTAAGTCTGGTACGGTGTTAATTTTTTCTAGGGCATCAAGTACAGCTGGGATTTCCCGAAACGAGAGGAATCCTGGTACATAGGGAAAAGAGGTGGGACGACGCGCGATCGCTGATTCTTGTAGTTGCAAATCAGGGAAACTCAACACCGCCACTGCCGCACGGCTAATCGTCCCGTCTGCTTCAAACCCCATATCTACACCAGCCACATACTGCACTGTTCCTAGTTGGTCTGAAGTTATTATCTCGCCTCTTAGCTGTTCTTGGATTGCGATCGCCTCTGCCACAGTCAGAGGCCAGTCATGACGTTGAGGAATCTTCATATCAAGCTCAAATTCCTTGCCGATGAGCGGAAACGTTATTAATTGTAGTGTTTTAGATCAGGCTGGCGAATATAATTCACGCCTACATAGACATAGACGCTTTGCGGCTTGCTGGAGGCTAACCCGCCTACACAGGTTTTAAAACCCTTAATTTTCCATAAGTCCGCCTGCGCGGACTTTGTTTGTGTAGCTGCGACTTAAAGTCACCAAAGCTGAATCTAAAAGATTTAGTTAATAAATCTACCTAAAACTAACTACAGCAACTTAATCCAACCTACCATTGAGTTATTTACCTATGGGCATCAGGATGAAAGCCACTGATAATCTTAAAATTGGTTCTTATGTTGCCGGAGGTATAGTGCTATTAGTGGGGGCGCTTTTGTTCCGTCCTTTTGCAATTGTAAATGCTGGAGAACGGGGTGTTGTTATGCAATTTGGCAAAGTTCAGGAAAATGTCTTGGATGAGGGTATTCACCCGATTATGCCAATTGTGACATCGGTTAAAAGACTCAGCGTTCGCGTTCAACAAAACAGTTTCAATGCTGATGCTGCTTCTAAAGATTTGCAAAAGGTATCAACACAACTTGCAATCAACTGGCATATTGACACTACACAAGTTAATAAGGTTTTTCAGCGTGTTGGAGATGAGCAGCAAATAGTTTTGAGAATTATCACTCCCGCCGTTTCTGAAGTTCTCAAGGCAGCAACCGCTAAAAAAACAGCAGAGGAAATTATTACCAAAAGAACTAGCTTAAAAGAAGAAATTGATAATGCTCTCGAAACTCGTCTTGCGGCTTACAGTGTGATGGTGGATGATGTTTCTCTAGTTGATTTTACTTTTTCACCAGAATTCAGTAAGGCTATTGAAGCGAAACAGATAGCCGAGCAAGAGGCAAAACAGGCAGAATTTACTGCTGTGAAAGCTTCTCAAGACGCGATCGCTGAGGTGAATCGCGCTAAAGGGCAAGCCGAAGCCCAAAGGTTACAGCGGCTAACCTTAACACCAGTATTGTTGCAAAAGCAAGCAATAGAAAAATGGGATGGGCATTTCCCAACCGTAATGGGTGGCAGTGGAATGCTGCCGTTGATTAATATTGATCCTGCTAGCTTGGCTAACCAACAGCAGAAACCTAAATAATAAAAATTAACCTTCTTAGTGTGATAATTATAGATAACAATATACGTAACAAAAATTTATTTAAATTTAGCTTATTTGTAGCTTGCTGTGCAGACAATATAATGTTATTATTTAATAATAGAAATCTGTGCGAAAATAAAGTTGTAGTCACTATTCCCATTATAAAAATAATACCAAAAAAGTCAACCATTGTCTAGCCCTACTTTAACTATTCTTAAAAATATGCGTAATCAAAGCAGCGATCGCATCCCTTAAGACATTGGGAAAAAATCTGACATTAAAGAATTTATCAATTTATTAATACTTGCATCTGATAAATCTGGCAGAGATAACACTTTTTCTACTTTTGTAAAGTCTCGCTGCATTGATTGGGTATAACTTGGGTCATAGTGAGACTGCAACACATCTTGTACAAATATTTTCCATTGCCCAGCATCAATCAGCTGATACCATTGATTTAATTTATCTCGACCGTAGCGGGATTTAAGTAATTCCAGCTTTGCTTTTAAGACATTAGTATAAGTTACTAGATGTGGATATTCCTGTAACAGAAACTGGACTCTAGCAGCTAAAGGCAGCTGAATTTCCACACAACTGGCTTGTTTCATTTTCTGCCAGAGTGACTGGGGTAAATATACTCGCCCAATTTTGTTGCTTTCCGATTCTAGCCACACAATTTTATTAGGTTCAAATCTTCGCAATTGTTGCATCAATAGCGATTCAAAGTATTTCTGCGAAGGTTGGGGAGTAGGTTTCTCCGTCCATTCTTCACCGAGTAAAGAACCGCGATGGTTAGCTATTCCTTCCAAATCCAAAACTTGAGCGCCGCGCTGTTCCATGTAGCGTAAAATATGCGTTTTTCCGCTTCCAGTTAACCCACACAATAGCTGGTAAGTAAAACGTTCTGGCAGCTGTTCCAGTTGTTCGCGGACATAAGCCCGATAAGTCTTGTAACCGCCTTCAAGAACTGTAACTTGCCAACCAATTTGCGACAGCACCAAAGCCATACTATTAGAACGCTGTCCACCCCGCCAGCAATAAATTAGGGGGCGATAGTCCTTGTCTTTTGAGGCAAAGTGTTCAACTAAGTGCTGGGAGATGTTCTTTGCTACCAAAGCAGCGCCGATTTTCCTGGCGGTAAAGGGGGATTGTTTGTATATTGTTCCTACTTCAGCGCGTTCAGCATCATTCAGCACTGGCAGATTAATTGCTGTAGGGATGCGATCTTCTGCGAATTCAGTTGGAGAACGAACATCAATTGTTTCGCTGTAGGTTTCTGCCCAAGGCTGCTGAGTATATTTAGGAGAAGGCGGCATTACGGTCAAATTCTGTGTTTCTCGATTTTGACATTCCTACGAGTTTGATTGGGGAATGCTCAGATTTTGCTGCTTTGCTAAACTTAGCCAAATTTAGGGAAACGAGTGGCGCGATGCCTGACAAATAAGTGAAAACACCTATTAATCCTTGGCTTAGAGCGCTT
>JBGTCQ010000031.1:0-6800 GCA_041748755.1 Chroococcidiopsidaceae cyanobacterium | reverse complement strand
AGGCACAAACCTAAAAACGGAATCTGGCGATCGCGTGCGTATTGCACTGCCAAAATCTTGCCGTTCACACCCCGGTTACCGAAACCGCCGGGAACCACAAGACCATTAACTCCCTGCAAGTAGCGTTCAGCTGCTTCAGTTTCTAGGTCTTCAGAGTTAATCCAACGCAAGTGCAGGTCGCCATCGATGGCGATCGCTGCATGGCGTAGCGCTTCCACTACCGAGAGGTAAGCATCACTTAACCGGACATACTTACCAACGATCGCAATCTCAACTCGATGTGTAGGTCGATATAAGCGTTCCACCAATGTTTGCCACTGAGTTAAATCTGGTTGGCGTTGCTCCATCTGGAGTAAATCCAGAGCTTGCTCTGCCAGTCCTTCGCGTTCCATCATCAGCGGTACTTCATAGATGCTGCTGGCATCTTGGGCAGTGATCACACACTCTACGGGCAGATCACAGAATTCCGACATCTTCTGCTTTAAACCTGATGGTAGTGGGCGATCGCATCGACAGACCAAAATATCTGGTTGAATCCCAATCGAGCGCAATTCCTTTACTGAATGCTGCGTCGGCTTTGTTTTCATTTCCCCCGCTGACGGAATCCAAGGCACCAGCGTGACATGCATATACAGCACATTCTGCCGCCCCACATCTTTACGGAACTGACGAATCGCCTCCAAAAATGGCAGCGATTCAATATCTCCTACAGTGCCACCAATCTCAGTAATTACTACATCTGGATTAGTATTCTTGGCAACTCTTTGGATGCGCTCTTTAATCTCGTTAGTGATATGGGGAATAACTTGGACTGTACCCCCCATATAGTCGCCGCGACGCTCTTTGTTCAGCACTGCCTGGTAAATTGAGCCAGTGGTAACACTGTTAAGCTTGGACATGGACGTATCCGTGAACCGCTCATAATGCCCTAAGTCCAAGTCCGTTTCTGCACCATCTTCAGTAACAAATACTTCCCCATGTTGGAAGGGGCTCATTGTACCAGGATCGACATTAATATAAGGGTCAAGTTTCAGGATCGATACGGAATAATCCCGCGACTTCAGCAACCGTCCCAGGCTAGCAGCGACAATGCCTTTACCAATGCTGGAAACGACACCGCCAGTAACAAAAACAAATTTAGTCATATAAGTTTCAATTTTAGCAAGTAAAAATACACCCCGTCATTGTGCCACAGATAATAGGGGCTAGGGATTAGGGGCTAGGGACTAGGGAATAATGAAGTGCTGCGCACTATATTATTAATTTGTTTCTCTACTTTCTTATTTTGGCGTGAGAAAACTTTTAGGATTAGTGGCATTAGGATCTGTAATAGTATCTCCAGCACGGGCAGCGAAATCTCTGTCTGTTGTTTATCCCCCCAATGACCATCAGACTACAGCTGAACAAATCTTTTTTATTGGTACAGCACCGCCTGCTGGAGAAGTTTTGCTGAATGGTAAGCGGATAGACCGCAGCAAATCTGGACATTTTGCCCCTAGTTTGCCATTACAGTTGGGAGATAATCTTTTTACTCTGCGCTATCAGGATCAACAAGTCCAGATTAAAGTTAAGCGGCTGTCAGGTTCTCCTGCACCAGTTGGATTAGCCTTTGGCAAAGATTCCCTGATTCCATCTGTAGATATTGCTAAACTGCCAGGGGAACTAATTTGTTTTGGGGCGATCGCTCCTCCTAATGCTAAAGTCTCTGTTGCGCTAGCTAATCAAATAATTCCCTTACTGCCGCAATCCGAAGTTCAGCTACCAGCTAATTCCGCAGCATTAACAGGGCAAAACCAGCCTGCTTCTCAAGCAGTAGCAGGACAATACCAAGGTTGTACAACACTACCACCAGGTTTTGGTTCCCTCATTTACGGCAACAACATCATTACTGGCGCTGTCATCGGCTCGAATACAGTTCAACCTAAGTTCCAGCTGACAGCCAATGGTAAAACCACAAGCCAGATGGGTTCGGGAAAGATTTCAGTGCTTTCACCAGCGAATCTAGAAGTTGCCGAGGTGATAGAATCAGGTGTTGCCCGGACTGGTCCTGGCACCGATTATTCTAGGCTAACACCGCTGCCTAAAGGAACACGGGCTACTATCACAGGTAGAGAAGGTGAGTGGTTACGTCTAGACTATGGCGGTTGGATTAATAGTAAGGAAACGCGGATATTGAAGGGTGCAGTGCCACCGCGATCGCTCATTCGGAGTATCCGTGCCCGTCAAGTCCCTGGTGCAACAGAAGTAGTATTTCCGTTGCAAGTACCTGTTCCCGTCACTGTGCAGCAGGGTGAGCGCACTTTCACCCTAACTTTGTACAACACCACTGCTCAAACCGATGTCATCCGCCTGGATAATGACCCGATTATCTCTCGTTTAGATTGGCAACAGGTAGCACCTGGTCAAGTGCAATATACTTTTAACCTCAAATCTCAGCAGCAGTGGGGCTATCAGCTGAAATACGATGGTACGAGCTTGGTACTAACTTTACGTCATCCACCAAGAGTGAAGAGAGCAGGGGGAGCAGGGGAAGAGACTAACCCCTCATCTCTCACTGGCATCAAAATTCTCCTAGATCCAGGACATGGCGGTGCTGAACTGGGTTCTAGGGGACCGACTGGGTATCCCGAAAAAGATATCAACTTAGTAATATCTAAGCTGGTGCGAGAGCAGCTGGAGCAGCAAGGGGCTACAGTTTATATGACACGCGAAGATGATCAAGATGTGTCACTACCAGAGCGGGTGGCGATGATTGATAAGCTAGAACCTGCGATCGCCCTTTCACTGCATTACAACGCTCTACCCGATGATGGTGATGCTATAAATACTAAGGGATTAGCAGCTTTTTGGTATCATCCCCAGGCACACAACCTCGCTGTATTTTTGCATAGCTATTTAGTAGCTAAGCTAGGTCGTCCTGATTACGGAGTTTATTGGAATAACTTAGCGTTGACTCGTCCAGCAACGGCTCCATCTGTGCTGTTGGAACTGGGGTTTATGATTAACCCAACTGAATTTGAATGGATTGTGAATCCCCAAGAGCAAAAGAAATTAGCAAGTGCGATCGCTCAAGGTATTACAGAGTGGTTTGCGATCGCCAGATAAAATATTTGTTTAGGACGGCATCAATCGGAAATTTTAGCCGCTGCTGCTTGCCTCACTTGTTCAACAGACAAACCTAAAGCCTCCGCTACTTGTTCGACAGTCAACCCAAACTGCAATAACTTGGGCACTGCTTCTAACTTGCCTTCCTCCTTGCCTTCCTCCTTGCCTTCCTCCTTGGCTTCTTGATAGACTCTCGTTTGCTTTAACTCACTTAATCCAAACATCTCTTCTATCTCCTGGCGACTTAAGTGGGGAAATTTATACAACACAACGGTTTCTATCAATTCTATAATTTCCCGTTTTGTTACCTCATCTTCAAGTTGCTGCCTTGCTTGTGAAATCAGCTGTTTTGCCCAGTCAACTGCTGTTTCCTCTGACTCTACAACTAATTTCACCACCCCGACCCCAAGCGATTGTGCCACTTCTCCTAACTCATCCAAATACACACGCTGCACTTGCTGACTCATTACCAACCCCCGATACTGTATTGGCACACCTGGATCTATACTTTTTTTGGCATACACCACAACTGCACGACAATCGTTAAGTAGTTCGTATTGACGGAGGTATAGGAAGATTTCGCCAAAAAAGCGTGAGTAGAATCTAGGATCGCGTTGAAACTGAACTTCTATAAAGTAAATGGGCTGGTGTGGTGAGTCGGGAGAAGGTAAGAACAGACCATCAATCCGAAAAGCAAGTTGTTTGATTTCAACAGAGGTGAATTCATAGGCATCAGCTTCTAAGGAAGGCTGACCGATAAGTTCAAAGAAGCAGCTGGGAAAGGTCTGAAACAGCTGATAGAAAATGGTGTCAGTTTTCACACGTTGGAGAGATCATTGCTTTTAGCCGCTGATTGTGCAATATCGGCATGAAAAATAAACCCATTCCCACACCCGTAACCAACCCAAAGAGTGTAACAACATAGTTATTGAAACTCCATAAACCAAGAACCTGCGCTGCCAATTCAACTGGGTAAGCTATCATCAGCAGACTCGTCAGCGTAGCACCCAAGAGTCCATATTGCGTCAGCCAGTAGAAACCATTACCCTCAAAAGCATACAGTAGCCGAGTAATCAGCACTCCCATTACAGTTCCATAGCAGCGCATACATACAGCCATAGTAAACGGTGGCATGAGCACCAGTCCCATATCTGGCTGTGGACAGACGTGCATGCCCATCGTATAGATAATTCCTGCAATACCTGGAAGCAGAAGCAACCCAGAGACAGAAAGAAAGGGAGCAAAGAGCGGTCCCACTACCATTCCAGCCAGAATGATATCTGCGATCGCACTTTTCCAATTGATCCTCTGGCGAGTCTGTAGTTGTGTGGCGATTTTTTGCATGAAATATCCTCTCCCTGCTGATCTCATTCCCTAACCCACCTGAGTTGCACGATAAGGACTCGTCAACTTATCTAACTGCTGCACCAACAGACTCAGGAACAAGCCTACATCTGTAACCACACCAACCGATTCTACAGAACCGCGATCGCTTAACTTGGTCACTACAGCTGGATTGATATCCACACAGACCATTTTCACTCCAGCGGGTGTCATATTCCCCACGCCAATTGAATGCAACATCGAAGACAGCATCAAAATCATGTCTGCGCCTTCCAGTAGCTGAGCATATTCCTGTTGCGCTTTAATTAAATCCATCTGCGTATCAGGCAAAGGTCCATCATCTCGGATAGAACCAGCAAGGGAGAAGGGAACTCCATTACGAACACACTCATACAATACACCGCTCTTAACAACGCCTTGCTCTACAGCTTTAGCAATACTGCCATAGCGACGAATAGTGTTAATCACTTTCAAATGGTGACGATGTCCACCTCTGACAGCAACTCCTCGTTGCATATCCACACCCAAGGAAGTCCCCATTAGGTTTTGCTCGATGTCGTGAACAGCGATCGCATTTCCACCCAACAGCACTTGCACATATCCTTGCCGAACCAGATGCGCCAGGTGTTCTCCACCGCCAGTATGAATCACGACTGGACCAGCTGTTACTACTACTTTGCCGCCTTGGTCGCGGATTTTGCGGAGTTCCCAGGCAACTTGTTCCACCACCAGTTCTACGCGGCGCTCACTGGAAACTCCAGCTGACATGAAGCTAAATTCCTGAGTGTTGCGCTGTTCCCGCGATTCAGGTTTGCGGATGGTGCGGATGCCTTGGACATCGACAACTACCTGCTCTTTGACTTCTAAATCTCGCAGTAGCTTACACCGTGCTATTACGCCATCGGGGGTGTGAGTAACTGCGATCGCGCCATCCATCCGCTGATCTTGCACCTTAATCCACTCACCATTAATCCGCACTTCAGTTGGATAAATAGTGGAAACATAGAAATCATCTGGAGACACACCAGCTTGTGTCACTGGTTCTAATTTGGCATCGCGTTCGTCTTGGGGCAGATCCACTGCACCCAAATCAATTAGCTGCGCTAAAATCCCTTCCATCACCTGATGGTCAGGAGCCGACACCTTAACTTCAGCAGTTGAAGTGCTTTGTCGTTGCTCTCCTAGATTGAAATTCAGTACCTGGAAACTACCGCCACTTTCCACAACTAAATCGAGAGCGCGGTTGATTAAACCAGAATCCAGTAAATGACCTTCTAACCGAACCGTGCGACTTTCCACCGAGACATTCGCATGGACTTCAGTACGTATTGGTTCTGTCACGCGCAGGGTCAAGCATTTAGCGGCTCCTCCCGCTTTGAGAAATTCCGTTAGTGGTGTTTCAATTACCTCAAATCCAGCTGCTGCAAGGCGCGATTTCAGGTCATCACTCGCCTTGTTCATCACCACAACAGAGTCAATATTCACCGCATTGCAGGCAAAGCTCACCGCATCTGCTTCCGCGATCGCAATCCGCTTATCTTGCGGTACTCGCATTTCAATTAAGCGGTTGGAGTAGGAATCAAAAGCTGGTGGATAGTAAAGCAAATAGCCGCCATTGAGCGGACAAAAGCAAGTATCCAGGTGATAAAACCGCTCATCCATCAACCGCAGCGACACTACTTCAATATCTAGCCATTTTGCCAGATATGGGTGAGAGTCCAGTTCCGAACGAAAGCCATAGCCAGCCCACAACCAGCGTCCTTCTCGATCCAGCAGTGCATCCCCCGCTCCTTCAAACGGTAAATCTTTGGGGAGTTCATAGACTGTATAACCTTTAGACTCGAACCACTGCTTGAAGTATGGTTCTTCTCCCTGACGCTCTTTGTGGAAAAAGCGGCTCAGGACTACCGTATTTCCTAAAACTAGCCCAGCATTGGCAGTAAAAACCATATCAGGCCAGCCGAGTTGGGGTTGCACCAAGTCTACAAGGGTGTGGTCTTTAAGGACGTGGTGGAGTTTTTGCCACTGCTCGACAGCGCGATCGCGTGATGACTTGTGAATATTCCCTTCCATCCAGGGATTAATTACATAGTCCACGTCGTAGTGGTCAGGAGGACACATGAGGAAGCGAATTTCAGAAGTCATAAACGGATTGGGTGGAATAGGACGCGACAAATTTAATTGGATACAGATTTTGGTTGCTCCAATTCTGTAGAAGTCACTACAAATTTTACGCCTCTTAATATTAAGAGACAGCAGAGGGTTAAATTCTAATTTTATTACTTTGGGACAAAGGAAGATTGATGGCAGGTGTGGGGATGCGATCGCGTCTTGACTTGCGTTATGGCTGC
>JBGTCQ010000030.1:0-7582 GCA_041748755.1 Chroococcidiopsidaceae cyanobacterium | reverse complement strand
GTTTCCGGCGGAATCTTTGTCGTTGCATCAATGCCCATGCGCCCACCCAAACCAATTTTCTCGCTGGCAAAATCTAAGGTGTCAAAGGGAGTATCAGGCAGAATAAACACATCCCGCACTGGATCAACTTTGGAACTAATTGCCCACACTACTTGACGTGGATCGCGGATATTGATGTTCTTATCCACCACAATCACAAATTTAGTGTAAGTGAACTGGGGCAGAGCGCTCCAAAAAGCTAGAGCCGCACGACGAGCTTGACCAGGATAAGCTTTATCAATGGAAATAATTGCCGCTTTGTAGCTGAGGGCTTCCATTGGTAAGAAAAAGTCAACGATTTCGGAGACTTGTTGCCGGAGTATGGGAGTGTAGATCCGGTTAAGCGCGATCGCCATCATTGCTTCTTCTTTGGGCGGACGACCACTAAATGTAGTCAAATAAATTGGCTCTCTGCGGTGCGTCATTCCGTGGAAGCGAACCAAGGGCGAATCCTCCACACCGCCGTAATAGCCCATGTGATCTCCAAAAGGACCATCCGGTAGCACTTCCCCTGGCGTAATCGTGCCTTCTAAGACAAATTCTGAATCAGCTGGCACTTCTAAATCCACCGTCTTACACTTAGCTAGCTGCACGCCAGAACCGCCGTATAAACCAGCAAACAGCCATTCTGATAAGTCAACTGGAATTGGTGTAGCAGCTGCCATGATGATCATCGGATCTACGCCGAGTGCGATCGCCACTTCCAACTTCTTCCCCTGTTCAGCGCATTTACGTAAATGCCTTGCCCCACCCCGCACTGACAACCAATGAACCGTCATTGTATTGCGTGATTGCAGTTGTAGTCGATACACGCCCACATTCGGCGTACCCGTCTCACAATCTTTTGTAATTACCAACCCCAGCGTGATAATTTTGCCAGCATCACCCGGATAGGGGCGAATTAAGGGTAACTGAGTCAAATCCAGATCGTCACCTTGAACCAGCACTTGTTGACAAGCAGGGAAAAAGTCCCGACTCGGTTTAGCTTTCAGCACATCAAACAACAATTTGCCAAACTCTACCGCCTGTCCAATCTTCTTGGGTGGCTTGGGCTGTTGCAGCATACTCAGCTTCTTCCCCAGTGTCTCTAATTCCTGGGGTGTCTGCATATTCATCGCCCAGCAAATCCGTTCCACCGTCCCCATTAAGTTAATTGCTACGGGAAATGCTGCCCCTTTCACGTTTTCAAACACCAACCCTGGTCCACCTTGTTGCAGCATCCGATTAGAAATTTCAGCAATTTCTAAATCTGGATCAACCAGCGCTGTAATCCGCTGTAGTTGTCCTCGTTCCTCTAAAAGCTTAATAAATCCCCGTAAGTCTCTTGCCATTGTTCTCTAAAATCTGCATATTTAAGAATGATGAAGCATTCTCCTTTATTATCAGAGCAAGTAGGAAATGTACGGGTTTTACTGGTAACTACATTTGTTGGATGTGTTTCTATTCCCAAACCAGCATCCAATCTAAGCATCTGGTTATCTTGATCCCAGTATTGGTGTATTTTTTAACCTTTACTTAACCGAACATCACAAAAAATTTCGATATTCTGAAGGTGGAGACCACCCAATTTTGAGTCAGCCCTTTAACCATTAATTATGTCTAGAGTCTTTGATTTAATTGCCGAGGGTGGCCCAATCATGATTCCAATCGTGGGGCTGTCGATTGCTACCTTTGCCTGTGCCTTTGAGCGATCTTGGTTCTGGTATCAGTTGTTGAGTAAAGAAGACCGCGTTGTGCATGATGTGTTAGATGCAGCTCATTATGATTTAGAGAAAGCAGCCGCGATCGCTGCTCGTTCCCAAAATATAGCAATTGGTCGTTTTCTGTTAGCACCTCTAAAATTGAAGCAACCTAATCCTGAAACCTTTCGCCTAGCTTTGGAAGCAGCAGGAGACAAAGAATTTGTGCAAATGCGTAAGGGTGACAAGCTGCTGGAATCTGCGGTGGGTATAGCGCCGCTACTAGGATTATTAGGTACTGTAACAGGTCTGATTACTACCTTTACCAACTTAAACATTGGTGGTGGTGGTTCGGCAGAGGATACAACGAGAGCGGCGGCGGGTATTGGTGAGGCTTTAACGGCAACAGCAGGCGGCATGGTTGTGGCAATTCTTGCGCTATCCTGCTTCCGCATTTTTGTAACGTTGCAAGCCCAGCAGGTAGATTATTTTTCTAAAGTAGGCAGTGAGCTAGAGTTAATCTATCGGCAGACTTGGTACGAGTCTAATTTCCCCACTAATCATCAATCTGCTTCAAGTACCTTACCATCAGATAGTGCTGTGTTTGATAGCCACTAAAATTTTTAAATCCTAACTTCTATGCGATTCAAGTCTCAGCAGAAAGGCTCTCAAATGCCAGAGGTAAATCTGGTGCCAATGATGGACGTAATTCTGACAGTTTTGACTTTCTTCATTATTATTTCTATGACGTTGACTGGTCAACAACAATCTGTCGATATTACTTTACCTAGTGTGGATGCAGGTGCTAGCAACACCCAAGTGCCAGATCCTTTAGTAGTAGGCTTGAACCCACAAAGTCAGGTTTTATTAAATAATCAACCAGTTAGTGATGCTCAGCTGAGTCAACAAATGCAGACTTACCTGGTGCAGAACCCCAAGGGAGCAGTAATTTTGAAGGCAGATCGTAAGTTGCCTTACGAACAGGTAATTCAGGTTTTGGGAAAGATGCGGAACATTGGAGGCGATCGCGTCTCCTTAGCAATTGACCAAGGCTAAAATACAATATTGCTTAGTTAGACTCTGATTTTCTGCTGCTTATGCTGGAGGATCGCTCCACAAAATAACAATAGTGCCTGTACCGTCTTTAGTTGGCACTAAATTGAGATAGCCAGTGAAACTGTCTTTCTTAAGTTTATAGAGAGAGCCGCCACCATAACTGCCCGATTCTGATACCTCAAAGATGCTCTGTAAATTAGATAGTAGGCTAGTGTACACCGCGTCAGCAGTCTGATCTGGAGCCAGTTTCACACCCTCAATTTCTTCACGTTGCTCTGCTGGGATCAAGCTACCATCTGGATCTTGACTACTCAGTTTGGTGTAGAAATCATTGGGATTAGCAAATATTGACTCATCCTCTAATTCCTCACCAACTTCGGCAAGGATAGTGTAGAACTCAGGCGGTACCACAACCGCGTTTTTGAGGTCATCTAAAGTGCGAGGCTGGTCAGCAAGAACATATATTGTGCCTTGCTCTGTAGAAATTAAACTGAGATACTGAGCAGGAAAGTCACTTCTAGAAACTTGATAGACTTTTCTAGCAGGCTCATCTGTATCTACCGGAGCAGTAAAATTTCTAGCTGGTAGTTCCTTCTCAAAATAAGCCGCTACTTTATCGAGTGTATTTCCTGTTTGGAAGCAGGATTGTACTTCCAGGCAACCCGCTTTTGCTCCGGGGAAGATTGGAAATTCAGTTAATGCTGTATTTGTGGTAGGTGCGGTTTCTAGTGAAGTTGTAGGACTCGGAGTAGGAGTTGCAGCTACTGGTGAAGGAGCAATAGTGCTAGGAGTAGATTGAACTGGTCGCGATCGCGGTGCTTGAACAATCGGTTGTGGACGAGGACGATTAGCCAACACAGGCTGACGAGTTATTGGTGTTACAGCTTTAGGAGGTGCAGGTTTAGGTGATGGTTGCGGCGATCGCTTTATTGTAGGCGGCGAGGTAGTAGTTGGTAGCTGAGTAACCTTAACAGATTTTTCTTCCTTTTTCGGAGATGCTTCTTTATCTGGCACTGGCACTAGCATTACTAAGCCGTGCAATACCAAGGAGATAAGTAGCATTGGTCTAATCAAGCCTTGCAACGGAGCGGGTAATTTTTTTAGGGGGTAAGGTGCATTCATACAATTTAGACGCTACAATACTGCTTCTTTAGTGTTATGTTTTTAACCTTGATGGATGTCTCGCCTTCATTGTTTTACCGATAATATAGATCCTTGTTAATACTACCCTTGATGAATTTAGGAATACAACAAAGCACAATTAATATTTTTATTCTTAGTAAGCTATAAGTTTAGTTTCTGCTATAAATCATTATTAAAAAGTTTCGGAATAACAATGAATGTAAGTGGAGCTACGCCAGTTTTACTTTTAACTTATGCCAATTTTGTATCTTCTGACACTATATTTTTGCAGCTTTAGACATCAAGTGCTTGCTAAATAAGTAAACTCTAGCTAATTGCTAGCATAGAACCACCTTTGGTATAAAATACCAAGAAAACAACCTCAAAAACTTTAAGGCTGCAAATAAGATAATTTTTTAAACTAATCTTTACCTAACGTTAACTATAATTTAGCCTTTCATTTTTATTAACTTAACCTGCATAGTTAAAAGTTTAATCAAGATTAAAAACAATAGTGATTTTTTGCTGCTGAGGATGCATCTATATGATTTTGTCTAAAACCACGATCAAGCGTGCGATTACGACTTCAGTAGTAACTGCTGTTGTAACGCTGGGATCTACTTTTGCCGGACTCGCTCAAGCACAAACTTTAAATGGTGCAGGTGCAACTTTTCCTGAACCTCTTTATCAGCGTTACTTTAATGCAATCCGCAAAGATTATCCAGATCTTCAAGTCAACTATCAAGGCATCGGTAGTGGCGGCGGGATTAAACAGCTAACTGCTGGAGCAGTTGACTTCGCAGGTAGCGATACGGCTATGACTGATGAGGAAGCGGCTAAAGTGGACGGAGGCGTAGTGTATGTACCTACATCTGGTGGACCTGTAGCCGTTGTTTACAACCTTCCCGGAGTTTCCAATCTCAAATTATCCCGTAAGGTGCTTCCGGCAATCTTTTCCGGTCAAATTACCAATTGGAATGACCCCAAAATTGCGGCAGATAATCCGGGCGTGAATCTACCGGATCAGCCAATCAGACTGGCTGTGCGTGCTGATAGCAGTGGTACGAGCTACATCTTCACCAACCACCTGAGTGCAATTGACTCCTACTTCAAAGGAAGAGTAGGTGCTAACAAAGCGCCGAAGTGGCCTGGAAAACCTGTTAGTGGTAAGGGAAATCCCGGCGTTGCTCAAATCGTGAAGCGGACTCCAGGAACTATTGGATATGTAGAGGCTGCTTTTGCCACTACCAACAAACTTCAATCAGCACTTGTGCAAAATAAGCAGGGAGCTTACGTTGCACCTACCCTAGAGGAAGCAAATAAAGCTCTAGAAGCTGTAGAGTTTAATCCCGACTATCGCGTTACCTTTAGTAAGCTAGGAGATCCTGCACAAGGTTATCCTATTACAGGCTTAACCTGGATCATGGTTTACAAAAATTATGAGCAACCAGCTGAAGCCGATGCTGTCAAAAAAATGGTGCAGTGGGTACTTACCAAAGGTCAAGAAATAAACGATGATCTGGGCTACACTCGGATTCCTCCGAGTGTTGCTAACCGTGTCGTTCAAACAGTAAGCAGCACGGTAAACAGTAGCGGCGTTACCTCTCGTTAGTAGCGCACTTATCCTCTAGTCTTCAATTTTTAAGCTAAGGGCATCTTCAGATTGAAGATGCCCTTAACTAGTATCAACATCAGTTAAGATGTTTTGTTTTTAGAATGACAAATACTTGAGCAGGTATGCAAGAACGATCTGAGCAAGCTTTTAACCCAGTTAGGGCAAGGGTTAACCTTGAAATTACAACAGCAGGTGAGGAAAATCTTTGGCTGGATCAGGGGTTTACTTGGCTAGTTCGTAGTTTCGCCTTTGGCACTGTGATAGTGCTGTTTTGGATAGTGTGGACAATTTTCAAGCAGGCTCAGCCAGCAATACAGAAGTTTGGAATCTCGTTTTTGTGGAGTCAGGATTGGAATGTAGCTGATCTAAGTTTTGGAGCTTTGCCTTTTATTTATGGAACACTGGTAAGTTCAGCGATCGCTCTTTTGTTAGCAATTCCAATAGGACTAGCGGTTGCTTTAGTTACAAGCGAAAACTTTTTACCGCCGTCGGTGCGATCGCCTCTTGCCTTCCTGGTTGAACTGATTGCGGCAATTCCCAGTGTAATTATTGGGCTTTGGGGAATTTTCGTCCTAACTTCTTTTCTACAGCCAATCCAACAATGGCTTTACCAATACTTCCGCTGGATTCCCTTGTTTAGCACTGATCCCTCTGGTTATGGTGGCTACGGTATGCTTGCCGCTGGAGTTATCCTGGCAATCATGATTCTGCCCACAATGGCAGCAATTAGCCGCGAGGTTTTACTAGCAATCCCGAAGGAATTGCGGAGTGGCTCAATGTCTTTAGGAGCTACCCGCTGGGAAACTATCTTTGGCGTATTGCTACCAGCAGGTAGTTCCGGCATTCTAGGCGCGGCAATCCTTGCTTTAGGACGGGCTGTAGGGGAAACGATGGCAGTGACAATGGTAATTGGTAATTCGCCTACAATCAGCGCCTCGTTATTAGACGTGGGTTACACCATTCCCGCGTTACTGGCAAATGAATTTGGCGAAGCGCTGGATGATCTGCACGTTGGTTCCTTAATGTATCTGGCACTGATTTTGTTTACCGTTACACTGCTGGTCAATATTGTTGCTGTGTTGCTGGTAAGGCTTATTGGTCGGGAATCCAAAATACCAGGATTTTAGTTACTAGTCAGCTAAAACAATAGGTTACTTCTATGTCCACGAGCCATCCCCAACCACAAAGAAATCAATCTTTAGCGGCAGAGCTACGTAAGCCCTTGCCTACAAGACGGACAATGTTTAACGTTGGCATGAGCGCGATCGCCTTTGCACTTACCGGGCTAGCGCTGCTACCCTTACTAGCAATCTTAATTGAAATCTTGCGCCAAGGGCTTCCTTACTTAAAATGGGAAGTATTTGTCTCTTTGCCAGCCCCAGTTGGGGTGGAAGGGGAGCCTAATGGCTTTGCCAACGCAATTGTGGGTACGCTGATGATGGTCGGGCTTGCCTCCTTTGTGAGTATTCCCTTTGGTGTAATGACAGGTATCTTCTTATCAGAGTTGGGTCAAGGAACTGGGATAGCAAATTTTGTTCGCTTCATAACTACTATCCTTACTGGCGTGCCTTCTATTATCGCCGGTGTCTTTGCCTATGGCGTTATCGTCCTCGCTACTAAGGAATTTTCAGCAGTAGCAGGCGGTTTTGCACTGTCCGTACTCATGCTGCCCGTTGTTGCCTTGACAACCGAACAAGCCTTGAAACTCGTTCCTACCAATCAACGCCTCGCCTCCGCCGCTTTGGGAGCTAGTCGCCTTCAAACAACCTTTCGTGTCGTTGTGTCCGCTGCAATACCTGCAATTACTACTGGCATTTTACTTGCTGTAGCCCGCGCCGCTGGTGAAACCGCCCCACTCATATTCACCGCTCTGTATAGTGAAGTTTGGCCAGAGGGATTATTCAGCGCCACTCCTTCCCTATCGGTATTAATTTATAAATACGCCAGCTCTCCCTTTGTTGAGCAAAACCAGCTTGCTTGGACTGCTTCTGTGGTCTTAGTCGGTCTCGTTTTATGTATGAGTGTTCTCTCACGCTTGGTCACCCGTCGACGCTTAAACTAGATTATGCGA
>JBGTCQ010000029.1:0-6532 GCA_041748755.1 Chroococcidiopsidaceae cyanobacterium | reverse complement strand
AAACTTTGGTCATTTCTGAATCCTAGAAGCTTGCTAGAGAGAGCAATAGCTCGATTTTTTTGTAATAACAATTAGCTCACTCAAGAAATGGCTGCAACTCCCTCACAGCAAGACTTAATCCGGAGTCTGACAGAAGAGGGTTATCTGCCATTAGTGAGTTGAGCCGTTACCCTGGGTTAAACAAGTTGCAGTTCATTTATCTCCACGGTTTTGCTTCAAGTCCTAATTCTGCAAAGGCTAAGTATTTATCCGAGTGCTTTGCTACTCTTCAAATAGACCTCAAAACCCCTGATCTCAATCAAGGCGATTTCTCTCACCTAACAATAACGCGCCAGATCAATCAAGTAAAAGCAACATTTCCGTCAAGTCCTACTCCTGTAACTTTAATCGGTTCCAGTTTGGGCGGTTTAACAGCTGCTTGGTTAGCAGAAACACAGTTGCAAGTTAAGCGGTTGATATTGCTAGCACCAGCGTTTGGGTTTCTTGACCATTGGTTACCTCAGTTAGGCGCAGAAAAGCTCCAGCAATGGCAGCTCCAGCAGTATCTGATGGTTTACCACTATGGGGAAAAGTCCTCACTCCCCTTGAGTTATGAGTTTGTCCTAGATGCTGCTCAATACAAAGATGAACAATTAATCCGCCCCGTTCCTACTCTAATTTTGCATGGTTGCCAAGATGAAATTATTCCCATCCAGGCGAGTCATGACTTTGCCGAATTGCACCCTTGGGTGCAATTAATTTCACTTGACAGCGGTCATTCTCTAGGTAATGTTCTTCCTGAAATTTGGCAGGCAATTCAAGTTTTCTGCCAGTTACATTGAAAGCTTAAAATAAAAGGCGTTAGAAGCTAGTAAAATTCCTTAGTCCCTAGTTGTATCAATGCTGCCATTCATCCGGTCAGATTTAGCTAAACTTACTGCCTATACACCACATCCGGGAGGCAATTCTGGTCAACCAGTCGATGCCACTGCTATTGATCGGTTAGATACTAATGAAAGCCCGTTTGATTTGCCTAGCGAGTTAAAAGAAAAGCTGGCTTGGACGTATCAGCAGTTAATTGAGACAAATCGCTATCCAGATGGTGGACATGCAGCACTCAAAGAGGCGATCGCCGAGTATGTCAACGAATCATCTCTGCAAGATGCCTGCATTACCCCGGCTAATATTTCTGTTGGCAATGGTTCTGATGAACTGATTCGTTCGCTACTAATAGCAACTTGTCTGGGGGGCGAAGGGTCAATTTTAGTTGCCAATCCTACGTTTTCAATGTACAAAATTCTGGCTCAGACATTGGGAATTCCAGTGGTGGCGGTGGAGCGAAATGAAATAACCTTTGAAATTGACGTGTTTGCTGCTCAGTCAGCGATCGCACAAACTCAAAATCCTGCAATCCGCGTGGTTTTCGTCGTTCATCCCAACTCTCCCACCGGAAATGCCCTAACTGCTTCTGAGTTGGAATGGCTACGTAGTCTGTCAGAGCAAATTTTAGTAGTAATAGATGAAGCTTACTTTGAATTTAGCCAGACTACTGTTGTCGGCGAATTGTTACACCGCCCTAACTGGGTAGTGCTGCGGACATTTTCTAAAGCTTTCCGCTTAGCAGCCCATCGAGTTGGATATGCTTTAGCAATACCTGAAACCATTGCTGCCCTAGAAAAAATTCGCTTACCCTACAACCTCTCTACCTTTTCTCAAGCTGCTGCCTTGGTTGCCCTACAACAACGGCAACTATTGCTAGCATCCATTCCCCAGTTGCTAGCTGAACGAGCAGAGTTAACTCACGCTTTAGCGCAGCGTCCAGAATTACAAGTCTATGAGAGCGCTGCCAACTTTATTTATCTGCGTTTGCGAGATACTACCTGTGAAGAAGTAAGCGATTACTTGAGTAGCCTTACTCAGCACCTACGAACCAGTGGCACCCTTGTACGCCAGATTAACGGCGGATTGCGGATAACTGTAGGTAGTCGAGAGGAAAATTTGCGGACGTTTCAGCGATTACAAGCCGCTTTAGATAAAGGCAGTGAGTAAAAGATTCTTCCCCTACCAGATGCGACACTCTCCAGCTTTTTGAGGCAATTCGTTTAAGCAAAGCAAAGTAAGTAGAAATACCCAAGGCTGACTGACTTCTGGGAGAGAATCGCTTAGTTTAACTACTCTCCTACGCTATAAAAGTCTATTTGGCGATCGCGATCGCCAAGATATTTCAAACACACCTGTAGATAACTAGGTGGCTTGTATTCTAGACGTTCTGGCCACTCTATTGCTACAATTCCTAACGGGAACTCAATACCTTCCCAGTAGCTTTCCAGATTCAAGGCAGTAACTTCTTCGGGTTGCAAGCGGTACAAATCTAAGTGGTACAGCGGTAAGCGTCCTTCTGTGTACTCGTTAATTAGAGTGAATGTAGGACTAACAATCGGTTCAGTAATACCTAATCCCTCACCAATGCCTTGAACTAGTGTTGTTTTGCCGCTGCCTAAATCGCCTTCTAGCAAAATTACACTACCAGCGCTTAGGGATTGCCCTAGAGTTATACCGAGCGATCGCGTTGCCTCTGCATTTGCCAGAGAAAGCGTAATATTTTTCGCCATCATCTGTTAAAGAGCGATACTAGTGAGACTTTGAGGAAGAATGTATTAAATTAACTTTTAATCTAAGTACGGAATCACAGGTAAGCAAGTTATTGATCCCAATATTATCGTAATTCTACAGTAGGTACTAGCACATTTCCTAAAATAATCAACCTGAGAAATACCATAAATTGTTGGTAATGAATATAAAAGATCAGTGAATCTAACGAAGCTAGCAAGTGAGCTTTTTGGGAAACTTACTTAACCAACCCAGTATAAACACTTGTGAGGTTTAAGGGTGCAGAAGTTAATAGACTGGTTGATAATAGGTTCACTTACGCTAGGGACAGGCGCAATAGCATCTTTGGGCGGAGCACGTGGAGCGTTGTTAGGAAGTGCTACAGGAGCAGTTGTTGGGGCAACTATTTCGACTAGACGATTAGACAACAACCAACGGGATATAATGGCTGAGTGGGAAAAGATAAAAGCAGAACTGCCAATTTTAAAAGCAACAGTAAATGAACTGCGGAAACCACAACTAGAGTTAGCAAAAATTGAAGGGAAATTTGTTCAAAAGCGAGAAGAATTGCAACAGGTTGAGCAAAAACTTACAAGCCTCAACCAGCACAGACAGGAACTAGAGCGTCGAGTTGTTGCCATTAATCAACAAAATTCTGACTTAGCTGCGCGGGAGCAACTTCAGGCTCAAGTTGAGCAATTTAAACTTGATAGAAACGGGTTAGAAGGTCAAATGAATTTTTTCCGTTCTCAGGTGGAAACTCTAGAAGCACAGAAGCGATCGCTTGTCAGCATTGAGGTAGAATTTGTTGCTAAACAAGCACAGTTAGAACTATTAAATAACCAGACGCAAGAGCTACAAAATAAATCTCAACAAAAAGTAAATGAACTACAAAAAGCGGAAGCAGAGCTAGTAAAAGTTGAAGGACAATTTGTTCAAAAGCAGGAAGAATTACAGCAATTTGAACATAAATCTACAACCCTTAATCAGCACAAACAAGAACTAGAGCTTCGAGTCCTTGCAATTAATCAACACAATCCTAATCTAGTAACAAGTGAGAAACTTCAGACTCAAATTGAACAGTTTAGACTTGATAAAAGTGGTTTAGAAGGTCAGATTAATGCTTTGGGTTCCCAGGTAGAGAACTTAGAAATACAAAGGCGATCGCTCGTCAGCGTTGAAGCAGAATTTGCTGTTAAACAAGCACAGTTAGACTCATTAAATAATCAGATACAAGAGCTGCAAATTAAATCTCAGCAACTAGAACAACGAGCAGCAGAATTGGAATCGTTACGAGCTACTTATGATAGTTTGTTCAACCAGAAGCAAAGCTTTGAAGAACGAGTTAATCAACTAAAACCAGAGATAGACGGATTAGAAGCCGAAAAACAACGAATTTTACAAGCTATTCAAGAAAATCAGCAAGAGTATCGAACAGTAAGAGTAAATGAACTTCGAGAAGCGCAAGCAGAGCTAGCAAAAGTTGAAGGACAATTTGTTCAAAAGCAGGAAGAATTGCAGCAGTTTGAACATAAATTTACAACACTTAATCAGCACAAACAAGAACTAGACCTTCGAGTTCTTGCAATTAATCAACACAATCCTGACTTAGCTGCGCGGGAGCAACTTCAGTTTCAAATTGAACAGTTTAAACTTGATAAAAGTGGTTTAGAAGGTCAGATTAATGCTTTGGGTTCCCAGGTGGAAGCTCTAGAAATACAAAGGCGATCGCTCGTCAGTGTTGAAGCAGAATTTGCTGTTAAACAAGCACAGTTAGACTCATTAAATAGCCAGATACAAGAGCTGCAAACTAAGCCTCAACAACTAGAACAACGAGCAGCAGAATTGGAATTGTTACGAGCTACTTATGATGGTTTGTTCAGCCAGAAGCAAAGTTTTGAAGAACGAGTTGATCAGCTAAAACCAGAGATAGACAGATTAGAAGCCGAAAGACAACGGATTTTACAAGCAATTCAAGAAAATCAGCAAGAGTATCAAAAAATTGAAGAACTACGTCAGAAATTACATAGCTTAAACTTTCAAATTAAAGATAAAGAGTCGCAATCAAGAGGACTAGAAAGAGAAATTCAGCAGTTGAATGGTATTCAAGCTGGACTCGAAGAAAATAACGCTCGTTTGAAGCAAGGAAAAGAAGAACTTCAAGGTGAAATTAAACGTTTAAAGGGAGAAATAGAAAATCTGCAAAGTAGTGCTGAAGTAGCACTACGCTCACTAAGAGAACCAGTCTGGGTGAATCTACCTAATCAGAAACGGAGTATAGGAACTACTAGGAAAGATGAACAAGATTTCCTAGATAAGCTTATTGACTACATTAAGTCTCAAGGACTGACTTTTCCAAAGCGAGTAATTCACGCATTCCATACATCACTAAAAGTACAAGATATTTCTGCCTTAGTTGTTTTAGCTGGAATTAGTGGTACTGGAAAAAGCGAACTGCCACAACGATATGCTGATTTTATAGGAGCACAGTTATTAACTTTAGCTGTACAACCGCGCTGGGATTCTCCTCAAGATTTACAAGGCTTTTATAACTATGTGGAGAAAAAGTTTAAGCCGACTGATTTGATGCGTGGACTATATCAATACAATCACGATCAGGCAATGAATGATCGAATAGTGATTGTGCTGCTGGATGAAATGAATTTGGCACGGATTGAATATTACTTCAGCGAGTTCCTCTCTAAATTAGAGACTCGTCGTAGCCGTGAAACTTATTTAGAAATTGATGTCGGTAGTTTACCGCTTACTGATAGAGAACGCCGTCTCCAAATTCCTAATGAGTTCTTGTTCGTAGGAACAATGAATGAGGATGAAACTACACAAACCTTATCAGATAAGGTGCTAGACAGAGCAAATGTTATCACCTTTGGTAAACCAGAAAAGCTGCAATTACCTCAGAAAAATCAAAATGGTAGCACTACACCTTTAGGATACTTAACTTACTCTGTTTTTAAAGAATGGATAATTAAGCCTCAATCAGATTCTAAAGTAGTACAGATGGTTGAGAAGTATCTTGAGCAAGTCAATAAAGTAATGGAAAAAATGGGACATTCTTTTGCCCATCGTGTCTATCAGTCAATTACTCAGTACGTAGTAAACTATCCAGGGGCTGAAGATGTTAATTCTGAAGCTTTTAGGTTTGCGATCGCCGATCAATTTGGGCAAAAACTTTTACCAAAGTTGCGCGGAGTGATGATTGAGGAAGCTCACGAAGAGTTGGATCAACTAGAGGAAATTATTGCAGAAATTAACGATACTTCCTTGATTGAAGCATTCAGAATAGCGCGTGAAGGTCGTTATGGTCAATTCCAGTGGCAGGGGTTGGTGTACAAAGCAGTAACGGCAGAGCGAATTCCCAGCCATGTATGAAAATTTATCCTAGCCTCTTTGCTTATTTAAATGGGTGTGAACCGTTGCCATTAGATACTCTATTAGAGGCACGCGATCGCCCGATTATTTCCCTTGACTCAGAAGAATATCTGTCAGAGCAACTTTTGTTAATTCCAGTGATTGAGGGAGTCTATGAAATTGGTTTTCCTTATTTGAAGCCTGCGGATATAGCGCATCACAATAATCATTTAGAATACGTTTTTAATTTATCTGTTAATAGTCAATCTTGGGCGCTGCATGTTACCGATGAAGTTTTAGATTTAGACACTATTAAAGAAGAGAGCGAATTACTAGAATGGGAAGAAAAGTTAGGGGAGCGTTTAGATAATACTACTACTCTTTTAATTCGGCTTTTAGTTGGGATGTCCACAACTTTTTTCAGTGAACAGATGGCACGACAGCCTAAAGTTTTGGTACTCCAGTTACAGCAGAAGTTAGACAGTATTAAGGTCGATGAGGCAAATCTTCCCTTAGTTACTAGTCTTGAACGTCGATATCAACTCCGACGTAAACTAGAAGCAATCTCCTCTAA
>JBGTCQ010000028.1:0-16366 GCA_041748755.1 Chroococcidiopsidaceae cyanobacterium | reverse complement strand
GTTCAGTGGAACTAGGTCCGATTACAGGGATGTCTGAGGCAATCGTCGATTTGGTTTCAACAGGACGGACTATCAAAGAAAATGGTTTAATTGAGATTGAGACGCTGTTTGAAAGTACAGCACGGCTGATTGCCAATCCACTAAGTTACCGCCTCAATACGAGTAATTTATCTAAACAGGTTGAGCAACTGCGGGAAATAACCTTAGCTGCGGTTTAAGTTCGCTTGACTGAAATGCAAGCCGCCATATTGGTTGACTGGGGCAAGCATCATCGTGTTGGAATCAGCTGGCGGCGGCTCAGGCAGCAGCAGCGTCATCACAACTTTGTAGCTTCCCGGATCTGTGCAGCGTGCCAGCAACCAAATTGTATTGGCTTTTAGCGTCTTTCCATGATCTCGAATGGCAAATCCGATCTCCGAGTTGTTAACTTGGGTTTAGTTTGATTGCTAAACAATCATGCAGTCTTGCGAAGAAGCGTTTACTATTGCTATTATAAACATACCTCGGTTGTACTTAAGGTTGTAGTATTTCGTGCAGAATAGTTCTGTGAAAGAAAAAGTTGCAGTGTAAAAAGGCTTCTGGGTTTTTAATGAGCTTTCGTGCAATCGCCTCGGAAGCTCTTTCAATTTTTAAATTGCTAAGTTGTCTGTTAACTAAGCCTTATTTCAGAGCTAATTCATAGACAAAACCTTAAGCAGTCAATCGCCCGTCATGAGACGAATCAGAGAACCGTAAATCATCGCCTCACTCACCTCACTGTACAACTCATAACCCTTGCTCAAGCGTCGAAACCGATTCAGCCAGCCAAAGGTTCGCTCTCAAAAGCATTCTTGAACTCCCTCCTGTCTCTTATACAATAATACGCTCTGAAACTGAAGGGTGTTTAGAAATGAGAAAGGCTTCTGGCATTCAATTTCAAACTCCTCAGATGTTAACAGATGAAGATCAATACTGATTGGAAATTGATCTAGAAGCTCATTCAGTTCCAGGTTACGAATGAACTTTGACTGTCTAAAGTTTCCGATCACAAGAATATCTAAATCGCTGTCTAGGCGATCGCATTCCTTAGCATAGGAACCAAATAAAACAATCTCATCTGGTTCGCAATGCTGAATAATGATGTTTGTAATCGAGCGCAGTGTGTTTTCTAGCTTCATTGGATGCTAAAACTGACAACGAGGTATGCGTTTCCAATATCCTCTGCTTTAAGCACTCGAAATGTTGGATCGCTGTCCTTTTTCAGTTGAATTCTCCAATCACCCAAAACATTTGTTGACGGTGGAATATTAGACTTTTCCAGGTGATGCATTCCACCGAAATTTGAATCCTTACTCATAACCTCACTAGAAGGTGGATTCGTACCAGGAAACGGTCGCCAACGATTATCTCTGACTTTCTGACCTTGCGGTAGCCATACGCCATGATTGCTCCGAATTGCCACTACGAAATCTAGTTGTAATTCATACAAGACACTCAGAAAGTTGCTATCGCTTTCTCCATACAGACTATCTGCTAATACCAGCTTGAATTTAAACCCCATTGTTTGAAGTTCTCGAATCATTTTTGATGCTATTTGTGGTTTGGTTTGGTATACATCCTCTTCTAATAATCTTTGTTTGGGTTTAGAGACTTCAAACATCAAAGGAAATGTTATCTCCTCGAATAAACCATAGGCTGTGACTGCGACTATCCCCTTCTCAATTTTTCCCAAATTCCCGATCTACTGCCGTTTGGCATAATCTGTTGTCTCACCTCTTTTTCTCTCCCCTGTCTCATCAATAATTAGGGTGATTTCAAGGGCCAGCTAACACTTGTAAAATTAGCCTTAGTCTTGCCTGCTCTAATTCTTTTACTTACCAAGGCGATTCTGTCAAGAAATGCCACAATCCTTGCTCATTACTTAATCCCACTACACGCGATATTGCTGGTAGTGTTTTACGTTTAATATCGGAAATCATCCCAACGTGAAGATATTTAAACGCCTCAAAACTTCTGACTTCTGGAAATAGCTTTCTATCCCATTTACAGTAATCGTCTACAAATTTTATTGTTTCGGCTGGTTCTCTGACTCCAAACATAGTCCAGCAAAGGGTTACGATCCTTTATCTTATTATTCTCTTATGCAAGTGATGGAAGCGCGATAAAACGGTACTAGCCCTCGGAATATTACAGTTGGCTTTGAAGGTTGGGATAAGCCCAAAAGTGCATGAACTGGATGGCGAAGTGAACAAAATATTGCAAGAGAATGTAGCGAGTTTGTCGAGTGCCTGTGAGTTAATCACCCCAAGCCCTAGTCTATGTAACAAATGCAGTTCCTCAATGTCTCGGCGCTGCGGTCACCAACTGCCCAAGCCAAGATACCAGCTCTCCAATGATTCACCGTCGTCCAAATCCCAACTTTATTTCGCTTGCTGCCCACAAATATCTGAAGTTTATCCAGGTCAGTAATTTCTGGAATTTCCTTGGATTTTGAGGTATTAGAGACTTCATGTCCCGCTTCTCGAATCCAGCACAGAATGGTTGTGTGGTGAATCTCTGCGACCCGTTCAATTCCCCGTAATCCCATGCCGTTCAGATACATTTTGATGCCCAGTTATCTAACCTCCTTCGAGTAGCGTCAGGGACGGTAATCAAGAAACTGGCGATCGCATTGCTTGCACTTGTAAGCAAGATTTCGGGGGGAATCTTCCCCCCGAACCTCTGCGTGGCATTGTCGCTCTCGACGATAGCCGTTTTTCAGAAAGTTATTTGAGTCGCAGTTAGGACACTTCATAGTTCTATTCTGCACAAGCTATCATTCTGGTTTCAGCAACGCCGGAAATCAAACTAACTGCATTTGGAGTGAATTTATTTGGTTGTTTGGTATCGTCCCTTATCAGCTAGGTAGGAGAAGTTTATAACTTCAATTTATTGATATCCAAAGAAAAACTATTTGCACTTAATCAGGTTGCGTCGTAAGCTCAAGTCGTCAACTGAATTTAAGGCTCTTCTATCCAAATTATCAGCCACTACGTCTGGTTGTAATACCACTTTCGGCTTAGTTACCGCGAGGTGCTATTGACGAGTGTCAAGGTTTAGAGGTTGCATACCTAAGAATACCGCGGAGTAGCGACGCAGTAGTGATTCTAGCTCTGCTAAGAGTTGACTATCGTCAAGGCATCAGCTTATAGAGGCTCGTTGTTTTTATCTGTGCTTGATCTGCCTTTATTCAGCCTGCTCACCTGAGCATTCAGTTCAGTTGACAATAACCACATGAGGAACTATCCATGTCGAAGGACACAAGTCTGCCGCGCAGGAGAAAAGAAAGCAGTACTGATCATCTCCTGATCAGGCTGCTATCAAGTCTTTTAAATAGAATAAAAGTCATCTTTAATAAGGTAAAAGTTATCCCTGCCAGAATGCTAGGTGGATTGACCCAACTGGCATCCAGATTGTCTAGGAGAATGAAAAGAGGCACAACCATTGCTGCACTTATCACTGCTACGGTTCTAGCAGCACATACTGTGTCGGCGCAGCTAGTAGTACCGGGTGTTGGACCAATAGCAGATATACCGCCTCCACTCAGTGGCGTAGGTCCGGAACCAAGCAATCTCGCGGAATTTATTGCAGATAAAAATGCCGCGATCGGCTTAGGAAAAGCTCTTTTTTGGGATATGCAGGTGGGTAGCGACGGAGTCCAGTCGTGTGCCAGTTGCCACTTTCATGCTGGAGCGGACAACAGGGCGAAAAATCAGAGTAGCCCAGGACTTTTGCGCGTGAATGCGGACGGGACTCCGAACGGAGATACAGGTTTCACTAAAAGACCAAACGCCACGTGGCAGCCAGGAGATTTTCCATTCCACAAGCTCTCAGACCCTAATAACGCTGCTTCGACTGTTTTGGCAGACACTAACGATGTTAGTGGCTCCCAAGGTGTCGCCAATGCTAACTTCGTAGATGTTGTTCCTGGCAGTGCGGTGGACAAAGTGACAGTCGTGCCAGATCCAGTCTTTAACGTGAACGGTATCAACACCCGCCGGGTGGAGCCCCGCAACACACCGACTGTGATCAATGCGGTATTTAACTTCCGTAACTTCTGGGACGGAAGTGCCGAGAACGATTTCAACGGAGTGAATCCGTTTGGTTCGAGAGATCCTGATGCCAAGCTTTTTAAGGCAACATCCCGAAGAACCCTAGAAGAGGTCAAAATTAGCCTCAATAATTCAAGCTTGGCTTCGCAGGCAATGGCACCACCGCTCAGCTCCTTTGAGGAGTCCGCTTCCGGTCGCACGTTCCAAGAAATAGGTGACAAGTTCGGCATTAACAGTGGGAAAATCCATAGTGTAGGCAAGCGCAGAAAGCTCCCCAGGAAACTTGGTAAAAAGTTATCTGCTTTGAGACCACTAGGCAAGCAGCTCGTCGCCCCTGATGATAGCGTTCTTGGTCCTTTTTCCAACGCGCCTGCACCAGGTCTGGTAATTCCTACTTACCAGCAGATAATTCAGAGAGCCTTCAAACCGGTGTGGTGGGACTCTAATAGGATTATCTCGGTTGCTGCTGACGGTACCCGGAGCGTCGTCAGAAGACCGGATCGCGACTTGACGACTCAGGAGTACACGTTGACGGAGTTTAACTTCCCGCTTTTCTTCGGACTGGCGGTGCAACTATATGAGGCGACGCTTATTTCCAACCAGACACCTTTTGACAGTTTCGCGGCGGGTACCACTAATGCCCTAACTGCCCAGCAGCAGCAGGGGCTTCAGATTTTTCTAGGTCTAGACGAAAAACAGGGCGGGGCAAGGTGCATCAACTGCCATGCTGGACCAGAATTTACCAACGCCTCGGTTAGTGCAGTGACGGCAAACCGAGTTAGAAGACGTCCCTCGCCGAATGGAAACCTTATAGATACCGGTTTCAACAATATCGGTGTCAGGCCCACCACTGATGACCTCGGTTTAGGAGGTAAAGATCCATTCGGTAATTCATTCTCCGAGGCACAGCTAGCCGTGGAAGGGAAATTTAACGATCCCAGCGGCAGTATCGGTAGACTTTCTCCGCCGTTTAACCCTGCTACAGAGAAATTGGGCGTGGACGGAGCCTTTAAGGTGTCTGGACTCCGGAACGTGGAACTTACTGCTCCCTACTTCCACAACGGAAGTCAGTTGACCCTACGTCAACTAGTCGATTTCTATGCTCGGGCCGGCGACTTCACGCCTGTCAATCTGAAAGGAGAGGCAATAGCACCCCTATCGAAGCTGAATTTGACTGAAGAGGGTAAAGAAGCTTTAGTGGCCTTTATGAAGGGGCTCACTGATGAGCGAGTTCGCTTTGATAGAGCGCCCTTCGACCACCCACAGCTGTTTATCCCGAACGGACATCCGGGAGATGAGAATACTGTCACTAATGACGGCAAGGGACAAGCGACGGATCAGCTGGTAGAGGTGCCTGCTGTCGGCAGAAACGGTCTTAGCACTCCTCGCCCGAACTTCCTCAACTCTTAGACTCATTTGGGAGGCATGACCCAGCAGGATTTGCCTCCCTGGTACCCTCTAGTTTTACCTGGAGGGTAAGTCTACATGAGTAACTGGACTATCAACATTGATGCTGCAAAAATCTTGGAAGGAGAACTGAATGAATCTAGTTGTACTTCAGAATTGGTTAAATAATGTCTCCTTTGCCGTCTTATTTGTCACCATGTTGATTTGCTGGGGAGGCACTGCTTTCCCTCGCATTCCCTTCCTGCCTATTTTGGGTACAACAGGGATGGTGATCGCCAATCTCTGCATTGCGACTTTACTAGGAGCACGGTGGTTAGAAGCGGGCTACTTCCCCTTAAGCAATCTGTATGAATCCTTGTTTTTTCTTACTTGGGGAATTACAACTATCCATCTAGTTGCTGAAAACATGAGCCGCAGCCGTTTGGTCGGAGCGGTGACCGCACCCCTAGCGATGGGGTGTACTGCATTTGCAGCCTTGTTTCTGCCATTGGGAATGCAGTCTGCCGAACCTCTGGTTCCTGCCCTTAAGTCTAACTGGCTGATGATGCACGTTAGTGTCATGATGCTCAGCTATGCAACTTTGATGGTAGGGTCACTGTTGGCGATCGCCTTTTTAATTGTCACTCGCGGTCAGACTATCGAACTTCGAGGCAGTTCCGTAGGCACAGGCGGCTATCGAGAACACAGCGATCGCTTGCGACGAGCTGGACCAGTGGCGATTGCCTCTTTAATTGGTAGTAACGGCGGCAATACGATGGTTCTCAATTTCGAGACTAATCAAAATCCCCCAAAAATTAACCAAGCTGCGTCTCTTTCACCTCAACGGTTAAATTTAGCTGAAACACTGGATAACATTAGCTATCGCATCATTGGTTTAGGGTTTCCCCTACTAACGATTGGAATTATTGCCGGTGGGGTCTGGGCAAATGAAGCTTGGGGTTCCTACTGGAGCTGGGACCCAAAAGAAACCTGGGCCTTAATAACATGGTTAGTTTTTGCTGCCTATCTCCACTCTCGGATTACTAAAGGTTGGCAGGGTCGCCGTCCCGCGATTCTTGCTACGACAGGATTTGTAATTGTCTGGATCTGCTACTTAGGAGTAAACCTCTTGGGTAAGGGACTCCACAGTTACGGATGGTTCCTATGACTTCAACTACTTGGATGAAGACAGTAAATTTGTCCCTCCAGCGCTTCTTCAAAGCCGAAGTGTTGCCTTTGATCGCAAATCTACAACTGGCTATTTTGCTGTTGCTTGCGATCGCACTTTTTAGTGTTATTGGTACGGTTATAGAACAGGGAAAATCCCTAACCTTTTACCAGACGAACTACCCAGAGCATCCAGCCTTATTCGGCTTCTTAACTTGGAAGGTGATTTCAACTTTAGGGCTGGATCACGTTTACCGCACTTGGTGGTATTTGGCTTTACTGATATTATTAGGCACGACTTTGGGCGCTTGTACTTCCACTCGTCAACTCCCAGCGCTGACTGCTGCCCGCAGGTGGAAGTTTTATGACCAGCCGCGCCAGTTTGAGAAATTGGCCCTGAGCACTGAGCTTGAAACAGGTTCACTTCAGTCCTTAGCTTTTTTACTAGAAAAACGGCGCTATCGTATCTTTCATGAAGTCAACTTCCTATATGCTCGCAAAGGACTAGTCGGTCGGGTCGGACCAATTGTGGTGCATATAAGTATGCTACTGATTCTACTAGGAGCGATCTGGGGAGCAATGACAGGGTTTATGGCTTTAGAAGACTTTCCTAGCGGAGAGACTTTCAAAATTTCACACATTGTTGAGGCAGGACCTTGGTTTCGCTCTCAACTTCCCTCAGATTTGTCAGTCCGAGTAAATCGCTTTTGGATTGACTACACTCCCGAAGGAGGAATCGACCAATTTTACTCAGATTTATCGATTCTAGACTCGCAGAAGCACGAACTGAAACACAAAACTATTCACGTCAATGACCCTCTCCATTTTCAAGGTTTGACACTCTACCAAACTAATTGGGGAATTGATGCTGTCCAGTATCGAGTCAACAATAGCCCAATTCTGCAAAGCAAGATGGCTCCTTTGAAGATAGGTGGCAAAAAACGTGTCTGGGGTACTTGGGTTCCGACAAAGCCGGATTCGAGTGAGGGTATTTTCCTCATGGCGCAGGACTTGCAAGGAACACTCACGGTTTATGATACTTCCGGCAATGAAGTCTCGACAGTCCGGACAGGAATGTCCACACAAGTGAATGGAGTTACCTTAGCAATTATTAAAGTTGTCGGAAAAACAGGTTTACAAATTAAAGCAGACCCAAGTATACCTATTGTTTATACTGGCTTTGGACTTCTCATGTTGGGAGGAGTAATGTGTTATTTTTCTCACTCCCAAGTTTGGGCGTTACAGAAAGAGGGACACCTTTACATTGGCGGTAGAACAAACCGAGCTCAAGTCACATTTGAGCGAGAACTATTAGAGATCCTAGAGATACTTGATCAAGAGCCAAAGGAACAAATCCCAGAACTTAGTTTAACGCCTTCAAAACAAGTATAGTAATTCCTACATTCAAGTTACTAACTTTAATCAATCTGACAAAATAAGGTTTAAGTTTTTCGCATTCTACAAAACAAAAACATGATCAATGATATTTGAATATCATCAGCGCAAACAAATTTAGTAGTAGAGAAAAACCAGTTTTAAACTCAAAAACAAGATCTGTTTCGTTTCTCGATCTGATTAAAACAAGGCGTTAATTTAGTAACGCCTTGTTTTGTTAAAATGCTGAAACTTAAACATTGAAGTACTTCGTGACTGAAGAGGTAAGCCTTGACATCAAATTTCTTTAAAGTTAAGTAGTAAATTAATTTGCTGATTTTGGCTTAGTCAGGTGAAAATCTTTTTGGGGAATCACTAGTAGAATTGATTACTATTGTTGCAATGCAAGTATAATTTATGCAGCTTTTCAGAAACTTTTGCTGTTTTGCCAGCTTTATATTTCCCCAGTATCCTAATTAAAAAGAGCTAGATATTTATCTACGTAAATTAGTCTTAATAACTATATAACTATTACTAAAAAACGCAAAACCTAACTTTATTTTAAATAGCTTTGGTTTTGTTTGGCAGAACACAAAATAATATTAAAATTCATGCTAATTTACAATCATTAGAATTAGTCCAGAAGAAAGAGTTCAGAAGCTTAAAAGTGTAGAAGGCAGCATCAAGCTTAAGAATTAGAGCCAAGGCATTTTCTCAAATTTCTTGTAAAGACTGTTTCAGAAAAACCTGTTCTTGAAAGAGTTATCAGGTTTAAATTCCACAATTTGAGAATTTTATGAGCGTTAGTAGTCCCACTTCTCCCTCCCATCGTCAGATACAGCCAGATGCCTTGGGCAAGTTTCTTTCTACCGTCTCTTTGCCGTGGGTGATAACGATAGGTTACATGGTCGTAATGCTGATATTGCCTGCGAGTGCTTTGATTACAAAGTCACTGGCAACTACACCAGGAGAATTTTGGCAAATTGCCACCTCACCTATTGCGCTCTCTGCCTATAATGTCACTTTTGTTACCTCATTCTTAGCTGCCTCAGTTAACGGCTTAATGGGTACGCTCTGTGCTTGGGTGCTTGTACGCTACGAGTTCCCGGGTAAAAAGATTCTGGATGCAGGCATCGACCTACCTTTTGCCTTACCAACTTCAGTGGCAGGTCTAGTTCTAGCGACCCTGTACAGCGATAATGGCTGGATTGGAAAACTTTTTGCTCCTTTGGGCATCCGTATCGCCTTCACGCGGTTGGGCGTGTTTGTAGCAATGATATTTATCACACTACCATTCGTAGTACGCACCATACAGCCAGTTATTCAGGAGATGGAGAAAGATACTCAGGAAGCATCGTCGTCACTAGGGGCATCGAAGATGCAAACCTTCTGGCTTGTGACATTGCCTCCCTTGCTGCCCCATATCCTTACTGGTGTGGCAATGGGCTTTTCTCGAGCCATAGGTGAATATGGCTCAGTTGTGATCATAGCGTCAAGCATTCCCTTTAAGGATCTCGTTGCACCTGTTCTGATCTTCCAGAAGCTCGAACAGTACGACTATACAGGCGCAACGATCATTGGCACTGTTTTACTACTGGGAGCACTGTTTCTTTCGTTACTGATTAACCTGTTGCAACAGTGGGGACGCCGCTATGCTGTTTAAACACCATAACTCTGTAATAGGACGAGTAGCTGAGAAAATTTCCCAAATTGATATCGGCAAGGTTGCCTTGATTGGACTTGCAGTGGTCTACATGATAACAATGCTGTTCGTACCGGCGCTAGCAGTGTTCTATGAAGCATTCTCCAAGGGAATTGGGCCGTTCTTGACAACAGTTACTACGAGAGAATTCCTGCATGCAGTTGAGCTAACAGCGATTGTCGCTGGCATTTCCGTGCCGATTAACGGGGTATTCGGACTCTGTGCGGCTTGGGTCATCGCCCGTAACAGATTCCGAGGTCGGGCATTGCTGCTCAGTATCCTTGACTTGCCTTTTGCCATATCCTCGGTCGTAGTAGGGTTGATGATGATTTTGGTCTACGGGAACAGCGGTTGGCTTGGTTCTTTGCTGATGGCTGCTAATTTCAAGGTGATATTTGCGTTACCAGGAATAGTATTAGCAACTGCCTTTATAACCATGCCTTTTGTAGCACGGGAGGTGATTCCGGTTTTAGAGGAGGCGGGGTCAGAGCAGGAAGAGGCAGCGCGATCGCTGGGTGCAAATGACTTTCAGATATTTTGGCGAGTGATCCTGCCCAACATTCGCTGGGGTCTGCTTTATGGGTTGCTCTTAACTAATGCCCGGGCTATGGGTGAATTCGGTGCTGTCTCAGTTGTATCGGGCAACATTGTCGGACTCACTCATACCCTACCCTTACTAGTGGAGCAAGCATATAAGAACTATGAAACACAAGCTGCATTCGGTTCAGCAGTGATCTTAGCCCTTCTGGGTGTGATTACGCTCATCTTCAAAGAAATATTAGAGCGTAAGACCGATGTCAAGCCAGAGCAGCATTAACCTACAGCAGAGCAAAAGCCATAACTAAAGCTCAAGTAGGAGCAAAATTTGTCAAAGACTCTACTATGCAATCAGACTTGTTTTATGTATTTTTAATACATTTTAACTAAGTGCAATTACTGTAGTTGACTGTTGACTTCAATTTTCTTAACACGAGGTGTAAATGGGTATCTTGATTGATCAGGTTTCAAAGCAATTCGGTAATTTCAGAGCCCTTGATAGCGTGAGCTTGGATGTAAAAGAAGGCAGTTTGGTGGCCTTGCTTGGGCCTTCAGGTTCAGGAAAATCTACCTTGTTGCGAATGATTGCTGGTTTAGAGGAACTAGACGCGGGAGCTATCTTCATTAACGGTCAAGATTTAACCCATGTGAATGTACGCAAACGTAACATTGGCTTCGTTTTCCAGCATTACGCCCTCTTCAAACATCTCACGCTTCGCGAGAATATAGCCTTTGGTCTGAAAATTCGCAAGCGCTCTCCAGCAGAAGTGAAAAGGCGGGTTGATGCCCTACTAGAAGTAGTGCAACTTGAAGGGCTAGGAAATCGCTACCCTTCTCAAATATCTGGCGGTCAGCGTCAGCGCGTTGCCCTTGCTCGCGCCCTTGCAGTAGAACCAAAAGTGCTGCTGTTGGATGAACCATTTGGTGCTCTAGATGCCAAAGTACGTAAAGAACTCCGCACTTGGCTGCGCTGTCTGCATGACGAATTTCATATCACCACCGTCTTCGTCACTCACGATCAAGAAGAAGCAATGGAAGTCTCAGATGAAGTTGTGGTGATGAACCGAGGTCGTATTGAGCAGATAGGCACAGCACAACAGATTTACGAACACCCAGCCACACCCTTTGTGATGAGCTTCATTGGCGCAGTGAATGAGTTACCCGGCGATGCCTGCCTGTTCGGTGATAGAGGTTTGGGGCAGATGGATTGCAAATGCTTTGTTCGTCCCCGCGATATCGAAGTACATATTTACCCTAATGACACTACCATAGCTGCCTGTATCCAGCGCATCATTCACTTGGGCTGGGAGATTCAGACCGAACTAATTCTGGAAGATGGACAGTCAGTTACAGCTCATCTTACTCGCGAGCAGTTTGCTGAACACAGCCTACAGCCAGGTCATAAGGTGTTTATCCGTTCCAAATACACGAAGTCCTTTCCAATTCAGGAACAAACTCAGGAGCAACCTCAGGAGCAATTATGCATAGCTTAATTCAACCTCATGGCGGTACGTTAGTCGACTGTAAGTTAGATGGCTACGAACGTCAAACTACTTTCGAGCGTGCCCAGACCTTGCCTCGCTTGACTCTTTCTCAACGTAACCTTGCAGATATCGAATGTATTGCCACTGGTGTTTACAGTCCCCTTAAAGGCTTTGTTACTGCAGAGGACTACTATGATATTGTCAACGATATGCACCTTAGCAGTGGGCTTGCTTGGAGCATACCTGTGGCACTGCAAGTCTCGGAGGAGGTATCAGATAAGTACAAACTTGATACTGAAATTGCCCTAGCACATTCTAATGGCGACATTCTTGCTGTAATGACGATCACCAGTAAGTTTAAGCCAGATCAGGCTCATGAAGCCCAAAAGGTTTACGGCACTACGGAAGATGCCCATCCTGGTGTAAATGCCATGCTTGCTGCGGGGGAAGTTTATCTTGGCGGTTCCATTAAACTCATCGATACCATCTTGGACAACGAGTTTCAGAACTATCGCCTTACCCCAGTCGATACCCGATCTGAGTTTACCAAGCGTCAATGGAAGAGCGTTGTCGCCTTTCAGACTCGCAACCCCATTCACCGTGCTCACGAATACATCACAAAAATTGCCCTTGAGCTAGTTGACGGACTCTTTATCAATCCACTGGTGGGGATGACCAAGTCTGACGATATTCCAGCAACGGTACGCATGCAGTGTTACGAAACACTGATTGATAAATATTACCCTAGAGAACGCGTTCTTCTCAGTGTTTTTCCAGCAGCCATGCGTTACGCAGGACCACGGGAAGCAATTATGCATGCCATAGCACGGCAGAACTACGGCTGCACACATTTTATTGTGGGACGAGACCATGCTGGTGTCGGCTCATATTACGGCACTTATGATGCCCAGTACATTTTTGATGAATTCACTCCGGGTGAATTAGGCATCGTGCCTATGAAATTTGAGCACGCCTTTTTCTGCACTCGGACTCAGTCAATGGCTACAGCCAAGACTAGTTCAAGCACTCCTGAAGAAAGGATTCACCTATCTGGTACCAAAGTACGTGCAATGCTCAAGTTAGGCGAGCTACCACCCGAACAGTTTACGCGCCCAGAGGTTGCAGAAATTCTTATTCGTCACTCAAAAGATAGCCAACGCTTAGAGGCAAGGGTCTAGCTAGCAGCAGTTACTGCCAGATCCCAAATCATATTGCGATCGCCACTGGAGATTGCCCAATCTCATAGCTTTCTACCCTCATGTCTGCAAATCAGACGATGACTTTTGCCGAGTCTGCATATCGGCACGGCTCAACCTACAACAAGTTAATAGGAGCTACAATCTCATGCTTACAAAAGAAAATATCTCGCAGAAAGCCTTGGAATGGCAAAACCAAGATGTCAAATATATTGTAGAGCAAGCTACTGCTGTGTACGGTGAGAAATTGGTACTTGCCTGTAGTCTAAGTGTTGAGGATATTGTCCTCATCGACCTCCTGTCTCAGGTCACTAATCCTGTGAGAGCTTTCTTCCTAGACACAGATTTTCATTTTCCGGAAACCTTAGAAACTAAGGACAGGATTCAAGAAAAGTATTTACAGTTGGACTTAGAGACCATCAAACCGCTGCTAACAGTAGAAGAGCAAAATGCTCAGTACGCTGTGAACTTATTTGAATCTGACCCCAGTCAATGTTGTCAAATTCGTAAAGTCGAACCCCTAAATCGGACTCTGCGTTCTTACCAAGCTTGGATGACAGGAATGCGGCGCGAGCAGGCAACCACGCGCACTAATCTTCAAGTCGTCGAGTGGGATACTAAGCGCGAGATGGTGAAATTTAACCCATTAGCAGGTTGGACTAACAAGCAAGTCTGGGCGTATATTATCGAACACCAATTGCCCTATAACACTCTACACAACCAAGGTTACCCATCAATCGGCTGCTCGCCCATTACCTGCACGGCTCCGGTTGCAGTTGGGGAAGATATTCGCGCTGGACGCTGGGCAGGAAAAGGGAAGGTCGAGTGTGGTTTACACACCTAGAGAACTTCAACATAGTTCCTGCATAGCTAGCCTGTAGTGGTATCCAATTTGATTTGCTCGTTACTTAGTACACTCCTTAAGCAAGTTTCCCAACTATGAACAGCTTTGATTACGACGTGGTAATTATCGGGGGCGGTCCAGCAGGCTGCACCTGCGCTCTTTACACTGCTCGTTCTGAACTTAAAACAGTTATCCTTGACAAAAACCCGTCTGCTGGAGCCCTCGCTATTACCCATAAGATAGCTAACTATCCGGGTGTAAATGGAGAAATGGGTGGAGATGAACTCCTCGACTTAATGCGCGCACAGGCAATGGAATTTGGCGCTGACTATAAGCAAGCCCAAGTTTATGATATTGATGTCAATGACACTCAGAAAAAAGTCTATACCCCAGAAGGTACCTTCACGTGTCGGGCTTTGGTGATGGCGACTGGAGCAATGGGTCGTGTCGCCTCCATTCCTGGTGAGGCAGAGTATCTCGGTCGAGGAGTTAGCTACTGTGCCACCTGTGACGGGGCTTTCTACCGTAACCGTGAAGTTGCTGTAGTTGGTAGCAGCGAAGAAGCGATCGAAGAGGCTCAAGTACTCACTAAGTTTGCCTCAGTTATCCATTGGATAACCCCAAAAGAGCCGAGTGCAATGAACGGTCATTCCCAGGAACTGCTAGCCCATCCCTCAATCAAGCTCTGGAGCAAGAGTCGCTTACAAGCGATCCAGGGTGACAACAGCGGTGTCACGGCTGTTGAGGTGCTTTTAAAAGGTCATAATGAATCCCAAGTCCTTGCGGCTGAGGGTGTTTTCGTTTACATGCAAGGCTGCAAACCGATTACGGATTTTCTGAGCGGTCAAGTAGAACTAAACCCTGATGGTGGAGTTAAGGTAGATGAGCTGATGCAGACTAATATCTCAGGAGTCTGGGCGATCGGTGATATCCGCAACACTCCCTTTAAGCAAGCGGTGGTTGCGGCTGGAGACGGCTGCATTGCTGCAATGTCTATTGACCGCTACCTGAATCAGCGCAAAAACATTAAACCTGACTGGAGTTAACATTCTTCCATTCGATATCACACAACTAAGTGCTAATTTCCCTGGCGCTTGATGTGGGTTTTGAGTGGAGCAAAAACAAGGGTTGAAGAGCTGGCTGTGTGAGCATTCCTAATGCTGCGAAGCTACCTCAATTCATATTCAGCTCTTGTTTTAACTGTGGCATTCCAACTAAGTAGTAATGAAAACCAGGTGGAGGATATTTTATGGTTCTGTGGCAACGTACTATTCAGCTGTGGATGTCAATAGCGAATTCAATTGCATTTCGCACTCTTAATTCCCAAATTTCTACTATGGGACTTTTGCAGATACAGCAAGTACATAGCAGGTTAAAGCACACCCCAACCAAAGGCTTTGCACGCATGTTCCTAGTGGGAGTAAGCCTGAGCGTAGTGACGGCCTCCTGTTCTACAGCGAATTCCAGCAGTAGTAATAATGACGTAGAGCTAACTTTAGCCTCCTACTCTGTTACCAGATCTGCCTACGAGCAAATTATTTCTGATTTCGCAGCCAAGTGGAAACAAGAGCATAACCAGAACGTTATTTTCTACCGCAGCTACGGTAGCTCTGGCTCCCAAACCCGTGCTGTAAGCGATGGTTTAGAAGCTGATGTCGTTTCATTAGCCCTAGCTCTGGATACAAAGAAAATTGAGAAAGCTGGATTAATTGCACCTGGTTGGGAGAAAGAAGCCCCTAACAACTCTATCGTAACTAAATCTGTAGTAGTTTTGGTCACTCGCGATGGTAATCCTAAAAATATTGAGACGTGGACAGACCTGATAAAGGATGACGTGCGTGTGATTACAGCTAACCCTAAAACCTCTGGAGGTGCTCGCTGGAATTTCTTGGCTCTGTGGGGTTCAGCCTTACAAGAGGGCGAAGATACCAAAGCTCTAGAATATACTACCAAGGTATACAAAAACGTTCTAGTACTACCTAGAGATGCCCGCGAGGCCAGCGATGTGTTTTTCAAGCAAGGTCAAGGAGATGTTTTAGTCAACTATGAAAATGAGGCGATTCTAGCTGGACAAAAAGGAGAAAAACTCCCTTACGTAGTGCCTGAAGTTAACATTTCCATTGATAATCCAGTGGCTGTCGTAGATAAAAACGTTGATAAACACGGTAACCGTGAAGTAGCTGAAGCCTTTGTTGAATACCTGTTCACGCCAGAAGCCCAACGAGAATTTGCCAAAATTGGATTTCGACCTGTTAACCATACTGTAGAAAAGGAACTGGCTAACCAGTACCCCAAAGTAAAAACTCTCTTCACTGCTGCCAATTTTGGAGATTGGAACGCTATTCAGAAGAAGTTCTTTGATGACACTGCCATCTTCGATAGAATTCAAGCTCGCATCAAGTAATAATCGGGAAGCTTTACAAGGTTACGATAACAACCTGCTCCACAAAAACTCTACAAACATCTTTGGCTCAATAGGGATTCCAGGGAGCTAAGTAAGCAAAGTTTCCAGTAATGCTTTAAGCAAGGCTTTACCTCGTCTCTTAGCATTATGGACGAACTCAAAGAAGCCTAAATAGAGCGGTAACTTTTGTTGAGAAATGCCG
>JBGTCQ010000027.1:0-17556 GCA_041748755.1 Chroococcidiopsidaceae cyanobacterium | reverse complement strand
GCTGCTGTCAGGGCGATCGCATCTTGCAACGATTTAACAGGATCAGCCTTCGGTTTGCTACTCCAATTACGCCAGAAGGGTGTATAAACCGTGTAAGGCTGATGAGAACCAGTAAGAATATCCTCTGGTGCGTGTAACAATTGATCCCAATTTTTATCAAGAAATTGAATGCCCTTTTCTTTAAGAGCGTCTATGACAGCGCGATCGCGTTCTTGCGAGTACGGTTCTACATCCCAATTCCAAAAAACAGCCTTAGCACTAAGAGCAGCAGCTAGAGCCGGTATTCCAAGCCGGGGATCGGCACGCAGGATCAACAGCTGGCTACCAACTTCTGTATAGCGCTTTTGCAAATCCTGCAAGCAGCCAATCATATAAGTGACTCTTACAGGTGCGACATCGTCCCGTTCTAAGATATTGGGATCGAGGCAAAACACCCCGACAACCTTCTGAGTCTGCTGTCGTGCGCGGAGGAGTCCGATATTATCAGAAATGCGTAAATCGCGGCGATGCCAGAACAAAATTAGGTCAGACATGAATCAATGCTGATTATAGTTAGCTGATATCAGTATAAATGTACTGGTATGAGGGAGAATCAATCTGAGAAAGGTTTTCTAGGAATTTGCGTCACACTTATTTACTACACTCATCCAGTTGATTGTCCAGGTTCAGATAATTCTTATCATTAAAGCGCATATTCTACGTCTCGCTTATCTGCTTCAAGGACTTGCTGTACAAACCGTAGCAAGGAACTAAGCTTGTCGGAATTTATCCCCATGTCTAGGCATCTGGCACTCAGTTCCTCTAATTATTCTGCTTACGGTATTCGGTTGTAAGCATCCCAGCGAACCCCCAGTTTTCAGGTTCGATTTCATCAATGATGATGTGAGTATGTTCCGGCTTCTTGCCGAGGACTTTTACTAAAGTCTGGGTAATCTCTTCAACAATCTGCCTTTTCTGGTCTGTGGTCACACCATCTTTCGTGAGCCGAACATTAACGTATGGCATACATACCTCCTGACGGAATCATCATTGAAAATCTAAAGAATTGTCCGCGAAGTTACTACCCCAACAAGAAGTAATGCAATCCTACAACCGCTCAGATAAACGCTTAACAAACTCTGCATATTCTGCCGAATTCAAGCCTGACTGCAACACTATCACCACCTTTGCCATATTTCCTCCCAGTAATGCCGGAACTGCTAACCACAAACCTGGAAAAATCTGACTTCGTACTACTCCATCTTCATCCGGTAGCAGCACATACTCACCTTCTTTGAGGCTAAACCAGTCCAGCTTATTCTCAAAAATTTGCCACACAATGTACTCTTGAACTCCATTGCGGCGATATGCCCGCTTTTTGTCATGCAGATCGTAATTGGCACTACTCGCAGCAATTTCCACGACTAATTCCGGCGCACCTTCTACATAGTCATCATCACTAAGGCGCGATCGCCCTCCTGACTCTATTCGCAGTAAAGCATCGGGCTGTGGCTCATTATCTAGATCCAGGCGCACTGTGGTATTGTCACTCAGATCGACCCCTGGCATTGCGATCCAATAGTCTGACAACCAAGCCATAATTGCAGCGTGGGGCTTGCCATGACTTTTAAAACGCACTGGTGATGGCACGTAGACCACTCCCTCAATAAGTTCAGCTTTCTTCAAATAAGGCATCGCTGTATAGCGTCGCTCAAACTCATATCGAGAAAGGCGATCACCATTTTCTAGTGGGAGGATTTGACTACCAGATTGCTGTGTATCTAGCACTTCTGTCCGTGAGGCGTTCATCATTAATTCAGGAATGGGCGAGCTAGAAAAAAGCTAGAAATAGATTTTGCATCCACTGCACCTTCTAGAATAGCTTGCTCTAACTCCTGAGGAGTCATCAAAACTGTCTCAATATCTTCGTCATCGTCCTGATTAGGAGGAGTATCCAGGCGTTCTAAGTCTTGAGCAAGAAAGGCGTAAATAATTTCATCGGAGTAGCCAGGAGCTAGAAAAAATTCTCCCAGTTTTTGCCACGTTTGGGCGCGGTAGCCAGTTTCTTCCTCAATTTCTCGCTTAATCGTTTCAGCTGGGTCTTCATTTGGCTCTATAGTGCCAGCAGGAAACTCTAAAAGACGACCCTGAACAGCGAAGCGATACTGCCGCACAAGCACAAGTTTACCTTCTGGGGTGACTGGGACAGCCAAAGCGCCGCCAGGATGACGAATACATTCCCACTCTCCTTCAACCTGGTTTGGCAAGCGGAGACGATTGACATCAAAATTAAACTTGCGCCCTCGGTAGAACAGGCGTTGTTTAAGCAGCTGTGGTGGTTCTTGACCTAGTGGCATAGTAAGAGTTTTGTAAAATAAACCGTAGATAAACGCTGATGTTTAGCTTTATATCCGCGGTTAAATTCATCCCGTCTCCATCAATCGATGGACTCCTGAACAGTCTACAGCTTGGACGAGTTCGGCGATCGCACATCCTGAAACTGGCTCTATCCAATCCGGGGCAATTTCTCCTAGAGGTACAAGGACAAATGCTCGTTCTTTCATTCGGGGATGCGGCAGTTGCAGAGTTGGAGTATCTAAAATTAAGTCATCATAT
This sequence comes from Chroococcidiopsidaceae cyanobacterium, assembly GCA_041748755.1. GTDB lineage: Bacteria > Cyanobacteriota > Cyanobacteriia > Cyanobacteriales > Chroococcidiopsidaceae > JAHHHE01. The sequence goes on along the minus strand of JBGTCQ010000027.1, from coordinate 14,961 downwards.
AGCAGTAGATCGAGATCGAGTAATCGCGCTCCCCACCTTTCTTGGCGAACGCGACCAAACTGAGCTTCAATTTTCAATAATGTTTCTAATAACATCTGAGGCGATGTCTGAACGTGCAATATGGCACAGCCGTTAATATAATCTGGTTGCGGTGGGCCAACAGCTTTGGTTTGATACCAACTAGATCTAGCTTGCAAGTTAATGTCTGGTGCTGCGGCTAAAGTTGCTAAGGCAGCTTCTAAAATAGCGCGAGAATCACCTAAATTGCTGCCAAGAGCGATCGCGCATTGCCCAGTTAGCTTCACACTCTCTCCCTATTTACTCCAGCCATCTATAATCTTGCATTTTTAGCGAAACCTTGATAAAACGCTAAGGTTCAGGTACTACACAAACTTGATCCCCACAAAGCCTTAAAATAAGCAAACACAACGATGATTAGTTGGATTTGAAGTGGACTGAAGTGCAGAAGTTTATTCCCTGGTTCAAGGAGCTAACAACCAACTTGAGTAACTCTGAACGACCTAATGCGGGATTAACCCCTGGTAAAGGCAATGGGCAAGAACAATCGCAAACCTCCCGTCTGGCTGAAGAAAAACGCCTGCCGATTCAGACTCTTTCCAAAGTCCTGAGCCTGGAGCGTCGCCGCTGGTTTTGGCTTGGCTTGGGTGTCGTCGGTAGTGGCGTGATTGGCTTTGTTGGGGTTTTGTGGTCTATAGAACGCAGTCTACCGGAGACTGCCGAACTTTTTACTTTTGTCCGGGACGAAACTGTGACCATCAAAGCTGCCGATGGTACGATACTTCAGCAGCAAGGTCCAGCTACGCGAGAGCATTTGAAGCTTGAGGAAATACCTAAGCCACTCATTCAAGCTTTCATTGCCTCAGAAGATCGGCGCTTTTACAAACACGATGGAGTTGATTACCAAGGTATTCTGCGGGCATCCTTCTCTAATCTCCGCTCCGCAAACCTTGTAGAAGGTGGTAGCACAATTACGCAACAGCTAGCGCGGATTCTCTTTCTCAATCAGGAGCGTACTTTGTGGCGCAAGCTGAAGGAAGTTCGCCTATCTCAGAAAATTGAGCAGAAATTGAGCAAAGAGCAGATTTTGGAGCGCTACCTTAACTTAGTCTACTTGGGAGAGGGGGCTTACGGTGTTGCTGATGCGGCTTGGGTCTACTTTACTAAACCAGTAAACAAACTAACTCTGCCGGAAATGGCAACGATCGCGGGTTTAGCACCAGCTCCTAGTCTCTACTCTCCTGCGGTGAATAAAGCAGCAGCTCAACAGCGACGGAATTTGGTGTTGCGACGAATGGAAGATGATGGGGTAATTACGCCTCAAAAAGTAGCATCTGCAAGTGTTACACCACTTGAAATCCAACTTAGTCTCCCCAAACGTCTCCAGGTACAAGCGCCGTACTTCACGACATACATCCAGAAGGAATTGCCGAAGTACATCTCGCAAGATGTACTGGAAGCAGGTGGCTTAACTGTGGAAACAACTTTGAATCCACAATGGCAGAAAGTTGCAGAAGCGGCTGTTAAAGAAACAGTAGAACGCAACGGTCGGTGGCAGAAATTTGAGCAAGCCGCAATGGTCGCCATTGACCCAAGCAACGGTGAAATTAGAGCTTTGGTCGGAGGCAAGGATTTTGAGAAGAACCAGTTTAATCGTGTCACCCAAGCACAACGACAGCCTGGTTCGACGTTTAAGGGGTTTGTGTATACAGCAGCGATCGCATCTGGGATTTCCCCCTACAAGAGCTATATTGATGCTCCCTACAGAGTTGAAGGCTACGAACCTCAAAACTACAGCCATGCTTATCGCGGTTGGATGTCGATGCAAGATGCCCTCACCGCCTCAATTAATACAATCGCCGTCAAAGTATTAATTGATGTCGGTTTTGAGCCAACGATCAAACTCGCTCACCAAATGGGAATTAAGTCCCAACTCAAGCCTACCTATTCTTTAGCTCTAGGCTCTTGGGAGGTGAATTTGCTGGAACTAACGAGCGCTTACGGAACGCTGGCAACTGAGGGTATGCGTACAGAAGCCCACGGGATTCGCCGCATTCTTAACCGCAGTGGTGATGTTCTGTATGCAGCTGAATATAAACCAAAGCGGGTTCTGGATCGAGGTAGTGCAGCGATCGCTACTTGGATGCTACAAAATGTAGTGCAAGCAGGTACAGGTCGCGCCGCGCAATTAAATCGACCCGTCGCTGGCAAGACAGGTACATCTGACGAATCTCGTGATCTCTGGTTTATCGGCTACATCCCCCAAATGGTTACGGGTGTTTGGTTGGGTAACGATGACAATGACCCCACCTGGGGCAGTAGTAGCACGGCAGCTGCCACCTGGCATCAATTCATGGTGCAAGCGGTTGCAGAAATGCCAGTAGAAAAATTCTCAGAACGACCCAAGTTAGAAGGACGCAAGGGAAGTATCAAGGCGCAACCGCTGAAGCCAAAACGGGTTTTCTCTGGCAGAATTCCGACTAAGTATCACAATGACCGTACTGCTCAAGGAGAACCTAACACTTATCGCTCCCGCAGGCGCTATCAACAACAAGAAGTAACCCCCACACGCAGAAGGCGCTACCGCCCTGAGCGCATCGAACGTCCGGCTTCTACACATCGGCGAATACCGCCGTCTTCAGCCCCTGCTGTCACTCCGTTACAGTCGCAACGGTCATGGCGGGAAAGGCTCACCCCAGTCGAACGCCCTCAGAACAAACTCCTAACACCTGTGCCGCAGCCTGCCGCAGAAACTCAATCTCAACCAAAGGTAAATCAAGAGTAACGAGGGATCAAACTTGGGAGGGATGCAGGTGAGCCTCTCTCTTTATACGGTGTTAAGATGTAGTGTTACCTAATAGAAGGGGATATAAACATGAATTTATTAATGCAAACAGCAGCTCAAGCAGCAGAAAACGGACCCCATTTTCCCGTCTCTGCCTCCTTGGTATATGTCGTTGGTTTTATTGCGGCGACAACAATCGGGTCAATTGCCTGGTACAACTCTAAGCGTCCCGTTGGTTGGGAAAATAAAGAGCGTCCTGACATTGTGCCTGAAGTCAAAAAAGATGAGACTCCGGGTCTTGGCGAGCCAAAAAAACCTTAAAAGTTGATTGATATTAGCAGCTCTTAACTAATGCCTATTAACCCAATGACGGTAGAGCTTTTGGATTTCTTTGAGTACATTATTGTAACCAGCTTGAGGTGTACCATTGGCTAGATTCAAAGACTCTAACTTAGTTAAGAGTTTGGCTTCTTCGATCGCCACTTCCCCATCACGGTAAATTAAACCACTAATAGATTCAATAAGGTTTTGGCAATCTTCAGCACTGGGGCGATCGCCTAAATACTCTTTCACCCACTCGTAGCACTCTGTTGGCTGCACAGCTCTAAGTTCGTGAAGTAAAGGCTGGATCTCTGGATCTGCTGCTACACCTTTCTCATTTGCTACTTGCTGGAGATACTGTCGTTCTTCTGGCTGGATTTTACCATCAATCCAAGCTGCTGCAATCAATATTTTAACTAATTTTTTTACGTTGGCGTTCTTCACCATTAGTCTCCTCAAATCCACACTACAAGCTTAATGATTTTCTTTCCTTAAGCACACCATAAAAAAACCATCCATTGCATGTCGATGTGGCCATACCTTGATAAAGCCTTCTGATGTCGCCCAAGCCGACGCTGGTGAATCGGGAAGCGGAGGAGCAATTCGCCAGGTAGGGTGACAATTCAGAAACGGTTGAATCACACCTTCGTTTTCTAGGGGATGCAGTGTGCAAGTGGCATAAACAAGAAGACCCCCAGGCTTGACATAAGTAGACATTTGTGATATTAGTTCTGCTTGAAGAACAGAAAGTTCCTGTACAGATTCAGGTGTCTGCCGCCAGCGAGCATCGGCATGGCGGTGCAAGGTTCCTAAACCAGAGCAGGGTACATCAAGTAATAAACGGTCAGCTGTAGAGATCCTAAATTTAGCGTCTTTAGATAGGTTGCGGCTATCCCCAATGGAAATTTGAATTGATTGTAATTGCAGGCGAACGGTGTTTTCCTTGAGTTTTCGGAGTCGGGAAGCAGCGCGATCGCAAGCCCATACAGTCCCTTTATCTTGCATCAATTCCGCAATGTGTGTTGTCTTTCCCCCTGGTGCAGCGCAAGCATCAATCACGACTTCACCTGGTTGAGGGTTAAGCAAATGACTCACCAACTGGGCGCTACTATCTTGCACCGTCCACCAACCTTCATTAAAACCAGGTAGACTTTGAATTGGCCCTGTACTTCCAGTTAATCTCAAAGCTTGCGGCAGATAGGGAACACGGCTAACAGATACACCAGTTGATTGCATCGCCGCTTCAACCGTCTGAATTGAACTGCGAAGAGGATTCACCCGGAGGTCAATTGCTGGTGGTTGGTTCAGCCACGCACACAGTTGTTCTGTTTCTGCTAAACCCAACTGTTCTAACCACACTTCAACAATCCAGTCCGGATAACTGTGCAAAACACCCAAACGTTCAATTGGATTCTCCGGTAACTTCAGTGGATCTTTAGTAGGATAAATTAATCCAGCTTCCCCAGCTTCCCTGCCCCTCGAAAGCCGAATATACTGCCGCAGGAGACCATTGATAAACCCAGTCAGCCCTAAAAATCCGTTTTCCTTAGCTAACTGAACTGTAGAATTAACAGCGGCAGAGGCAGGAATTCGCTCTTGATACCGTAATTGGTAGAATCCTAAGTGAATAATTGTCCGGAGTTCAGGTGGCTGTTGATGAGCTTTCTTTTTAGCTAATTGGTCAATCAGGGCATCAAGCGATCGCCACCTTCTGACACTGCCATAAACTAAATCTGTCAGTAAGCGACGATCGGCATTGCTCAACTCAGCCTTATGCAGCACTCGATCTAAGGCAACATCGGCATAAGCCCCTTTGTGAACGTCTCGAAGGGCGACAAAAGCTAGCTGGCGAGGGTTATCCATGCCGATTAGTTTAAGCCCTGGAGCAACAATGCACCAATTCGCTTCAATATACTCAGGACGTTGTACAAGTCATCTCCACGCTCAATCATAAATTCGTCTGACAAAGCATATTGTGGCGTACCTTGTTTGGTTAACTTAATGAACCTGAAATTGCTGCCATTTGTGACTAAGCCAAAAGCAGGTTTCTCAGGATTGGGATTAGCCATCATGTAAGCCAGTGCTTGCGGGATTCCCAGCTTCAGCGAGAATCCTGCCTGTTTAGACTCAATGACTAGCACCCACAGTTGCTTTTGCAGAACCAGAATATCAATGCGTCCTTGAATAATTTCTCCCTCATCCTCAGCAGCAATTCGCACAGATGCTTCTGTTGTGATGCGGAAAGGAGGACGGTAAAAACCTGATAGAGAAATCAGTGGAGACAGCACTAGCATTTTGACAAGGCTTTCAGGCATCGGGTACTCGTCCAGATAAAGAAAGTCAGCCTTCACCCGATCAAGCGATCGCATTTCTAAATCTGTGAGTTCTAGTAAATCAGCTAGCCATTCCCGAAAAAATTGCTCATCCTCAGCCTGTTTAAGTCCAAATTTCTCTTTAATGTCATGTAGGGTAAGGTCTTTAGCCTGGATTGTTTGCACCATAGCTTTATTTGATTCTGTCACTCTCCCCTAGCCTAACTCTGAGCAGTGTTGGTTAATTGAAGTTAAGTTTCAAAGCGCGTAGGCGAAGCCCGCCGCAGGCATCGCTACTACGTTAATCACTGTAAAAATAGCAAAGATTCAATTAAGCATCACAAATCTTCAGGTTTTAAGCCCGTCACCTTTGCAATTCGGGCTAGCATTCGAGGTCCAATTTCTTCATTATCGTGAAAGGCAAATACTACATCAGCCTAATTAGGGCGCGTCAGAATTCGGTGTGAACCTGATTCACGTTTGACCCGCCAGCCGATACGTAGCAAGGCAGCTAATACACGTTTCGCCTTTTTACTAGACCACTTCATACTGCGGCGAATGAAACACTCATTAATGGGGTTACTTCACCATGTTCTAGTTGTGCCGCCAACACACGCAGAGCTAATGCTTGGACTCTGGTAACTGCTTCTTCCCATGTCTGTCCATAAGCAAGTACACCAGGAAGACCAATTACTTCAGCCAGAAAGCGCCCATCCTCTTCCTGTTCAATTTCTATCGTAAAATTCATAGCTGCTAAGGTATTGTGAAAAAAGCCATTTTTAAATAACACGCAAAATTTTAATGACTTCAGTTGATTCTACCAAGCATAAAAAAGCAAAAGCCCTCAAATCTTCTAGCCGCCGTCCGGCAAAGGAACTTTGCAGCGAGTGTGGACTGTGTGATACATACTATGTCCACTATGTCAAGGAAGCGTGTGCTTTCTTGAATCAACAAATTGCTCAACTAGAAGAACAGACACATGATCGCAGTCGTAATCTAGACAATCCCGATGAAGTGTACTTTGGCGTTAATCAAACAATGATGGCTGCTCGTAAAACCGAGCCAATTGAGGGAGCGCAGTGGACAGGCATTGTTAGCACCATTGCTATTGAAATGCTCAATCGCGGCATTGTTGAGGGTGTAGTCTGTGTACAGAATACTAAAGAAGATCGCTTTGGGCCGATGCCAATCATTGCCTATACTCCAGAAGAGATTCTAGCAGCGCGGGTAAATAAGCCTACGCTGTCGCCCAATCTTTCCGTATTAGAACAGGTTGAGCAATCGGGGATGAAGCGGCTACTAGTTATTGGTGTTGGTTGCCAAATTCAAGCATTACGAGCAGTTGAAAAACATCTGGGCTTAGAAAAGCTTTATGTTTTGGGTACGCCCTGTGTAGATAACGTGACTCGCGCTGGGTTACAAAAATTCCTCGAAACTACTAGCCGTTCTCCTGAGACTGTAGTGCATTATGAATTTATGCAAGATTTCCGAGTTCACTTCAAACATGAGGATGGCTCAATTGAAACTGTTCCTTTCTTTGGACTTAAGACAAACCAGCTCAAAGATGTCTTTGCTCCTTCGTGCATGAGCTGCTTTGATTATGTAAATTCCCTGGCAGATTTAGTGGTGGGATATATGGGCGCACCCTTTGGCTGGCAATGGATTGTAGTACGCAACGACAAAGGACAAGAGATGCTGGATTTGGTGCAAGGGCAACTAGAAACTCAGCCTGTGATGTCAAAAGGCGATCGCCATAAAGCCGTGCAACAGAGCATACCTGCTTACGATAAAGGCGTTACCCTCCCAATGTGGGCAGCGCAGCTAATGGGTGTGGTAATTGAAAAAATTGGTCCTAAAGGTTTAGAGTATGCCCGTTTTTCGATTGACTCCCACTTCACTCGCAATTATCTCTATGTGAAACGCCATCACCCAGAGAAGTTAGGTGCTCATGTGCCAGAATTTGCTAAGCGGATTGTTGCTCAGTATCGCTTACCAGAGTCCTAAGCAATGAAAACATCCCCAGCCAGTTTAGTAATTTTCTATTAATCTTGGATACTGGGGATGTTATTACGAAAAAAAAGGATAAAAATCAAGTTTAGTCACGAGTTGTGCGGATTGAGCCATCAGGCATTATTGTATCCTCTAGCTCTGCCGCACTCAGGTTTACACCAGCTATATTCGCCCCAGTCAAATTCGCCTCTTTTAAGTCAGCTTCATTTAAGGTTGCCTGACTTAAATTTGCTGTAATTAGATTTGCTTTCTCTAAGTCTGCTTTACTTAGGTTGGCGCTGGTTAAATTTGCTCCCTGCAAGTTTGCCTCCTTTAAGTCTGCATCATCTAAATTTGCATCACTCAGATTTGCATCACTCAAGTTTACATGCCGCACCTCTGCATCACGTAAATCTGCTCCAATTAAGATTGCCCCACTTAGATTTGCTCTTTCTAAGTCCGCATCAGTGAGGTTCGCTCCAGTTAGATCAGCTTCATGTAGATCTATCCCCTTTAGGTTACAAGCTATACATTCCTTAGTCTTTAGTAAATGCATAACTTTAGATGATACAGCCGGAGCGGAAGTTGGTGATGGAGAAGGCGTTGCTGGGTTGGCTGTGGGTACGACAGGAGGTGAAGATGATGGTAGGGTTTGGGACTTTACTGTAGAAGTACATCCAGCTACAATTGTTAGTAAGACTACAGCTGTATGCCTGTAGATTAAATTTTTCGCAAGTGACATATGTTTAGCTTAATAAGTTTGTTTGTATAACAAGTATCAAGACTAAAGTATTAATTACATCTTTACTAAGGCAGAGTGGTAAGTGATAGTTATTTCAATTACTTGCTTCCTATTCTCTATAGGCTTTCTCAAGCTCTGCTTGAAGCGTTAAGTTTTCTTTTTTCAGGTCTTCTTCATTTGGGGTAATCTGCTGAGCCAGCAACTTTCAAAGTCAGCGTTTTTCTCATACACCTAGCGCTGGTCTCACGGCTTTTATGGCAGCTTCTAGAGCCGATACCCTAAAGACGTACAACAAAGCATCCCTACCTACGACAAAGACGTTACTCTCTCCATGTGGGCAGCCCAATTGATAGATGTAGGAATTGAAACTCCTGCGATCGCCACTTCACTAACGTTAGATATTGAGTCACGGCTTGGCTTCCGAACCATATCTAAGACACTCCACTTTTTTATATTTTTGTTACTAAAGAGCCAAGGATAAGGGGGAAGTTGAGGATCTCAACTGCGTAAGTCCTAAGTTTTATAAAATGTGGGTAACGATAAGTTTGGCACAGACAATAATAAAGGTATGAGAGAATTTGAAGTTCCTGGCATTCTATCAAGGGTAGGTAAGTCTTAAAACTTTTTATAACTTCAAAAAATTTAGCTACAAAATCGAGCTTAGTGACTTTTATGTATACAAAAATAAACACCCCTAAATTATCCAGCCGCTCTTGTTACGGTAGGTTATTTTTTATTGCCAAGCTCCTAGCATTTACAACAGTTTTATTGAGTCATAACATCAACCTTACCCAGGCTGCTCCTCAAGCGTTGCGTTCTGATGTCAAAGTTCGGAATGTTATGCATACCTTATCACCCTCTCCTTCTATTCGGATTGCCAAAGATCCGCGCAATAATATTCTGTATTACTTGAAATCAAACGGCGAGATTTATCGAGTAAATTTAGCCACTCCTAGGAGTACCCTTGTCTACGACTTTAGGAATCATAACTTAACCAGTACTCAAGGTATGGCGATTGGACCCGACGGAACAATTTATTTAGTCAGCAATACTGGACTGACAAACAGCCTGACTAAAGCAACTATTGTTAAAGGCGTAAGTAACTCAACTACAAAACAGCGCGTCTGGTCGGTTTTGGCTGAAACCGCAGGCTATCCTAAAAGCAACACAGCCTACGATCACGGCTTTGATGGGATAGTGGTTGATCCTAGTGGTACTTTTATCTATGTGCATAGTGGTTCTCGTACCGATCATGGCGAGATTCAAACTGCTAATGGTCTTTTTCCTAATACTCGTGAAGTAGGATTAACTGCTTGTATATTCCGCCTGCCTGCCAGTGGTAAAAATATCTTCCTCCCTAATAATCGAGCCACCTTGAAGGCAAATGGTTATATCTTTGCCGAAGGACTACGCCATACTTTCGATATGGCATTTGCGCCGAATGGAGACTTATTTGGTCCTGAGAATGGTCCTGATCGCGATATGCCAGAAGAATTAAACTGGCTGCGTCCAGGTCTTCATTATGGCTTTCCCTGGCGGATAGGTGGGTCAAACAATCCCCAACGATTTGCGAATTATAATCCTGATAATGATTTGTTGTTAGATCCCCGTTTGTACGCGATCAGAAATGGCTTTTATCATAACGATCCAACCTTTCCCGCTCGACCGAATAGAACCTTAACTGAACCAATTCCTAATTTTGGTCCACACGCCGATAGTTTCCGCGATCCACAAGATGGGATTGTTAAAGATGCCAGTTCTCTGGGACAATCTTTAAGCACTTTTACATCACACCGTTCTCCTTTAGGCTTAGTTTTTGATGTCCGAAAAACAATGAGTTCTGAATTCCAAGGAGATGGATTCATGTTGAGTTGGGTAAAAGGCGATCCAACTGGTGAAACAGCAAAAGGTCCTTTTAAAGATCCAAGCCAAGACTTGCTGCATTTGAATTTGACTAAAATAGGGACTACCAACTATCAACTTAATGCAAGGCGTATTGTTGGAGGTTTCACCAATCCCATCGATGCTGAGATTATTAGAAATAAAATCTATGTTCTGGAATACGGCGGGAATCAAGGTATTTGGGAAGTTACTATGCCTCCCAAAACAGCATTATCAAATTAATTCAGCACTAATGTAGGCAACTTGGGAAGGGAGCATTCTACTTTTGCTAAAATGCCTGGCGAATAGAATTCGCGGCTTGCCGAAGGATAGTCTGCACAACGAGGGATTAAGTAAAGAGTTTTGAGCCTGGCTTGGGCAGGCTTTATTTGTATAGCCCCAGACCTCAGTCTGAGGGCTTTAATTCAATGTCGACGGGATCACTAGCTTGCCCTAATCTAGAGGCTAAAAAATAGCAAGCAAGGTTCGCATAATTCTTTGTGTTTATCCTGATAAATAAACAAAAGGGTTGCTCGGAGGAAGCAGTCCTAGATCCCCTGTTTTAATAAAACCACTCACCTTAGACCTCTTACCCCATCAACAACTTTTAGATATACGGCTGATTTTACTCGTAGCACTGTTGGTATAGAGAGTTACAAACTATACAGAATAACCAATACCGATTTTGCAACGCTTCGGATAATTTTAGATTAATTTAAGTTAAGCAGCAAAGTGAAGCACAATAAGTTAGTCTGGGGGATTTTCTTGAAAGATACTGAGCACACTACCGTTGTTCTCAACAAGATTGCTATGGATGAAGAGGAGATACGTAATTTAGTTAGAGAAACTTGTAGACACTTATTAGGTAGTAGCGATCGCCAGCGAGGTTTGACTCAACTAGTTCGGCTGATTGTAAAGTCGGGCAAGCTTTGGAAAGACAATGCTCCTTACTACGAGGATGCATTGCAACAAACTTGGATGTATTTCTGCCGAAATCTTTGTGAAGCAAATACAGGTGAAAAGTATGACCCTAATTGGAGCAGCGTAATAACTTGGCTTAACGCATACCTGAAGCGACGACTACAAGATGGTTACATTCAAGAACAGAAAAAGCTTGCTCAAACCGTTTCTCACCAAATGCTGGAAGATGAATTAATTGATTTTGGAGAGACTTTAGCAGGTCCTAGTGAAATTCCGCCAATTTTGGAAATGACAAGGCAGTGGATTCAGTCAGATCCCGATGGTGAATTGCGTCGGATTCATATTCAGGGACATCCCTTGGTGACTTGTCAAGTTTTACTTCTGGAACGGTTGCCCCCAGAAACCACATGGAAAGCTTTGGCAGCAGAATTTGACCTTTCAATTTCGACCTTGACCAGTTTCTATCGACGACAGTGCATTCCCCGCTTGCGTAAATTTGGCGAATCTCAAGGATATATATAGTAAAGGACACACATTATGTCTTGTCAACCACGAGTAATAGAAGAATTTTCCTTACCGCTACCGATTACGGAATCTAACCGGAAGATAGCACAAAAATTTGCTGCTCAACAGCCCACCTCTGAAAAGATAGAGCAAGTCCGTTTGAATACGCTAGCTGTGTGTGTAGTGAACTACTACTTGCAAATGCTGGATATTTCTACAGACCTAAAAGCTAGTGATAGCTGGAATCCAGTCGTGCGCCTTTTTAGTAATGTCGCTGATTTGGAAGTTGTCGGGTTAGGTCGCTTAGAATGTCGGTCAATTACAGTACATGAGCAAACTTGCTACATCCCGCCAGAGGTTTGGTCAGATCGAATTGGCTATGTAGTAGTTCAGTTTGATGACCTATTTAGAGAAGCAAGTGTGTTGGGATTTGCTCAAACAGCAATGGAACACTTAGCCATTAGTGAATTACAACCGCTAGAAGATTTACTTAGTTACTTGCATCTATTGCGGGAACCCGTAACGCAAATCGCATTACAAGCTGGGGCAACCAGCCAAACTCTAGTAAATTTGAGCCAATGGCTACAGAATGTTTTTGAGATAGATTGGCAAACTATTGAATCCCTGTTAGGTCCAGCACAAACAAACCTGGATTTTAGTTTTAGAAGGGCTGATTCTAAAGAACCTGAATCTCAGCATCCGTCCGGTTGTGTTAGACGGGCTAAGTTTATTGATTTGGGAATGCAACTAGCTGGTCACTCTGTAGCTCTGACGGTTGAACTCAGACCAGAATCGGAGCAGAAAACTAATATCGTTTTACAGGTGCATCCTACTGGCAGTCAAATTTATTTGCCACCGCTACTCCAACTGATTGTGATTGATGAATCCCAAGAAACTTTTTTAGAAGCTCAAGCAAGAAGTACAGATAATTACATTCAATTGCAATTTAGAGGAGAACCGAGAGAAAGGTTTAGTGTGAAGATAGCTCTTGGTGATGTCAGCATTACAGAGAATTTTGTAATCTGATCAAGTTAATGCGCTTAAAGGGAAACAGTCGTGGGTAAGTTAGTTGTCTTTAAGCTAGGGGATGGAAAATTTGAGCAAGGGTTTTCGGTGACGCTTCAGATTGGAGAAGATGGCGATCGCCCCTCGACAGAGATCACAGGGAAACTACCTCCAGCTCCAGAAATTCCCCAACACTACAGTTGCTGGCGATCGGCTTATTACCGTTTAGGTTTGTGTTCTCGCCTAGAAGCCAATGCCGTTCAAGTAACTAACGTTTCCGTCATCGACGACTGCATGGCAGCAGTCGATGTGTTATGTAACAGTCTGAATGTCTGGCTCCATGCTGAATCATTTCGCTCGATCAGAGAGACATTGCTAGAAAAACTAATGCGATCTGAGGAAGTGCGGGTGATCCTGCAAACCGAAGACAGCCTACTACAGCGATTGCCCTGGCATCTGTGCGACCTGTTTCAGCGCTACCCTCATGCTGAAATTGCTTTGAGTGCTCCAGCCTATGAACGTGTAAAACAAGCATCGCCTGCTAAAGCTCATGTCAGAATCCTAGCAATTTTGGGTAATAGCGCTGGAATTGATACCCAAGCAGATCGAGCAATGCTTGAGAAGTTACCCAACGCAAAGATCAAGTTTCTTGTAGAACCAAAGCGCCAAGAGCTAACTAATCAGCTATGGAGTCAAGGGTGGGACATTCTCTTTTTCGCTGGGCATAGTGCAACTCAAACCATTCCCAGACAGAGGCTACGCTCCCCCGATCAGGAAATTGGTCATATTTGGATTAATCAGACTGATAGTTTAACGATTAACGATTTAAAGTATGCCCTGCAAACAGCTGTGGAACACGGCTTAAAGCTAGCAATTTTTAACTCCTGTGATGGATTGGGACTAGCACAAGAACTAGCTGATTTGCACATCCCACAAATCATTGTCATGCGTGAACCTGTTCCAGATCAAGTAGCTCAAGAGTTTTTAAAGTATTTTCTAGCAGGTTTTGCTGGTGGTGAATCTTTATATCAGGCGGTGCGACAAGCGCGAGAACGGTTAGAAGGAATTGAAGATAAATTTCCTTGTGCAACTTGGCTACCGATGATTTGCCAAAATTTGGCGCAGATGCCCCTGACTTGGGAGGAACTCAAACAAACTCAAAAGAAAAATATCTTCCTAAGTTTACCCCCATCCTTCAAATGCGGATTGAAAATGGCTTTGTTTTCCAGTTTAGCAATGAGTGCTTTAGTGGGGGGATTGAGGTTGACGGGAGTGCTGCAAAGTGTTGAACTACAAGCCTTTGATCAAATGATGCGATCGCGTCCTGCTGAGGAACCCGATCATCGCATTTTATTAGTAACAATTGACGATGCAGATCTGGCAAATCAACGACGCAATGGTGAATCCTTGAAAGGAACTTCCATATCCGAAAAATCTCTCAATCAACTATTAGTAAAACTGAAGCAGTATCAACCCAGAGCAATTGGTTTAGATATCTACCGCGATTTCCCCGCAGAACAGCGAGATTTAATTACTCGTTTCCAGCAAACTGATAACTTAATTGGGGTGTGTAAAGGAAGTGATGCTACAGAAACTATTAAAGGAGGTGATGCTACAGGAACTACTAAAGGTCTTAAGCCACCACCAGAAATTCCCAAAGATCGCTTAGGATTCAGCGACTTTATTCATGATAACGATGGAGTTGTACGTCGGCATCTGATGTTCATGAACCAGGAGACTGCATCTTTATGTCCGGCCTCCTATGCCTTAAGTATGCAATTAGCATTCCGCTATTTGTTGCCTTCAGGTATTCAACCTAAATTCAACCGACAAAAAAATTTGCAGTTGGGAAATACTGTTTTTCCGGTTTTGAAATCTCGCACTGGCGGCTATCAAGGCATAGATCCCAATGGTCAAATCTTACTCAACTACCGTTCCTCGAAGCAGATTGCTGAACAGGTGACGTTAACGCAACTTTTATCTAGCCCCATCAACGCCAGAGCGATTAAAAACCGCATTGTTTTAATTGGTGTAGTCGCAAAAGGAGATTTTCCCGACTACTGGGCTACTCCTTATGGAAGCATATTAGATGAGCAAATGCCAGGAGTGCTAGTACAAGCACACATGATTAGTCAAATTCTCAGTGCTGTTTTGGATGGGCGGCCATTATTGCGGGCTTGGTCGCCTGGAATTGAGGTGATCTGGATTTGGGGTTGGGCTATGGTTGGAGGCGTACTGGCTTGGCGCTGGCATTCGCTGCTCAGACTAGCTTTAGTAGCTGGTATAAGTGTTGGTATGCTGTATTTAGTCTGTTTTAATCTTTTAATCTGGGGTGTTTGGGTGCCGTTTGTACCATCAACATTAGTCTTGGTGTTGACAGTTGGTGTTACGTCAACTGCTAAAAAGATAAAAGCTTTAAAACGTAGATAGCAGAAGCTGTAGTAGTACCTCAAGTTTAAATTGATGGATCAGCAAGTTCGTAG
>JBGTCQ010000026.1:0-1823 GCA_041748755.1 Chroococcidiopsidaceae cyanobacterium | reverse complement strand
CAGAGGCTTAAAACTAAACTATCCAGAAGCTATTGCTTATATTTCCGCTGCAATTTTAGAAGGAGCTAGAGATGGTCAAACTGTTGCAGATTTGATGAGTTATGGGACAACACTGCTGACACGGGATCAGGTGATGGAAGGCGTGCCGGAAATGGTGCATGAGGTGCAAGTTGAAGCTACGTTTCCCGATGGCACAAAACTGGTGACTGTTCACAACCCAATTTGTTTATTTTAAGGACTTACCAATGATTCCAGGGGAAATGATTGTTCAACCAGGAGAAATTGAACTGAATGCCGGGTGTACTGTAGTCACGGTACAAGTAGCAAATACAGGCGATCGCCCGATTCAAGTTGGTTCCCACTTCCACTTCTACGAGGTGAATGAAGCATTGGAATTTGATAGAGAACAAGTACGAGGAATGCGTCTAGATATTCCATCTGGCACAGCTGTTCGCTTTGAACCAGGAGATGAACGAGAAGTAGCGTTAGTACCGTTTGTTGGTAGCCGTCAGGTTTATGGCTTCAACGGCAGAATTAATGGTGTACTGAATGAATAAGCTTGCTGTACTTCACTTGAATCATCAGTAGGCTACCATACTACATTGAGAAATTTACAGCTAAACCTTGTAAACAACTATTAACTCTATGCTTCAAAATGCTAGCTCCTATGGGGAAGGAGAATTTGCTCTATACCTTGATGAGTCTGGAAGTCCAAAACCTGATCCAAACGACTCAGCTCCTTTTTTTGCTATGGGTGGAGTTCTGATTGAGAGGAGTAATGAAGATACTATTAAAACCTTTGTATCAGACTTTAAAAGTCGTTGGGATATTGCTGATGAAATACCATTACACGCTAGTGAAATACGTTCTCAAAAAAAACGTTTTGCTTGGTTAGGAAAGCTATCCGATAAAGATCAAGCTCTTTTCATGGAAGACCTTACAAAGACTATTGTTAGTTGCCCCATGATTGTTCATGCTTGTATCATCTCCCGCGATGGCTACCTCAAACGCTATTTAAATAAGTATGGTGAAAATACTTGGGAAATGATGAAAAGTGCTTTTTCAATTGCAGTAGAACGTGCTGCAAAGTATGCAGCCCTTAAAAAGGGTACGCTAATGGTTTACTTTGAATCAGCAGGCAAAAAAGAAGACACACTGCTCAAACAATACTTTGACGAACTGCGCTCTCAAGGACATCCTTTTGACAGCAGCAGTGCAAGCAAATATTCACCCTTATCAACTGGCGAGTTGTCTGGGCTACTACGCGGAATTGACAGCAAGAAAAAAAGTAATTCTGTGATGCAACTGGCGGATCTATGTTTATACCCAGTTACTCAGGGTAAAAAGCAGCCCGGCAATAAAGCATTTTTAGTTCTGAAGGATGCAAACTTACTTGTAGACTGCTGCCTAGAGCCTAGTCAACTGGGTGACTTGGGAATTAAATATTATTGCTTTGACAGTACCTAAAAACAACAAAACCACTCATTAGAGCGGTTGTGTGCGGCGGTCATACGACCACCCCTAGGTTATACCTGAAATAATTATAGAATTCAAGCGGTGAATTGTCAAATCTCAAAAGCAAAGCCAGAACAGAAGCAGATGGCAGTTAACGTCTTGCTCAAGGAGCAACTATGAGTTACAGAATGGATCGCCGCGCTTACGCCGAAACTTTTGGTCCTACCGTTGGCGATCGCGTCCGCCTTGCTGATACTGAGTTATTCATTGAAGTCGAGCAAGATTTTACAACCTACGGTTCGGAAGTCAAATTTGGTGGCGGCAAAGTAATTCGGGATGGCATGGGACAATCCCCGATTTCTAATGCA
>JBGTCQ010000025.1:0-18814 GCA_041748755.1 Chroococcidiopsidaceae cyanobacterium | reverse complement strand
TGTAACACAACACTATGACAAACATCTGCTCCCTCTGGATAAAACGGTCGCTGCACTTTTAAGGGCGATCGCATCTGACTGTAAATTAGCTGAGTTTTACCGCCGCGCTGGGCATACACCAAATTAAGGCTGCCATGCCAGCTAGGTGATGTATCCTCAGCTTTACAAGACTGGTACACAGGATTTAACTACCAAAAAGGAACTTTACATTGACAACATTACATCCCAGCCGAAGCACGTCCTAAAGCCTGCATTACAGTAGAAGTGTAGAGGTTAAACCGTAGCTTATTCCACGCCAAAGTCTTGAGGAACGGATGAAGACACTATTAACGCTTTTTAGCAAAGGACGCAGCGAACTTCAGACAGAAATCGATAAGGCGACCAGCCTTGATGCGGTAGTTAAGCTGGTTCAGAACCGAATCGACGATCTTAAGACAATGTATATCGGTGATCTGAGCGTGGCTCAAGCACGTCTGGCTCTCTTTTTCTTGGACACGTTACGGCAGTCCGTAGCCATCCTTACTGCTGCCAATGAAACGGTATCGCCTCCACCGCAACAAATCATCAGCGCGGCTAAGCGTCCTCACAGCATATTGAAACTGCTACAGGTAATTATCTGTATAGGCATCTTAGTTTTGTTGTTCTCGTTAACTCGATCTGACCCCTTGGACTGGATAGCTATCTTGCTGATGTCTCTGCTTATCGGACTGGAAGTTGCGATCCAACTTGATACCAACCAAGAAAACAGTCCCGGTATTCAGTCTCTGGAAGTACCCCAAATGACCACGCGAGTCGATAGCAAATTTTTGGACAATATTGCCGATGCTTTGAGTACCATTGATCGTGCAGTAGCCCAGGCTGAAGAAGTGACTCTCGACGTTTCAACTGGCGGCATAGGAGAGATCCCAGAACTGTTGAATTTTCTGCAAATGCTAATCGGCACGTCATCTTTTGAAAATCCGGAGATGACGCTTGAACTCACCAAACTGCTGCCACAGATTTTGATGGAGCAGGGAATTCGAGTCCAGGTTTACCGACCGAATGACGAACATAGTTCTCGTGGGTATTTTGACTTTGAACCGCCCATTGACCAATCTGCTAAGGACTACGTGACTCTAGCTCCCGCCTTGTTGAAGGGTGAACAGGTACTCCGACGAGGTCGGGTAATTGAGCCAGCTTATTCTGGCGCTAAGTAATATTCTCCTAAAGCTAAACGCGCACGCGATCGCGGGTGTGGGCTTCCTAATTCATGACAAGTTTGAGCATTTTTATTAGTATGCAAATTAGAGAAACAATTGGGTTTGATCTGGGGCACGGTGAAACAGCCGTGGCTAAAGCGAAGGTAGAGAGCATCGAGTCCCCAGAGATGCTCGAAATTAATAATAAGAAGCTCCAAATCACGGCTATTGGCACACATCCGCACCTCGGCACTCTTGTCGGCGAACAAGCATTAATCCAACCTGGTGTCACCAGGCTCCAAATCTCTTTTAAGCAAAAGCCAAACAACGACCCAAATTATAGGCAGACAATCCGCAGTTTTCTTGAGAGCTACTACCGCCTCTTAAAAGAAAGTAAACAGATTGAAGGTGGGGAAGCCAGCTATTTTTACGTCGGGTGTCCTTCAGGATGGTCAGTTAGAGAACGGGAAGAATACCAAAATCTCCTCAAGGAAGCTGGTGTTCCGTTACTAAGTGTCGTACCTGAGTCGCGGGCTGCTTTTATGCAAGCCAAAGAAGGCGGTAAGCTCGACTATTACGAACTCAAATCAGCGGTGCTGATCCTCGACATTGGCTCTTCAACTACGGACTTTACTCTTGTTAAGAGCTTGTCTGAAATCCCAATTGATTTTGGGCAAAACGCCCTGGGAGCAGCCTTGATCGACAAGGCTATTTTTGCTCAGACTCTTGCAAGTCACGAACAGAAAGAGTTACTCGAAAAAGTGTTTGAGCAACATCCGCATCTCAAGTCGCGCTGTGAACTCCAATGCCGCAAGGTTAAGGAAGACTACTTTTCTAATGAAAACCTTTACAGCAATCCGGAAACATGGGCGCGTGGTTTTGAATTTGTTAACGAACAAATTTACTTTGTCCCCAAAGTGAACAGCCTGACTATGGAGGAGATATTGAACCAGCCTTTACCTGAACTGGAGCACAAAAGCTGGATTCAGTCCTTTCGTGAGGCGGTGAGTGAAGCAAAGGAAAAGCTCAACGAATTAGGCATTGCCCCCAAAGTTGTGCTGATGACTGGTGGCGCATCGCGGATGAAGTTTACCCGTCAGATTTGCGAGGAAATATTCCCCGAACCCGAATCCCAAGTTCGTCCCGATCCAGAGCCTGAACGGTGCATTGCACTGGGTTTAGCGCGGGTAGGACGATGGGATCTGCGTGCCACTGCATTTAAAGAAGAAGTTAACAACCTGAGTGACTCCGAGAAGCTCAAAGAGCTGATCGAGCAACATATCCCTGATCTGATCAACCTGCTGGCCAAGCCAGTATCAGACGGTCTAATTGAGAACGCAGTCAAACCTGGTTTAGAAGACTGGCAAAACAACCGAATTCGGACTTTAGCTGACCTTCAAAGCTCAATTGAGATGCGGGCGAAGCAGTGGCTCAACACCCAGGCTCACCCGATAATAAAGACTGTATGCATCAATTGGTTCAATAGCAAAATCCAACCCGATTTGGCTCAAGAAACAGATCCTATTTGTCAAACATTCCAGATACCCACAAGCAGCTTGAGGTTTGAGGATGGTATTGACCCGACTGTGGTAAACCCGGATCTGTCTATTGGAGACGCTATTCTTGCTGATACAGTGGCGTTTATAGTCAATTTGGTAGTTGGTGGAGGCACTATCTCAAGCATCATTACTCTGCTACTAACCGGACACTTCATCTGGCCGATCGCGCTTGTTTTTGGCGCAGCGTTCTTGGCATCGGGAGTGGAGTTAACCAAGGAGGGAATCAAAGAGGCGATCCAAAAAAATGTGGATATTCCTAGTTGGAGTCGTTCTATTTTGTTGGGAGATAGCAAGATCAATAGTGTGTGTGAGGAGATGAGTTCCGAGTTAGAGTCGAGTCTTAGGAAACAACTGACAGAGAAACGGGAGACTTTTGATCAACTAATTGCAAAAGTTGGGCAAGAGCTGAAAAAAAACCTGCACACTAAAGCGGAAGAGGCAACAATACTGATCCAATAATGCTAAGACCCCTGCATAAGTCCTACCTACTTTTAAGCCACCAGTCAAGTATTAACAAATGTTAAGTTGTAATAAATGTCTCATGATTAATTTATGCCAAGCAGTCAGATTGGCAACAGCAAATCTCGTGTAGTCGTCATTGGAGCCGGAATTGGTGGACTCACAGTAGGGGCATTACTTGCTCATCGAGGCTACCAAGTTTTAGTCTTGGATCAAGCCTTCGTACCAGGAGGATGTGCTTCCACATTTAAACGCAGGGGATTTACCTTTGATGTGGGAGCAACTCAGGTAGCGGGATTAGAACCTGGTGGGATTCACCACCGAATTTTCTCGGAACTAGAAATTGACATACCGGAAGCAACACCCTGCGATCCTGCTTGTGCGGTGTATCTGCCGGGAGAAACTCAGCCAATTAATGTTTGGCGCGATCGCGAACGATGGCAGGCAGAACGAGAGCAGCAGTTTCCTGGCAGTAAAGATTTTTGGCAACTATTAGATAATCTATTTCGAGCTAGCTGGGCGTTTCAAGGGCGTGATCCGGTGTTGCCGCCGCGAAATTTATGGGACTTGTGGCAGCTAACTAAGGCAGTTCGTCCTGGGACTTTGATAACTCTGCCTTACACTTTTTTAACAGTGGGAGATGCTTTGCGAGTACTTGGGCTAGCAAACAACCAACGCTTAAGAACGTTTCTAGATTTGCAACTGAAACTTTATTCCCAGGTGGATGCAGCAAAAACGGCACTACTTTACGCCGCGACAGCCTTAAATGTTTCCCAACTGCCTCAAGGATTATTTCATCTTCAGGGTAGTATGCAGGTGTTAAGCGATCGCCTAGTTGAAGCTCTGACAAGAGATGGTGGCAAGCTTTTGATGCGCCATACTGTTGAACAGATTCAGGTAAAAGATCGCATTGCAACGGGTGTAGTAATTCGGAATCAAAATGGCGAAGTCTGGACAGAAGTAGCTGACCACATAGTAGCTAATGTAACAGTGCAAAACTTGGTGCAATTGCTGGGCGAAAATGCTCCTAAAGACTACAAACACCGAGTAGAAAAACTACCACAAGCGTCGGGCGCATTTGTGGTGTATTTGGGTGTAGACCAGAGCGCAATTCCGTCTGGGTGTCCGCCTCATCTCCAGTTTCTCTACGATGCAGATGGTCCGATAGGAGAGAATAACTCTTTATTTGTCTCGGTTAGCCATCCGGGAGATGGACGCGCCCCAGCGGGCTTTGCAACAATTATTGCTTCTTCGTTCGTTGATCCAACTTGGTGGCAATCTGCGGATTATCAAGCGCTGAAGCAACAGTATACAAAAGATGCGATCGCGCGACTTTCGCAATTCTTTCACCTGACACCAGAAACTATTCGGCATCAAGAAGCTGCTACGCCCCGCACTTTTGCCCGTTATACAGCCCGCGCTCAAGGTATTGTTGGCGGCATTGGTCAACGGATACCCACATTCGGTCCTTTTGGTTTTGCCAATCGTACCTCCTTAAAGCATCTGTGGCTTGTTGGTGACTCAACTCATCCCGGTGAAGGTACTGCTGGTGTGAGTTACTCTGCTCTTACGGTGGTAAGGCAAATTGAAGCGGGACTATAATTACCAAACTAGATGCGATCGCTCCTGCACTACCCGCTGATAAACTCCTTCAGTCTGCTTGGCTAACTTAGGCCAGCTGAATCGCCGCTCTAAATCCTGATAAGCATTATCAACTAGCCACTGCTTATAACTGGGATTCTTTAACACCTCTAGAATGCCCCAAGCGAGAGAATCGGCATTATTAGTCCAGGTAACAATACCAGTTTTGGTATGTTGCACGACTTCTGGAAAACCGCCAGTATCTGAAACCACGACAGGGACGCGGGAGGCAAAGCTTTCTAAAGCCACAATCCCAAACGGTTCGTAGAAACTCGGAAAGACCGCACAGTCGGCAATAGTTTGAAATTTATTTAAGGGCTCATCTGACATAAAGCCAGTGAAATAGCACTTATCCCAAATACCTAAATCCCAGGCTTGACGCTGGAGATGCTCAGTATTGCCTCCACCAACAAAAACAAACTTAGCGTCACCTCCCAATTCCCACAGTACCTTGGGAGCTGCATTCAGCAGAACAGAGACACCTTTTTCGTATGTCATGCGACCAACGTAGTAAATAATTTTTTCACCATCGTTGGCAAATAGACGGCGGAAGTTTGCTGCATCAAAGTCATGATGGTGTTTCTTCTCTGCGCGAATGCCATTGTAAATTACGTCAATTTTGTCCCAAGGAGTTTCTAATACCGACTCGATTTCCCGCCGCATATAGTCAGTGCAAACAATAACTCGCCAAGCGTTGTAGACTAACAGCTTTTCTTTGCTGCTGATGTAGCGCTGGGTATCGGTACGGATACCGTTGTGGCGACCGTGTTCTGTAGCATGAATGGTAGCAATTAAAGGAACTTTGAAGTTGTGCTTGAGGGCGATCGCGGCATCCCCTACCAGCCAATCATGAGCATGAATTACATCAAACGGACCTTCTTCCAGCATCAGTTTAGCTCCGTGGCTACCGATGCTCTCGTTCAAGTTCACTACCCAGTGAAAAAAGTCGTTACTCTCAGCTACAGGCACTCGATGAATCCGTATCCCTTCCACTATCTCGTATAGCGGCGCTGCACCAAACTCTACCGTAATCAGGTGAACTTCATGCCCCAGCTTTACTAGCTCTGGATACAACTC
Organism: Chroococcidiopsidaceae cyanobacterium; assembly: GCA_041748755.1. Taxonomy (GTDB): domain Bacteria; phylum Cyanobacteriota; class Cyanobacteriia; order Cyanobacteriales; family Chroococcidiopsidaceae; genus JAHHHE01. The sequence goes on along the minus strand of JBGTCQ010000025.1, from coordinate 12,900 downwards.
CGCCACATGGCGGGCAATGCCCCCAACAAGGCGCGGCGGAAACTCCCAGGTTAGTACCAGAATTTTCATCCCCAATCCCCACAACTTTATATATCTCTAAATTTTTACATCTATCTAAAGATATGTGCTAAAAAACTTTACTAGTGAAATTACGGAAATCTTAATGAATTTGACGGTATCAAAACATAGCTGCTAAGCTGTTGCAGATTTAATTTGCTTATGTCAGCATCAAGAGTCTTGCCATCACTGACTTCTTCAATTTTGACTTTTATTGACAAAATTTATGACACTGATTTCGCTTGCTCATGTAGTAGCACGGTGGACTAAGAGGAGGCGATGGCGCGAAGCGACTCGCCCCTTCGGGTCATCGCCTCTAACTATTCAAACCTAGTGTCACACTAAGCTGAATGCTTTAATATCGACTGAATTTCTTGGCGGAAGGTCAACCAAGCAGTCACTGCTAAAGGACTAGATCCAGCTTGTCTTTGCATTAAAATAACGCCATCTTTGAAATTAATAATCCCGTATTCTTGATTACTAGATAGCTGGTCGATTACAGTAATGCTTTGCTGCAACAACTGGCGCTCCTCATCAAAAGCAACTTGATACTGCTGCAACTGCCAGAGATCGGCAATAACATAATCTACACTTATTACCTGACGAGCATCATTACGCAACTGTAATGCAGGCCAACGCAAGATTTCACGGCGACTAGAAAGATGGGGAACGAGGTAGGTTGTTGCCGACACACTGGCATTAGGTGGAATCTGAGCCAGCATCGGTTGCAATTGACTCACATGATGCCACTGATTAGTTAAAGAGACATGAACCCAAGGGTTAAAAGAATCTGGGAGGAGAAAATAGAAAGTCCGATTTAGGCTGGAACTGCTGGAAGTAAAGGAAAAAAATAGAGAAAGACCAATACAAAAGACCCAAAAGCGCCGAAATGATGGTTTAAATGCTTTGGGATGCTGTGACCACCAGAGGATTGCGCCGTAAAATAACCCTGGAACTACGGTCATCGCATAGCGAATATTGAAAGATAAAACAGACTCTCCTTGACCCAAAAACAATTTGAGTAGGGGAAATCCAGCAATTATCCAAGATGCAGGCGCGATCGCTGGGACAAAAGCTAAAGGCAACCATTGACCTAACAAATACTGAATTGTGCCGAAAAAAGGTGAGAACAGCTCTACCAGCAAGCGCCAGGGATTGCTGACCATTCCCCAAATAATTTCTAAGGTGGAAGCTGACTCACCATTTGCATACTGTCCAAACCGCTCGATCATAAATCGCCGCGAAATATCCTGGGAAAACAGTGGCATGATCAAATTAGTCAGAACCAGCATATAGCCCAAGCTGAGTGTGCAGACAGCAAGACCAGTTCGGGGATAACGTTTACTTAAAATTAAGTAGAACCCAAGTCCAAAAAGTGTTACACCGCTGTCTTCCCGTACTGCCAAAATTAAAATAGCTAGCACCCAAAACAGCCACCACCAGCGTTTTTCCATTGCCAACAATAGCCCAAATACAAATAGTGGCAGTTGGCTGACATCGTGGAAATTGGATAAAGTAGGCCCAATAATTGCATTCGCAGCATAAAAACTTGCTGTAATCATTGCTGCGAGGGGAGGCTGGAGATACTGCCGCGCCAGCACATATAGAACTATGCCAGCAGCAGTAACCAACGAGACTTGCAAAACAGTCAGGGTTGCTGGAAAAGGAAATAAGGCATAAAGCGGTAGCCAGAGTAATAAAGCTGGGGTGAAGTGTTGTCCTAAACGGTGGTAAAACACAGTTGGAACTTCGCCACTGTGGACAACGTTGGTTGACAGGCTGGAAGAAAGGGAACTTTGAAAGAAGTGTCCGTGGAGGTTATTCCAAAATACTTGATTAAAAATGCCTTGATCGAACGAGGCGTAAAAACTGTAGTACCGATTTAGGGTAAATATTAAGCCCAAGACGAAGAAAGCGATCGCCACACTGATCGCCAACCTTAGCCCTGGTTTCTGCAATTTCAATAACATCATTCCACGTATTGTAATCAACGCCAGAGCGCTGTATTTGCTTACCAATTCAATAACAAGTAGCACACGCGACCAAATTAATTGCAAAATAGAGGCACGTCATTGTTGCTTTCTACCATGCCGACCGTACTTACTGATGCCCAAAATTTACTTTCTGACCTGATCGCGCGTTATTCATCCCGTGTAGATTATCTTGTGATTCGCCTCGAAGAAGCAGAAGGGACTGATATTTTGTTGCGCGGCGACAAAGTAGAAACCCTCAGCGAAGGAATATCGATTGGCGGCCAAATCCGGGCTTGTTATCAAGGTGGCTGGGGACTGAGTAGCTTTAATCACCTGGGTACGATTAGCGATCGCATCGAAGAAGCAGTAGCAGCTGCGCGGATAGTTGGCGATGGCGAAACCCAACTAGCGGAAATTGATCCAGTTCAAACTACCTGCTTTGTACCTCTAACTGGCACAGATCCCCGCCAAATTCCACTTGCTAGAAAAAAAGAACTGTGCGATCGCTACAGCCAAATCCTGAAAAGCGTTGATCCCCGAATTACAACTACTTCTGTCCGTTATGGCGACACTGCCCAACGGGTAATTATTGCTAGTTCAGAAGGCACATTAATTGAGCAATCTTGGGTAGATATGGAAATGCGCTTTGCCGCCACTGCTAGAAATGGTGACACTGTGCAAACCGGACGCGAAACTACAGGATCACGCAAAGCTTATGAAGATTTAACTCATTTAGATGAACAAGTCCGCAGTGCTGCTCAAAGAGCGATCGCGGCACTGTCTCTACCACCTGTAAAAGGCAATACCTACACTGTTGTCATAGATCCGATTCTGAGCGGTTTATTTGTCCACGAAGCTTTTGGTCATCTTTCAGAAGCAGACATGGCTTACGAAAACCCGGATCTGCTGGAAGTGATGAGCTTGGGGCGGCGATTTGGACCAAAAGAACTGCAAATATTTGATGGTGCTGCTCCCGAGGGTCATCGTGGTAGCTACTTCTATGATGATGAAGGCACACCCGCTACTACAACTCAATTAATTAAAGATGGAGTCTTGGTAGGACGACTGCACTCCCGCGAAACAGCGGGCAAGTTGGGAGAAGCGCCTACTGGCAATGCTCGGTGTCTCAACTACCACCATACTCCGATTGTCCGGATGACCAATACATGGATTTCACGGGGGACAACACCAGTAGCAGACTTATTTACCGGTATCGAAGAAGGAGTTTATGCCCGTAACTGGCTAGGCGGGATGACAAATGGGGAAATGTTCACTTTTAGTGCAGGTGAAGCTTGGATGATTCGCAATGGACAAATTGCCGAACCTGTAAGAGATGTGACGCTTTCTGGTAATGTCTTCCAAACTTTAGCTGATATTGAAGCGATCGGCGATGATTTTTATTGGGATGAATCCGGTGGGTGCGGCAAAGGAGGACAAAGTGGCTTACCAGTAGGTTGTGGTGGTCCCAGTCTCCGGATTCGTGATGTAGTAGTTGGTGGCGAGGCATTATAGGCAGGAAAAGGGGCTGGGGGCTAGGGGCTAGGGGCTAGGGGAATAAAGAAAAATTCCAGCCCCACTCATGTTTCACTCGTGTGTGTTTTTAAACTTGAATTAAGAAAAAATATTTAGGTCGAGAGGCGTAGCCAATCATATTTAAGGCATCCTTATAAAAATCCCTTGATAATGCGTCAAGGGGATTTCCCTAGCCCCTAGCCCCTAGTCCCTAGCCCCTCTTAAAGACTGATAGGATCAAAATAGGTAAATAAAGTCTTAACCAGCCAATTATGACATTGAGCAATGTGCGCGATCTGTATCAACAGGTGATCTTAGAACATTACAAAAAGCCACGACATAAGGGCAAAACAACTCCGGTGCATCGGTCTCAGCGAGGACATAACCCATCTTGTGGTGACACAATTGAACTAACGTTGCAGTTGAATGAGACAGGCGACAAGATTGAGGACGTGAAGTTTGAAGGGGAAGGTTGCGCGATCGCTATGGCTTCTGCTGATCTGATGGCTGATGCTTTGCGCGGTAAGCAAGTGGGCGAAGCTTTGGCTATGGTGCAACGCTTTCAAAGCATGATGAAAGGTGAAGACGAGTTTCCTAAAGAACTAAGAAAACTGAACGTCATGGCGGGGGTTGCCCAATTTCCCGTACGAATTAAATGTGCTAACCTCACTTGGCATACCTTAAAAGCTGCTTTAGAATCACCAATCTCAGATGCAGCTGGGTTTATCAGTAACGAAAATATCTAAGTTCTTATGTCAACTACTGCTGATTTTCTTAACCTAGCCCAGTGGGCCGGTATTACCACTCTTGTTTTCGCTGCCATAACCTTCTTAGGCTTTATTTTGAAATGGAGCGGCAGGTTCCGGCTGGTCGGTGCGACTGGCTTTCTCGGCGTGTTGACAGGCGGGTTATTCGCTCTCAGCTTAGCACCTTTAACCCGCACAGTAATTCCGGGTGCAGCCCGATTTGTCCGTGTATATGACAATGGGGCAACCCAAGTAGTAATTGCTGTTCCACCTCGAATCCCAGAATCACAATTAGAAGCAACTCTGCGTCAAGCCGCAAGCGATTTATATTCCCTTGGGCGTTTAGGTCGAAACGAAGATGAACTTACAATCCGGGTGCGTACCATTATTCATCCTGAACCAGGAGTTTCAAAGCCGCTTTACTTGGCTCAGGTGAAGCGATCGCTTTCAAAGCGCGATGATGACCAAATGGCGATTGAAATTTACCAGGAAAATCTGGCTCAATTGCCAAAGTCTGCCGCCTAGACTACCATGTTTCAAACTTTGAAAGGGAAATAGTGTTAAAAGGAGTCTAGTCTAAAATTTGAGGATGCAAGCTACTACACATTTTTCTCTCACCGTTGCTCCAGCACAGGTGATCCGAGGCTCTCAGGCATTAGAACAGGCCGGAGAAGTAATCGCTCATTTGGGCAGTCGCCCAATGGTTGTGGGAGGCGATCGCACTCTGGTAATCGCGCAGCCCCATTTGCAACCTATTCTAGAGCAGCTACAAGTTGCCCAAGCTAACTATGGACGCGATTGTAGTGAAGCTGGGTTAGCGTCTTTGAGACAGGCAGTGACAGCACATCAAGCAGATTTGATTATTGGTGTAGGCGGAGGTAAGGCACTCGATGCTGCTAAACTACTTGCCAATCAACAGCAGCTACCAGTCGTTACCATTCCCACCTCAGCTGCTACCTGTGCCGCTTGGACAGCCCTTTCTAATGTCTATTCTGAGCAAGGGGCATTTCTCTACGATGTCAGTCTCGCTCGTTGTCCTGATTTACTAATACTGGATTACGAGTTAATTCAGACTGCGCCGCAACACACATTAGTAGCTGGAATTGGGGATGCGATCGCTAAGTGGTACGAAGCATCTGTTAGCAGTGGTAACTCCGAGCAAACCTTAATAATTGCCGCAGTGCAACAAGCAAGAGTTCTGCGAGATATTTTGTTGCAAAAATCAGCTGCCGCACTTAAAGAACCAGGCAGCGCCGTCTGGCGAGAAGTTGTCGATGCAACAGTTCTACTAGCTGGGGTAATTGGAGGACTGGGAGGCGCTCAGTGTCGTACAGTAGCAGCCCATGCCGTCCACAATGGTTTAACTCATTTGCCGATACACAGCAGCATACACGGCGAAAAAGTCGCTTACGGAATTTTGGTGCAACTACGTTTAGAAGAAATGGTGCAAGGGAACCAACTGGCAGCCGCTGCACGGCAACAACTATTGAAGTTTTACGCAGAAATTGGACTGCCTCAAACATTGGGCGATTTAGGATTGGGCAACATCACATTGGCAGAGTTGCAAAAAGCGGTTGAAATTGCCGTAAATCCCAATTCTGACATCCATCGACTACCTTTCAAAGTTGTGCCGGAGCAACTAATGGCGGCGATGGTTTCAACTACTGCTCCCACCAATGGACATGCACTTACCTCATCAACAAGGGTAATCAACGATGAGGTAGGGCAATGATGGATTGGATTAGTCCAGCCCAACGCATCCAAACGCTACCGCCGTATGTATTTGCTCGTTTAGATGAACTCAAGGCGCGGGCGCGGGAACAAGGGCTGGACTTGATTGATTTGGGGATGGGGAATCCAGATGGAGCAACACCTCAGCCTGTAGTAGAAGCCGCGATCGCTGCGATTCAAAACCCAGCAAATCACGGCTATCCCCCATTTGAAGGTACTGCTAGTTTCCGGCGGGCGATCACAAGTTGGTATCACCGCCGTTATGCAGTTAATCTCGATCCAGATAGCGAAGCCTTACCGCTATTAGGTTCTAAAGAAGGACTGACTCACCTGGCGATCGCTTATGTCAATCCAGGAGATCTAGTTTTAGTCCCCAGCCCCGCTTATCCCGCTCATTTTCGGGGTCCCTTAATTGCAGGTGGTAAAGTCCACAGTCTAATTCTCAAACCGGAGAATGACTGGCTGATAGATTTAGCGGCAATTCCCGATGCTGTTGCCGAACAAGCAAAGATTCTCTATTTCAACTATCCCAGTAATCCTACTGCTGCCACCGCGCCCCGCGAATTCTTCACAGATATTGTCGCCTTTGCGCGAAAATACGAAATTCTCCTAGTTCATGACTTGTGTTATGCCGAGTTAGCCTTTGATGGCTATCAGCCCACCAGCTTGTTAGAAATTCCTGGTGCCAAAGAAATTGGGGTCGAGTTTCATACTCTGTCAAAAACCTATAATATGGCAGGTTGGCGCGTGGGTTTTGTTGTTGGCAACCGCCACATTATTCAGGGGTTGCGGACGCTAAAAACAAATCTAGACTACGGCATTTTTGCTGCATTACAAGCAGCAGCTGAGACGGCTTTGCAGCTACCGGATGTTTATTTGGATGAGGTGCAAACTCGCTACCGTCGCCGCCGCGATTTTTTAATTAAAGGGTTAGCGCAACTGGGTTGGAATATTCCGCAACCAAAAGCAACAATGTATCTTTGGGTACCTTGCCCCGCTGGTGTAAGTTCAACAGATTTTGCTCTTTCGGTGTTGCAGCAAACTGGGGTAGTGATAACTCCTGGCAATGCCTTTGGAGTTGCTGGCGAGGGATATGTGCGGATTAGTTTAATTGCTGAGTGCGATCGCCTGCAAGAAGTTCTGCACCGTTTCAAACAAGCTAATATTCGTGCTTCAACTGAGATCCTAAGTTCTTGCTCAGAGTGATTTCCTCTCTTATTGACTTGTAGCAACTTTGACATTCGTTAATTAATATTTGCGGAAGAGAAACCTATTGAGTGGTTAGAAAACGGTGCTAAATCAAAGGGCGATCGCCGATTGGGAACTTGCCCCAATTTTTAACCATAAAAGTTATACTTACTGTTCAAAGTTATCTTAAGTATGATAAACTAGAAAAGTTGTCTAAACTCGCACATCCAGTTAATTTCGGGTGTTTCTGACAAAGAAATGCACCTGGATGGAGGTTTAACCCGAATCAGGAGTTGAAAAAAATATGGCAGTTATTTCATTGGCTCAAATGATGGAGTCAGGAGTTCACTTCGGGCATCAAACCCGGCGGTGGAATCCAAAAATGGACCCTTATATCTATACTTCCCGCAATGGAGTCCATATTATCGACTTGGTGCAAACCGCCCAGTTGATGGAAGACGCTTATAAATATGTGCGTTCAGCTGCTGAACAGGGGAAAAAGTTCCTATTTATCGGCACTAAGCGGCAAGCTGCTGGGATTGTAGCGCAAGAAGCTGCTCGTTGTGGTTCCCACTACATCAACCAGCGTTGGTTGGGCGGAATGCTCACAAACTGGACAACTATTAAAACGCGGGTAGATCGTCTGAAAGAATTGGAGCGCCGGGAGGAAAGTGGGGCACTTGATTTGTTGCCAAAAAAAGAAGCTTCTATGCTACGTCGGGAGATGGTAAAACTCCAGAAATACCTGGGTGGAATTAAAACAATGCGAAAAGTCCCCGACATTGTGATAATTGTAGACCAGCGGCGAGAGTATAACGCAGTTCAAGAATGTCAGAAATTGGGGATTCAGATTGTATCGATGTTGGATACAAATTGTGACCCGGATTTAGTTGATATTCCTATCCCCGCTAATGACGATGCTATCCGGTCAATTAAGCTGATAGTTGGTAAATTGGCAGATGCAATTTATGAAGGTCGTCATGGCCAGCTTGAGGCTGAAGAAGACTACGAAGATTACGATGGCAGTGAGGACCTCGTCGATTATGAGGACGAATCTACCGACGCGCTGATTCCCGATGAAGCAGAGGAAACTGAGGAATAGTCATTACTCAAGTGTAGAGACGGGTTTCCGTCCTACTAGAGTGATAAATAAGATAGATAATCAGATAGAAGTGTCAGTCAAGTTAGGAATTGAGGCAAAATGGCGGAAATATCTGCACAAGTTGTCCAACAACTGCGCCAAAAAACCGGCGCTGGCATGATGGACTGTAAGAAGGCGCTGAAAGAAACTGATGGCGATATGGACAAAGCCGCTGACTGGTTGCGGCAAAAGGGTATTGCCAGTGCGGGTAACAAAGGCGATCGCGTAGCGGCAGAAGGGCTAGTGGACAGCTACATTCTCCCGAATGGTCGGGTGGGTGTTCTTGTAGAAGTCAACTGCCAAACTGATTTTGTTGCCCGTAATGAAGCTTTCAAAACTCTAGTGCAGAACATCGCCAAGCAAGCGGCGGACTGCGAGAATGTTACATCTTTGATGGTTCAGCCCTACATTCAAGACCAAAATATTACGGTCGAAGAGTTAGTAAAGCAAAATATCGCCCAGCTTGGTGAAAATATTCAGGTGCGTCGCTTCAGCCGATTTATGCTGGATGAAGGGACACAAGGACTAGTAGACAGCTACATTCATACTGGCGGTCGAGTGGGTGTCTTGGTGGAAGTTACCTGCAAAAGTGATTCTGTCGCCCATGATGAAGCTTTCAAAACCTTGGTGCGGAATATCGCCATGCAAATTGCGGCTTGTCCTAATGTCGAGTACGTAAAGGTAGAAGACATTCCAGCGGAAATCGCCCAGAAGGAAAAAGACATTGAAATGGGTCGGGATGATTTAGGGAAAAAGCCGGAGAACATCAAAGAAAAGATTGTTCTGGGTCGAATTGAAAAACGCCTCAAAGAAATGACTCTGATGGATCAGCCTTATATCCGTGATCAAAGTATCACAGTGGAAGAGCTAGTTAAGCAGAGCATAGCAACTGTGGGTGAAAACATTCAAGTCAGTCGCTTTGTGCGCTTTGTGTTGGGTGAAGGAATTGAAAAGCAGGAAAGCAACTTTGCTGAAGAAGTCGCGGCTCAATTGGGCAGTTAATAATTGGCAGTGTTTTTATTGCTGACTAAAAGGACAGGTCAACCAAACTTAGGCTGACCTGTCTTTTATTAATAAATGAGCAACATTTTTAGTCGCTATCCTAAAGTAAAGTACATTTGTACGCCTGTATAAGGAATTGTCTAGAGATAGGGAGGCTATGGCAACAGTTGAGCAAATTGAGCGAGATCTTACCGCACTGGAAGCAGCGGTGAAAGTAATTGCGGCAGAACTCCACAGCGCCTACACAAGTTATCTCACCGCTTTGGGACAAGCTGTGCGGCAGCAACTGATTCTGGCAAGTTATCACCTATGTACTCAGGGCTATCCAAAACCGTTTCTTGGTTTACCTTTTAACCAACGGCAACAATTGCAGCAAACTATCCGAAAGTTGGGTCAAAATGCAGCTGAGCAATTGATTGCTGAGATTAAGATTGAGGAGTCGAAATTGGATTTAACTGAATCAATCAATCAAAATCATCACCACTCTAACCCGACGGAGCTTATTCAATGGCAACAGAACCTGGAGCAGGCGATCGCTAATACCTTGAAAATAAGTTCCCATGAAACTAATCGCTTATTACAGCAAGCTGGAATACTACCAAAAACATTGCCAGCACCAGTGCTCGAAGCTGCCATGAATGCATCAGCCTCTGGCGAAGCAATGGCTGGTCCCCCTAACCTTCTAAACTTGTTGATTGAAACGGAAAATAATCAGGAGTCGGAATCTACGATTACACATATCATCGCCGTTAATCTGCGGCTGTCAGAGATTGAGTTTGCTGATGTGATGGTAAGGACTGGACGCAACCAAATTCGGAACTTAGAAGTTAGGGCGCGATCGCTCTTGCGGGACTATCTTAAAAAACAGCGGGAGCGGGCAGTCGCGGAGGCAGAAGCCGGATGGCGTGCTAGCTGGTTTGATGACTAGAAAACAAACAGCGGTTAGGGGAAAGGGCAAAAGAGAATGACTTTACTTCTGAATACATCAATCTGCCCTGGCTTGTAGCCTAACTGCTATGGAAGACACCATGCAAACATCACCAGATTGGTTGCGATTGCAGAAAGCCTTGGCAGTGGAGGCAGAACGGGGCTTTACCGATCTTGTGGGGAAACAATACCGCTTCAGTGAGTTTCTCAGTCTTAGTTTTGGCAAACCCCCAGCCGCCCTACCGCTAGTTGAGCGTCGCCGCTGGCAAGAAATGGCAATTCAATTTGCTAGTTATCCTCAGTTGACACTTGAAGATCGGCAACACTTAGTAGCAGAAGCTCGCCGATATTTGCACCAGTTGTACAGAGAAAGTGAGGGGTTAGAAGATCCCAATAAATCCTCATGTCTCGTGCCTCAAGCCTCATCTCAAAACTCTAAACCACCTAAAACAACTCCTCTACTTCAACCCAATTCAGTCGAGGTAAGACGGATTGCCCCTAGCCTTGACCAACCGCTGACCAGCTTACCAGAAGTGGGGCTAAGAAAAGGTGGGTATCTAGCGCGGCTGGGGCTTAACACCGTGCGAGACATCCTGTTCTACTACCCCCGCGATCATATTGACTATGCACGTCAGGTTAATATCCGCGAACTGGAGGCTGGTGAAACGGTGACGCTGGTGGGAACTGTAAAGCGCTGTACGTGCTTCAGTAGCCCCCGCAACTCTAAATTGACGATTCTAGAACTGGTGCTGAAAGATAATACCGGTCAAATCAAAATCAACCGTTTTTTTGCTGGTTATCGCTACTCGAATCGCGGCTGGCAGGAACAGCAAAAGCGTCGATACTTAGTTGGTGCAGTAGTTGCAGCTTCGGGATTGGTGAAAGAAAGCAAATATGGTTTGACGCTGGAAGATCCTGAACTAGAAGTTTTGGCACACCCAGGAGACACGATTGATTCGCTCACTATTGGTCGAGTGGTGCCGATTTATGCCCTGACGGAGGGAGTGGGGGCAGATATGGTAAGACAGGCAGTGATTGCTGCTCTACCAGCGATCGCGCATCTGAAAGATCCGCTGCCAGCTGCCTTGTTGAAGCAGTATGGGTTGATAGAGTTAAAAGAAGCGATCGCCAATATCCACTTCCCCCCAGATAGCGCCGCCTTAGAAGTCACCCGTCGCCGCCTCGTCTTTGATGAGTTTTTCTACCTCCAGCTGGGTCTACTGCAACGTCAGCGTAAGGCACGCCAAATCCAGACTAGTGCTATCCTTGCCTCCACTGGTCAGCTAATTGATCAATTCCACCATATACTGCCGTTTAAACTAACTGGCGCACAACAACGGGTAGTCAACGATATCCTCAATGATTTGCAAAAATCTGTGCCAATGAATCGCCTGGTGCAAGGAGATGTTGGTTCTGGTAAAACTGTCGTGGCGGTGGTTGCTATCCTAGCTGCAATTCAGTCAGGCTACCAAGCGGCATTAATGGCACCTACAGAAGTCTTAGCAGAACAGCACTATCGTAAGTTAGTCAGCTGGTTCAATCTCATGCATCTACCTGTGGAACTGCTGACGGGTTCAACCAAAGCTGCCAAACGCCGCCAAATTCATGCTCATCTGCAAACTGGTGAATTACCGCTGCTGGTGGGTACTCATGCTTTAATTCAAGATCCAGTAAATTTCCAGCGGTTGGGTTTGGTAGTGATTGATGAGCAGCATCGGTTTGGAGTGGGACAACGCGCTCGGTTACAGCAAAAAGGCGAATCCCCCCATGTGTTGACAATGACGGCGACACCAATTCCCCGGACATTGGCGCTGACGTTACATGGCGATTTGGATGTAAGTCAAATTGATGAGTTGCCACCAGGACGGCAGAAGATTCATACAACGGCACTAACGGGTAAGGAACGCTCTCACGCCTACGATCTGATCCGTCGTGAAGTCGCTCAGGAGCGTCAGGCGTATATTGTGTTACCCCTGGTTGAAGAATCGGAAAAGCTGGATGTTCGCGCCGCTGTTGAAGAGCATCAACGGCTTCAAGAAACCATCTTCCCTGACTTCCAAGTGGGACTGCTTCATGGTCGGATGAGTTCAGCCGATAAGGATGAGGCGCTTAACAAATTCCGTGACAATCAGACTCAAATCCTGGTTTCTACAACTGTGATTGAAGTAGGTGTGGACGTTCCTAATGCAACTGTAATGCTGATTGAAAATGCAGAGCGTTTTGGTTTATCGCAGTTGCATCAGTTGCGGGGTCGTGTTGGTCGAGGTGCTGAGCAATCTTTCTGTTTACTGATGAGTAGTTCCAAGACTGAAACTGCTCGTCAACGCTTGAAGGTGTTGGAACAATCCCAGGATGGCTTTTTCATCTCAGAGATGGATATGCGCTTTCGCGGCCCTGGTGAAGTGCTGGGTACTCGTCAATCTGGATTGCCTGACTTTACGCTGGCAAGTTTGGTGGAAGATCAAGAGGTTTTGGAATTAGCGCGGGAGGCAGCTGAGAAGGTAATAGTTAGAGATGAAACTTTAGAGCGCTGGCCTTTATTGCAGGCGGAATTGAAGTATCGGTATGAGCGCTTAATGGGCGGCACAATTTTGACGTGATTAGTATCAAAGACTATGTTATT
>JBGTCQ010000024.1:0-44373 GCA_041748755.1 Chroococcidiopsidaceae cyanobacterium | reverse complement strand
CGACTAGCCGTGTAATACTCCATTTGCACTGACTGAGAAACCTGACAAGCCTCTTCTAGCCTGTGCCAAATTTCTGGATCGAGGTCAATTTCTGCCCCAGCGCGAAATAGAATCCGCTCATTTGCCACCTGTTGCAGATCTACCCATGTTTGCTCTGGTAATCGTTCACCTAATCGAGCGATCGCAGAACGCAATTCTGATGCATACGTGGAGCCTGAGTATGACTCTAACATCCTGGCTCCCAACGTCAGAGCAAACAGTTCTCCCTTAGTTAAGGGAATACTGGGTAAACGCCATTCTGGGTCAGTGTAGTGATGACCTTGCTTGCGACTGAACTCTAATGGGGCATGAAAGCGATCGCGCAAAAAAGCCAACTCACTACGAACTGTACGTTCGCTGACTTCTAGTTCTTCCGCAAGACTAACAGCAGTTTGCCGCTGTCCTGTTCGTAGTAGTGCGTCAATCTGCAACAGTCTTTCTAGGCGACGAGGCATACTTTCTATCAGATGATTTAGTCACATCTTAGAAGTGCTACCCTGCAAAAACGTTTCCGCCTCCAAAAAAGCTGTACAAATCTGCTAGTAAAGACGTTGTATGCTCCCAGTCTCTTACAGGAAATACTTCGCCCACGCTCTAGCTAAATAAGAACGGGTTTTTGTGCCAAAATTAGCCTGATGATTATTAAAATAAATGCCCTAAAAACGGAGAGGGAGGGATTCGAACCCTCGGTACGGTCTTACGATTCGTACAACAGATTAGCAATCTGCCGCTTTCGACCACTCAGCCACCTCTCCAGAGTGATGAAACATTATGGTAGCAGATTTTGGACAGTACGATGTTTAAACTTTTGAAAATGAAGTAAGGAGATTTAATTTAAAAGTCAAAACTATTCTTAAAGCACCTGCGATCGCAACCAAGCCACGGGTAAATTTCGCAGCTTTCGCACACTTGGCACATAGGCACGCTGATTAAACACATCGTATTGGTTACGTTCAATTCCGTCCAAAATCTGGCTGTAGTTCATCAAAGCTGCCCAGACTGGCCAGCGGGCATCAGGAGATAGATAACTAATTCCCTTTTCCGCTTCGGCATAAAACTGGCGTGTCCGTTGAATTTGGAACCGCATCAGTTCCCGCCATCGTTCATCAACCACACCCTTAAATAAGTCTTGCTCAGTGTAGTTGAACTTAGATAAATCTTCCAAAGGCAGATAAACCCGCCCCCGTCGCGCATCTTCTCCGACATCTCGCAGAATATTGGTGAGTTGATTGGCGATTCCCAAGGCGATCGCTTCTTTAATTGGACTATAGGGCTGCTGATGCGAGTTCCAAGCAGCTGTGTTACTGGAAGTATCCACGCCCATTACCGCCGTTGACATCAAACCAACAGTCCCAGCAACGCGGTAACAGTAAAGATTTAATTCCTCAAATTTATGGTAACGACTCCGATACAAGTCCATACGCTGACCGGCAATCATATCCCGAAACGGCTGAATGTCCAACGGGAAGCGCTGTAAAGTATCTACTAAAGCTACATCTGGGTTATCCATTGGATAACCCGCAAACATTGATTCTAGCTGTGCTTCCCAGCGGTCAAGGGTTTCGGGGGTTGTTAGCGCGGCACTAGGACCATCAACCAGTTCATCGGTGCGGCGGCACCAAGCATAGATTGCCCAAATAGCTCTACGCTTCGCTTCGCTCACCAGCAACGTGGCGAGATAAAAAGTTTTGGCGTACTTTGCCGTGATTTGGCGGCAAAGTTGGTAGGCATCCTCTACAGAAGCCAGCGTTCTCATGCAGGGGGGGGAATCAGGCAGTTGCAGCATTCGTTGCAGGCTGGAAGTTTTGTATTTGCAGGCTAGAGGAATTTTCCTCGGAATGCAGTTCGGCAATTGCCTGCGCTGTCAGCTTACCAGAAAGGACGGCACCTTCCATACTCGCTAAATAGCGTTGCATGGTGTAATCCCCTGTGAGATAGAAATTTGGAATTGGACTAGTTTGAGAGGGACGGTACTGCTGGCAACCTGGAATAGCTTTGTAGACTGAGCGGGGTGTCTTAACTACGTGATATTTCAGTAACTTAGCTGGCGCAGTTCCCCCAAAATGGTCAGGAAACAGTTTTTCCAGTTCTACAATCGTCGCGGCAACAATTTCCTGATCCGGCTTGCTAATCCAATCTTTTGCCGGGGCTAGAACTAATTCCAGCATCGAACGATTAGGGTTGGCATACTCGCGGCAGGTATTACTCATATCCGCGTAAACGCTGAGTAAAGGCGATCGCGAAAACAACACGTTGTCAATATCTGTTAGTTTGCGGTCAAACCATAAATGCACATTAATTACTGGTACTCCTTCCAATCCGTCTAGCTTTTGGAAATACTCCATCTGTTTCCAAGGCGTAGGCAACATCAACTTTAAGGGATCAACTGGCATTGCCGAAACATACAAATCAGCCGTCAAAACTTGATCCTCTGACCCATTCAACCCTCGGATCAAAAACCCCTTAACTGTGTTATCTGGATTAAGCAAGATTTCTTTCAGCGGCGCATTCAACCGCACTTCCCCGCCACGCTCAGTAATATAATCCACCATCGGTTGACATAATCGCTCTGTCGGAGAACCATCTAGAAAAGCCATCTGGCAGCCGTTCTTTTGTTGAAGGAAGGCTCTAAGAGCAGTCAGTAGAACTACAGCAGAAATCTCGTCTGGATTGATGAAGTTAAGTGATTTAGATGCAGCGATAAAAATATCTTGTTGTACTTCATCACCCACGCCTTGTCGCTTCAGCCATTCAGAAAAGGTATACTTATCCGTTTCTTCGACATACTTTTGACCCCGGAGCATGGCTGGAACCAATCCCTTAGCTAACTGGATTTTCTCACCCCAAGTCAGCATATCGTTGTTTTGTAAAATTGCCACGATGCCATTAATCGGTGCTGGCAAGTCAGGGAAGTTGAAACGGGAATAAGTACCTGGATTGTCTGGCTGATTGAAGATCAATGCGTGTTCTTTCCACTGCAATCGATCTTCTATGTCGAGTTCTTTAAACAGCTGCAACATATTGGGGTAAGCCCCAAAAAAGATATGCAGCCCAGTTTCGTACCAGTCGCCGTCTGCGTCTTTCCACGCTGCCACCTTACCCCCAAGTACGTCTTGGCGTTCTAAGACGATGGGTGTGTGACCTAAATCAGTGAGATATTTGGCGCAGGAAAGCCCTGCTAAACCTGCCCCAGCGATCGCTACTCGCATTTAATTTACTACGCTCGAATAAGTTTTAACGGTTTTCCACCCCTCATTATACCTTTGCAATCTGTTACATTTCACCGCAGTCGTGCGAATGCCAGCAAAAAAGCGCGATCGCATTCAGTCTGGTTTAAGTTTTGTCTCCATAAGGTACGAGGGAGCAAGATGCTAGCACTCAACTCCGTTATCAATTAATCTTAGCTAGAAGCGATCGCGCACCACACAAATCACCTTTTTCGTTGCTCAATCTCAGCAATAGGTAACAACAAGGTATCCTCAATCTGCGATCGCACCTCACGGCTCACATAACAATCGCTATTTAGGCAAGCCACTAGCAACAAATTGGCATCGTAATATTGCCTCAGCACTTCCTTCTGCTGGTTGCTGAACTCGCTGAACTGCCAATTCTCACCAAGACTGCGATGTGGAATTATCACAGCTCTCAATTGATCGCCCCAAGCTTGACCGTTAGCTTTCCACCAATTCCCTAATATCTCCTCACTACCATCTCGGTCAGGTAGTTGTTTGTTGAGTAGTTGCAATGCCTGCCCCAGTTTAGATTCACCACGGTCAAGGTCATGACTAAGGTAGTGATCAATGGCAAGGGCGCGATCAAGAGCAATGGCAAGAGCAGGTTCAAGGGCACGATAACGGGCAAGGCTAAAGTCAAGTTCAAGAGCAATATCAAGAAAGGCACGGCTAGGCTCAAGGTTAAGGGCACGAGCCAAAAGACTGGCACAGGTAAAGGCACGAGTAAAAGGGAAGTCAAGAACACAGCCAAGTGTACGGTCAGGGTCAAGTTGGATGTCAATGTCAAGGTAAAAGGCTCGAACAGCTGCTGGCTTGTAGTCACCTTGGACTAAAGTGGATTTTTCACTCATCCACATCAAGAACTGCTGCAATTTCTCATCAGCTACGATCGCATCAACCTGCTGTTTCATTAACAGCAATAGACGGTCTGCACTTGACGACATCCCAACTGCCAATAAAAAGACTTCCTGCCAGGACTTCTCGGTGATGTGGCTGACTAGATTTTGTAACGCCTCCTCTAGTGGTCGTGTCCCCAAAATAATTTCTCTAGCCGTGAAATACTCGTGAAATGTCAGATGGGAAAAAGAGTAAATACCTTTAGCCCGTTCCACCAATAGTCCATGCTGATATTCGATTGAGCGCAAAACCACTTCACTGTCTAGTTGCAATGCTTCCGGGTCATTATTGGCATCGGGTAAATTACGGATGTAATTTGTAATATATCGCTCAGCTACTTTCTGCTTGAAAAAATAGTCTTGCTGCACAAACGTAGTCAGGGCAATTTTACTGAGTAAATCTTCCTTGCGCTGGGGTGATAGCTTTTTGTAAACCTGATCGCGCTCAATTCCGCGCTTGGCATCCCATTTTTTTAGTAGCGCATCCAGTCCTTCTTTGTATAGCTCAGAATGATTTGCCGGAAAATCACCTGACTCTTCAAATACCAAACACAACAGCGTCAGCAGCAGCGGACTGGCGGCGATTTGTTTGATTCGATTATTATCTTCAAGACGTTTAATAAAAGTTGCTGATTTTACAGATTTACCTCTAAACCAATTGGTTGCAAAAGTGGAAATTTGTTCGCTATGAAAATCCGCAACTTCTACCTCCGTAAACATTGCAAAGGTATATTCCCGCGCTGCAATCCGGCAGGTAATTACAAAGCGATTGTGAAAAAACTGATCGGAAAAATCGCGAATTTCCTTTAAAGTACGGTGGCTATCCTCTTCTCTAACTTCGTCCAAACCATCGAGTAAAACTAAAGCCCTACCTTGGTTAAATAAGTCATTAATTTTAGTATCTGTCAGGCTGCAACTAGAGAATTGCTGACTAATGTATTCCAGTAAGTTCGGTTTGTCTTTAGCTTCAGCAAAGTCTTTGAGGGTGACAAAAATTGGCACATGAGCGCCCTGAAATTTACCCCCATTGCATTGAAGCGCTACATATTTCAAAAAAGTAGTTTTACCCGCTCCTGGCTTCCCCAAAATCATCAGCTTGGAGTACTTCTCAACTGCTTCCAGCCCTGGTACTCGTTCCTCTCGCACATCACTAAGTCCAAAGCGATCAAAATTCTCCGGGTTGCAACTTTGCAACAGTTCTGCAATCTCTTTACGCCTACGTCCAGTGATTTGCTCCAGAATGTTGACGCTGGTGTAGATGTTATTCAAGCCAATGGGCTGAGTCATATCCAGTACGCGCATCGTACCACAGCGCTCTTGGATGCTGGTTTTTACCTTTTCGCGTACCTCTTGCACTAGGGCATCGATATCAATACCGTTATCCAGCTTGCTTTCGCCTGGTTCAAGTTCAGCAATCTTTCCCCACTCTAGACCTAGTTCAGCACAGATTTCGGTAAAGAAATGACTGGCAACTGAGCGTCTTGCAAAAAACTTCCCAACAACCTGTCGAGTACAACCTACGCTACCTGCTAGATATTCCTGCGTCCAGCCCTTAAGCTTAAAAGCCTTTTTAGCTTCTGCAACGCCTTTTGGGGATGCGCGAAGTGATGCCATGACTTGTGAAGAGAACTCTTACATAAGTCTGACATAAGACTAACGCTAGACTCTGACTTGGCTTTAGAGATTCTGACAGATGCTGGAAGAGTAGTAAAAACCTCAAGTTTCAACTATGAATCAAACAACAGCACAATCCCATGTTGAAGTTCCTGCTACACCAGACCAGCCTTTGCTTTTTCAGGTTGATCCTACCTTCTGGACGATTATTAGCATCGCAATTCTGGTACGAGTAATTTTGGGCTATCCCATCCAGCCTCGCCAGTGATCCGAATTATTTGCAAAAACATCAGGTGAATAGAATTCGCCGCTATCCAAACGAAGCCCGCCTGCGCGGGTTTTAATTTTTAGAAAGTGATGCTGAAACGCGATCGCTCCTAAAACCCGTGCATCCCGCTAGCAAGATACAATAAATCCAAGCATTGGTTCTCAACATTAAGTTACAAGACAAGCGAGGAGAACGTTCAGAGCATGGGCAAAGTAGTCGGCATAGACCTGGGGACAACCAACTCAGTGGTAGCTGTCATGGAGGGTGGCAAGCCTGTGGTGATTGCCAATGCAGAAGGAATGCGGACTACTCCCTCTGTAGTAGGCTTCAGTAAAGAAGGAGAGCGACTGGTTGGACAGATGGCGCGGCGACAAACTGTTCTCAACCCCCAAAATACCTTCTACGCAGTCAAGCGATACATTGGGCGCAATTATGCTGAACTCAGTCCGGAATCAAAGCGCGTTCCTTATACTATCCGCAAAGACGAAGCAGGCAGCATCAAAATCAAGTGTCCACGTCTCAGTAAGGAATTTGCCCCAGAAGAAATTAGTGCAATGGTGCTGAAGAAATTGGCAGATGATGCCAGCCGCTACCTGGGGGAAACGGTGACGGGGGCAGTAATTACAGTGCCAGCATATTTCAATGATTCCCAACGGCAAGCCACGCGGAATGCCGGACGAATTGCTGGGTTAGAGGTAAAGAGGATTCTGAATGAGCCAACTGCTGCTTCTTTAGCTTATGGATTGGATCGGCGTGAGAGCCAAACGATCCTGGTGTTTGACTTGGGTGGCGGCACGTTTGATGTGTCGATTTTGGAAGTCGGTGATGGCGTATTTGAGGTTAAATCTACTAGTGGAGATACGCAGCTAGGTGGTAATGATTTTGATAGAAAAATCGTGGACTGGCTGGCAGAGCTGTTTCTAGAGGCAGAAGAAGTAGATTTAAGACGCGATCGCCAAGCTCTCCAACGCCTCATGGAAGCTGCTGAAAAAGCAAAAATTGAACTCAGCGGCGTTGCCGTCACCGACATCAATTTACCCTTTATCACCGCAACTGCTGACGGTCCCAAACATTTAGAAACTCGCCTCACCCGAACCCAATTTGAGGGTCTATGCGTTGACTTAGTAGGGAGACTGCGTAAACCCGTTAAACGAGCGCTTGCTGATGCTAATCTCAGACCCGCAGACATTGATGAAGTCGTGCTGGTAGGCGGCTCCACTCGGATGCCAATGGTACAGCAGATCGTGCGTCACCTGATTGGTAAAGAGCCAAACCAAAACGTCAACCCTGATGAAGTTGTTGCTGTGGGTGCGGCAATCCAGGCAGGTATCCTCGCCGGAGAACTTAAGGATGTGCTGTTGTTGGATGTCACACCCTTATCTGTCGGATTAGAAACCATTAGTGGGGTGACAAAAAAACTTATTCCGCGCAACACTACAATACCAGTGCGACGCTCTGACATCTTTTCTACTGCTCAAAACAATCAAACTATGGTTGAAATCCACGTCCTCCAGGGCGAAAGGGAAATGGCGGTGGATAACAAGTCATTGGGGCGATTTAAGCTGAGTGGGATTGCTCCAGCACCACGAGGTGTCCCTCAAGTTCAAGTGGCATTTGATGTTGATGCCAACGGTATTTTGCTAGTAACAGCCTTAGACAGAACTACTGGTCGAGAGCAGAGTATTACAATTCAAGGCGCTTCCACTTTGAGCGAGGCGGAAGTCAACCGGATGATTCAGGAGGCTGAGGAATATACAGATGTAGACCGCGAACGGAAAGAAAGAGTCGAGAAGCGCACTCGCGCTGAAGCTCTTACCTTAACAGCGGAACGCCGACTTAAAGATGTCGGGATGGATTTTGGGATGCAGTTTGCCCGGGGTCGTCGCCAGCGCATCGAATCCTTGATTCGAGAAGTGCGCGATAGTCTAGCCGCAGATGATGACCGGGGGATTGATCAATCACACGCCGACCTTCAAGATGCGCTGTCTGACCTAAACCGTGAAGTCCGCCAGTATTACAGTGAAGAAGATGAAAATGATAACTTATTTGGCTCTATCCGTCGTGTCTTCACGGGAGATGACGATCGCGAACCGCCGCGAGAGACACTACGCGATGCCTTTGGCGGTTCGCGAAGCGACCCTCGCGTATCTTATAGTAGGGATCGCGAAGGGTATGGTAAAGATCGTCCCTATCCTAGCGAGACAAAGCGATCGCGTCCAAGCTATCAAGATAACTGGGATGACGAGGATGATAACTGGCTGTAAGGGAGTTTTGCAGGCATGAGTTTTGAATCAATTTAGAACTTATAACTTATAGCTCCTAACTCATAACTTGTTTTTAAATTTCAGATGCAGAATTTGCAGAACTTTCGGAACTACTACGAAATTTTGGGAATACCTAGAGAGGCCACCAGTGAAGAGATTAAACAGGTCTTCCGGCGGTTAGCGCGGCAGTATCATCCTGATTTAAATCCAGGAAATAAAGAGGCAGAGGAAAAATTTAAGGATATAGGCGAGGCTTACGAAGTTCTGTCTGATCCAAGTAAGCGGGCACAATATGATCAGTTCAGTAAGTTTTGGAATCAGGGCGGGTTTCGAGGCAAGCAGACACCACGAGGTAAAACCTGGGATCGTGGTGGTCGTGGCGGTACTGAGGAAGTTGATTTTAGTAAGTTCGCGGACTTCAATAGCTTTGTTGATCAAGTGCTGGGTCGTCGTAAAGAAGGTAGAAATGGGGATTCATCATCTACTGCAAGTACGCGCGATGCATTTCGTCCCGGAACGACGAGAACGGCGTACACACTTGGTCGCGCTAGCCGTAGGGATATAGAAGCTAAATTGACGCTGCCGCTAGAAAAAGCTTATTTTGGTGGGTTGGAACGGATTCGCCTGGAAGATGGGCGATCGCTCGAAGTCGATATGCCAGCTGGGATGGTTACAGGACAAAGTATTCGTCTGCGGGATCAAGGTGTTGGTGGAGGCGACCTGTTCCTCAAAATTACTATCGCACCTCATTCTTTTTTTAAGCTCGAAGGAAGTGATATTTACTGCCAGTTGCCAATTACTCCTAGTGAGGCGGTGTTAGCAAGTCCGGTGGAAGTACCTACATTGGACGGCTTGGTAAAAATTAATATTCCCCTGGGAGTTAAGTCTGGACAAAGATTGCGTCTTGCCAATAAAGGCTACCCCAATGATCAAGGTAAACGTGGCGATCAGTTAGTAGAAATTCAGATTGTAGTTCCTAGAACTATCAGTTCCGAGGAACGGGAACTATACGAAAAGTTGCGGCAAATTGAAACCTTCAATCCTCGTGATGATTTGTCTTAGGGATACTCCAATCTTTGCCATTCATACTGTGTTTGAGGAGCAAGGGGAAATTTTGACAGACAACCTGATATGATCCCCAATATCCCGGCTTCAATCCTTTCAAGAGCTTTTATTGCCTGACAAGCAGTAGAATTTTAAGCTAGATTAAGATTAGTTAACATAAATTTAAAGCGCCCTCGCACATAAGGTTAGGAGGATTGACCTCAGTGAATAAACGGTGGAGAAATGCGGGGCTGTACGCACTGCTAGCGATTGTTGTCATCGCGCTGGGAACAGCATTTTTTGAAAAACAACCCCAGACTAAAGAGACATGGCGATACAGTCAATTTATTCAGGAAGTTAAAGCAGATAGAGTTGAGCGAGTTAGCCTCAGTTCAGATCGGACTAAGGCTCTAGTCACATCTGTGGACGGCGAGAAGAAGGTTGTAAACTTACTCAACGATCCCGATCTGATCGATTTTCTGGTCAAAAGCAAAGTTGAGATTGCCATTTTGCCTCAGACTGACGAAGGCTTTTGGTTTAGGGCACTAAGCAGTTTAGCTGTTCCAGTTCTGCTGTTGGTTGGCTTATTCTTCTTGCTGCGGCGTGCCCAGAGCGGTCCTGGCAGTCAAGCGATGAACTTTGGTAAGTCTAAAGCCAGAGTGCAGATGGAGCCACAAACCCAGGTAACTTTTGGGGATGTCGCTGGCATTGACCAAGCGAAGCTGGAGTTGAACGAAGTTGTAGACTTCCTGAAAAACGCTGATCGCTTTACAGCGGTAGGAGCAAAAATCCCTAAGGGTGTACTCTTAGTCGGACCACCAGGAACTGGTAAAACGCTACTAGCTCGTGCTGTGGCTGGAGAAGCTGGTGTTCCTTTCTTCTCAATTTCTGGTTCTGAGTTTGTCGAAATGTTCGTGGGTGTAGGTGCGTCTCGTGTCCGTGACTTGTTTGAGCAAGCAAAGTCCAATTCTCCATGCATAGTGTTCATTGATGAAATCGACGCGGTTGGTCGTCAGCGGGGTGCAGGTTTAGGTGGTGGTAATGATGAGCGGGAGCAAACCCTGAACCAGCTGTTGACAGAAATGGACGGCTTTGAGGGAAATACTGGCGTAATTATTATTGCTGCTACCAACAGACCTGATGTGTTGGATGCGGCGCTACTGCGTCCTGGTCGATTTGATCGGCAAGTCATGGTGGATCGACCTGACTATGCAGGCCGCTCGGAAATTCTCAAGGTTCATGCCCGTGGCAAAACGCTGGCGAAGGATGTGGATCTGGACAAGATTGCCCGAAGAACGCCTGGATTTACTGGTGCGGATCTATCTAATTTGTTGAATGAAGCAGCAATTCTAGCTGCTCGACGGAATCTAACAGAAATCTCGATGGATGAGGTCAATGATGCTATTGACCGTGTGCTGGCTGGGCCAGAGAAGAAAGACCGAGTGATGAGCGAGAAGCGCAAAACTTTGGTAGCTTATCATGAGGCGGGTCACGCTCTAGTTGGGGCGTTGATGCCAGATTATGACCCAGTACAAAAGATCAGCATTATTCCTCGTGGTAGTGCTGGTGGTTTGACTTGGTTCACACCTAGTGAAGACCGGATGGATACGGGTCTTTACAGCCGTTCTTACCTAGAGAATCAGATGGCGGTGGCTTTAGGTGGTCGGATTGCTGAAGAGCTAATTTTTGGCGAAGAAGAAGTAACTACTGGGGCATCAAATGACCTGCAACAGGTAGCGAGAGTGGCTCGTCAAATGGTGACTCGGTTTGGGATGAGCGATCGCCTTGGTCAAGTTGCTCTCGGTCGTCAGCAAGGCAATATGTTCCTTGGTCGGGACATTACGGCAGAGCGTGATTTCTCAGAAGAGACAGCTGCCACAATTGATGATGAAGTCCGTAAGTTAGTTGATGTAGCTTACCATCGCGCCAAAGAAGTGTTGATGAATAACCGTCACGTTCTGGAGATACTAGCTCAGATGCTAGTTGAGAAGGAAACCGTGGACGCTGAAGAACTGCAAGAAGTGCTAGCAAATAACGATGTGAAAATAGCTGCGTTGGCGTAGAAAATTTGTCAGCATCATCTAGTCAATAATATTAACTTGGGGTAATTCTGGAATTTTCTAGAGTTGCCCTGATTTTTTACTAGCCAAAATTATGAATTAGTTGTTATGCCGCCGCTACTCAGACTAAATCGTCCTCAAAAACTCTTCTACTGTAATCACCAGTACACCGCGAAACGGATGCAATACGAGTAAATCTTTGTCACCACTAATGATGTACTGTGCTTCTCCGCTCAATGCCAATTCCAAAACTTTATCATCTTTTGGGTCACGACACTCTCGCACGTCATCAACTATCTCAATCAAATAAAAATTCCTCTCGCTCTTCGGTCGTCACATATCGATTGAATCTTTCTCGTCCCAACACATCATTCAATTCTTCTAGCATTTCAAGTGAAAGTAACACTTCTTCTTTCGCCAAAGCGTATCGAAGGGCTTGAGCAGGTTTTCCATTTTCAAAGAGGAGCGCACTAATAATCACGTTTGTATCAAAAACGTAGCGCACTTCACTCCTCATTTAGAATTGAGTCCAAAATGTCTGGGGTTAGTCCTCGCGCTTGAGCATTCTGGCTAATCTCACTCATTACTTCTTCTAGTGGTCTTTTGCTTCGAGTTGCATCACTAAGCTTGAGACTGAGTAATGCCTCCAATTTACGACGCTGTTCCTCAGAAGCAGCCTCAAAGATACGGGCAACCTCAGCATTAACTCGAATTGTGATAGTTTTGGTTTCCATAACTGTCACGTAGTGTTTTAATGACGATGCTATCTCATGAACAAACCTGATGTACTCCTATAAGTCCTTCCATTGATCTATAGCAAACTTAATCAACTGCTCTCTTCTACTATTGATTGCATTTCCACACATCACGCTCTACGCAATCATCAGAAATGATGTCTTTTAACGACATAAGATTAGCTTTCTTATAAGTTTCTTTATTGTCATTGAAACAGTTATTACTTGCCTCATTTAAGCTTGGCGATCGCAATGGCACTCCAGCCTTTTATCCGTATCAAGCCCACATCAAAGTCCTCGTATGTCTTGGAGTAAAACATACTCGTCTTTCAGCAGGGGGATTTTCTCTTTATCTTCATAATGTGCGCTTGAAACCTAACGTTCCCAATCAGCGGCGGCAGATAACCTCAAACTCAGTACAAGGGGTGTTCATCCGTCCGCTGTATTTGAATTGTTAGATGGCGATCGCACACTGCCTACATTTTTTAAGTGCTGCTGTTCTTTGCCTTGCTTCTTACATAGACCACTTTATTCTTCCGCTGAATCTCAAATAAGTCAATTGCCTCAAACACACCGCTCAACTTGGCGTACCCATAGTTGCGTGGATCAAAAGATGCCTGATTTGCAATGTGGGCACCAACCTCAGCTAAACTTGACCATCCATCATCATCCTGAGTGCTAGAAACTGTGCCTCTTAAGAGATTCATCAGTTTTGTGTCTTGTTTCAACTCCTTACCAGTTTTCTTAACACTTGCAGTAGCTTTAGAGGTTTCAAGGTCAACAGCTTGATTGATCGTCTCCAAGTACAAAAATGTTGAACAGGCATAGACAAAAGGCAGAGGAGTTTTCTTCTCCCCAAACCCATAAACCTTTAACCCGTTAGTTAGAATCCGCATTACTAAAGGAGTAAAATCACAGTCACTCGACACGATCGCAAACGCATCCAACTTTTGTGTGTACAACAAGTCCATTGCATCAATTATCAAGGCTGCATCAGTTGCATTCTTCCCTTTGGTGTAATCAAACTGCTGCACAGGATGAATAGCGTACTCGTGCAAACAGTCCTCCCATCCTCTCAAAGTAGGATTCTTCCAATTCCCGTAAGCTTTTCGGATGTTGGCAACTCCGTACTTTGCAATCTCAGACAGAATTGCATCAATTTTTGATGCAGATGCATTATCCGCATCAATCAGCAGCGCAATTTTTAATTCTGATTGCTGCATACTCTTTTAGATGTGCTGCCTATTTAATACTGAATTCAGACAGATACCCTAAGCCATCTAACTTACGGAAACTTTCCGTATATACATTTTAATGCGGGGAGATATACCGGAATTTTAAGCATGATTACTCTACTTAATACCAGCTTCTTGTTTGCGCTAACCAACCGCAGCGATGGCGGCGCAAAGCGACCGCCCGCCTGTCGCCGTAGGCGCAGGCATCGCACCTACACCCGCATCTTAACTGCCCAGCGTCACATCGCCTCTCATTTGTCAACCCTACGACTGATGTAAGCCCGGCTTCACCTAAATTAATTTAGTTAATAAAAGTTCATGTTGTAAAACGCAACTGAATTAAAAGTATCTAAATTTCCCTTCCCCAGTGGAGGTGAATTTGTAAGAGTAATTTAAGGAGAAACAGTGACGCAACTGAAGCCAATTAACCAACAGGTTGTCGCAGTCGTTGGAGCTTCCAGCGGTATCGGACGCGAGACAGCCCTGCGGTTTGCAAAGCTTGGGGCAAAAGTAGTTGTCTCTGCTCGGAGTCAATCGGGGCTGGAGTCTTTAGTAGATGAAATCAAGCACTCAGGCGGTGAAGCAACCTCCATAGTTGCTGATGTCAGCGAATTTGAGCAAGTAAAGGCGATCGCGGATAAAACAGTTGATGTGTACGGGAGACTCGACACTTGGGTACATTCCTCTGCCACTGGTGTTTTTGCCCCTTTTGACAACATAACACCGGAAGAGTTTAAGCGCATTATTGATGTCACTCTGATGGGGCAGGTTTATGGCGCAATGGCGGCGCTACCTCATCTTAAACGTGAGGGGCGAGGGGCGCTAATCCACATTTCCTCAATGGAGGGCAGGCGAGCACTACCGTTACAAAGTCCCTACTCTACAGCGAAGCACGGTTTGGAAGGCTTTCTCGAATCCTTGCGTGTCGAGCTGAAACATGATGGATTACCTATTAGTGTGACAAGTATCAAGCCAGCAGTAATCAACACACCCTTCTACAACAACGGGCGCACAAAATTAGGTGTAAAGCCGACGGGGATACCGCCGTACTACGAGCCAAGCCTTGTTGCCGAAGCCATCCTCTATGTCGCAGAACATCCAACTCGTGACTTCATTGTCGGGGATGTTGGCAGAGTATTAGATGTCCTTCAGCGGCTCTCGCCTGGACTGGTGGATAACATTTTAATGCTTGTTGGCTTTCCCTTGCAGCGCACTAATGAGCCAAAGTCTGAATCCGCGCCGGACAATCTCTACGAGCCTGTTCCAGCGAACGATCGCGTTGAGGGAGACTTTGGCAACTTGGTAGTTCCAAGCGTCACTGATTGGCTGGAGATGAACCCGCCGTTTAAGTGGGGTGCTTTGGCAGTTGCAGCATTAGGAGTTGCAGCAGTTTTGGGAGGGTTGGCTTCTAAGGAATGATGTTTATGGAGATCGCAATGCCATAAACCTATACTCCTAAATTTCTTTCTTCCACCCTCACAATTTAATCCCGCCGAAAGAGACAAGCTTGCTCCCAATCGGGATATGTTCAAAAAAACTCAAATTAACAGAGGATAAATCTGATGACTAACGAGCCAAAGCCAGTGCTTCCAGAAGATCCATCTGAAGCTGAATTTGGTAGAGGTGCGCCAGGAAACGATCACGTTGGAGTTCAGATGTCACAAGATCCAACGCTAATCAATGCCCCAGATGCCATAATTCCCTCTAATGCTCCCACAGAAATGAGCGTACACCAAGTTGAAGCTTTGGAAGAGCAAGAAAAAGAGGAAGGTGAGGGTTTTACTACTACAGATGGCTTTGTCATTGATGAAGCTGGCTTGCTTAACAACTTTGCAGTTGAGCCGCCAATGTATTATGAAGGCGAACCACCTGTAAGCTAATTTATTGCTGGGAGTACTTAAATATTAAATTGGCTCCCAGCATATTTAAACATTTTAAAATTAAGCCTTAAATACGATCGCCGGATCGACGTGCATGACTTTTTGAATAGCAAAAATTGCTGAGCCGACACACATTAAAATTGTGATTCCGAAGACTGCGATCGCAGTTACTGGTGTGATTAAAATCATAATCCCCTGAGTCGCAAACGTCCAAGCTCCTACACCGAAGCATAGAGCCATTCCAGGAAGATAACCTAGAATCGACATCCACAGCGCCTGTTCGACAATTACACCATAAAGAACTAAATCAGACGCACCCATTGCCTTGAGCGTGCCAAATTCCTTTATATGGTCAGATACAGAGGAGTAAAGGATTTGAGCTACAATAATTGCCCCAACGATTACGCCTACCGCGGCTCCCAACCCTAGCAGGAATCCAATTCCAGTTCGTCCTTGCCAAAAAGCCTGGGTTTTTTTAGTAAGTTCAGCACGAGTATAAGCACGGGTGGTTGGTAAAACGGCTTCTAGCTTCTGTTTAAGTAACTGTAGATCTTCACCAGGCTTTGCTCTTATTAAGACAAAAGTTATTAAGTCAGATGCGGCTAATCTTTTTGGCGTAGCATTAGAAGTTTGACTTTGATCTAGATACGTGTTGGTACACTGAAGGTCAGTCGAGCCTGATTGTAATTTGCAGGATAAATTAGCAGTTTGACCAGAATTTGCGTAAGCGTTAGCACTCTCCAAAGAAGTGAACATAAAAGGATTCGCTGCGATTGAGCGGTTTCCCTTGGTTAAGCCAACAACCTTTGCTGGTAAGGAACTAACTTCAGCTATATCACCTATCCGTTGTACATTTAGAGAATTTGAGCTAGTTGTATCTACTATTACGGTATAGGGCTGCTGTAGCGCACTCAAACTCCCTTTAGTGATATTTATCGGGACAAACAATTGCCCTTTGGGATCAAATCCAATAACTCGTACTGGAGCAATTTCACCTAAGCGGTGTCGCCATATACCTCCTCTGACGATTAGCGCTTCTGCTCGCTCTACGCCTGGAACTTGTTGAGCTTGGATCAGGTTTGTCAGGGGAATTGGCAACGTTAAGTCAACGTGTACCAAACTCTCTGAAGATACCCAGATGTCAGCCTCAGAGTTTTTAATTAACTGAGTACTAGAGCGAGTAAATCCATTGAAAATCCCAGTTTGAATTGTAACCAGGCTAACGGCAAACATAATCCCCGCCTGCGCTACAAGAAAGCGAGGAATGTCTTCCAGCAGGTTTTTACGAGCAAGTGAAACCACAGATTTGATGTTGGGAAGATATACAGCCTTCTATTCGTCATGCAAGATTTGTGCGGGCTAGAAGCCTATCCCACACAGAAGAAATAGGATTGCTATATATGCAATTCTAACTGGCAATTCTTTCTGAAACGGACGTACTAAAAACTTCAGTAACAGTAGTCACTTCACGATGAGCTTTAAACTTGGCTACTCCTGCTAGATATTCAGTTAATTGCCCTTCAATCTCGGCACGGACAATTTGGCGATAGTCAATAAAGTGTTCAATTAAGGCACAATTGCTCAAGTAAGATACAAATACAGCTGGATTATGCCGCATGATTGAAAACAACTGCTGCCAGAACTGAAAGCGGGTACTACGCTTAATTCCCTGTCGCCAGAAAATAGTTAATACGGCGCGGAGTTCAATTAATTCCAGCATCCGAAACGGGACTTTGTGAGGCGCTGGCTTCATACCCATAAAGTGCCGATATACCCGTGATAGGTAGCGGCTAGGTTCATACAGTTCCCAAAAGCAGCTAATATATTCACGCGCTAGTTCTTCTGGAGGTCTAGTGGGAATAAAGTTAGTCAGCGTCATTTGATGTCCAGAGGTTTCCTTGCTGTCCTCCAGTAAACGACCTTCCTTCTGGAGTCGCTTTGATAGCGCTGTATTCGGTAATGCCTGCAACAGACCGAACATTGCTTTCGGGATAGACGTAGCTTCTACAAATTCGATAATGCGATCGCCTGCTCCTGGTTTTTCCCCATCAAAGCCCAGGATAAACCCAGCCATCACACTTAAGCCTGCTTGATTAATCTTCTGTACAGATTCCTCAAGAGAATTGCGCATATTTTGGAATTTTTGAGTTAGAGCCAGGCTATCTGTGTCTGGTGTCTCAATGCCCAAAAATACAGCCCCAAAGTTTGCCTTAATCATTAGATCAAGCAACTCATCATCCTGTGCCAAGTCTATTGAAGCTTCAGTTGATAGGCGGAAAGGATACTTGTGTTCTGCCATCCAGGGACCAAGTTCACGCAGTAACAGCTTGACATTGCGCTTATTCCCAATGAAGTTGTCATCCACCATAAATACTGAGCGCCGCCAACCGAGGTCATAAAGAGCTTGTAACTCAGCTATTAACTGTGCGGGTGTTTTGGTTCGCGGCTTCCGCCCATAAAGAACAATAATGTCGCAGAACTCGCACTGGAACGGGCAACCCCGCGAGAACTGCACTGACATCTCGTTGATAGCTTTTAGATCTAGTAGATCAAATCTAGGAATGGGTGTGGAACTGACATCGGGCTTTTCACCTCCAGCCGTAAATACTCCTGAAGTTTCACCCCGTTCTAAAGCTTCAACAAACATTGGCAGAGTAATTTCGCCCTCATCCAAAATCAGAAAGTCTACGCCTGCTTCCTGCGCCGACTGAGGAACGGAGGTAACATAGGGACCGCCCGCCGCAACCAATTTGCCGCGCCGCTTCGATTCACGGATGAGGTGCAACATATCCGGCTTTTGGACAATCATACCGGAAATTATTACTAAGTCTGCCCAAGCCCAATCAGCTTCGGTTTCAAACTTCACATTACGGTCAACTAAGCGAAACTCCCAAGTTTGGGGCAAAATAGCAGCGACGGTAATCAGTCCCAAAGGGGGAAGCGAAACTTTGCGTCCAATCAGTTCTAGCGCCTTATCAAAAGACCAGAACGATTTGGGGAAAAGGGGATATAGGAGTAAAACTCGCATTTAACGTCAATCCTCACAATAATAGGGGCTAGGGGCTAGGGGCTAGGGACTAGGGAAGAAATATCTATGTTTGCTCTAGCCCCGCATCCCTTCTAATCCCTACAATTATTCAACCATGCTAGTTACAATTGATTTTGCATCTAGCAGGTTAGCAGGTAAGGATTGGCGCAGGCGATCGCCATAGAAATCCAGTGCATTACCGCCCAGCAACATCTCTAAATACTCTCTGTCATAACCGCCGTCAGCTACATCTTTGACACAGTTATGCAGTACGCCATCCCAGTGGCCATAGTCGCCAGAGAAGCAAGCCAAGCGCTTACCTGCTTCACCCATAGCAACAGGGAGATAAGCAGGACCTGGATCATCTGATTCAAACGAAGTAAAGATTTGACCGCGTTCAAAGTAGTCCATTGGATCGCGGTGGCGCAGATCGTAATGCTCATACAAACTTTCGTCATTAATCTGACTCGGATCGTGTTGAGCATTCCACATCAAATCAAACAAATTCTTCGCTTGACTAATCAAGTTGAAATTGTTGCCTGTCCCTCTTTCTTGGATCATCAATTTGGTAAATTCCATCAAAGAAGGGCGATATGGGTGCTTGGGGTCAAAGTCACGAATCCGTTTTTCCCAATGCTCATGGAATGCGTGTGCTAGATCGGGAACCCAACCACAGCCGCCTTCTAAAAAGCCTACCCTGAGTGTGGGGAATTGCTCAAAGGCTCCATCAAACACCATCCGCGCTAAAGCCAATTGTTGCTGATTACGCTGCACGAAAATGTGGGTCAGGACAAAGGTTTCGGTGTAATCAGAGATGCCACCCACCATATAAGAACCTGGTCCACCGTGAATGCCCAGTCCAATATTTAAATCTACGGCAGCTTGTAAAATCGGTCGAAAGTCAGGATGACTAATTGTTTTACAGCTACGGATATCAGGAAAAGCATCAGGCGCTTTCGGATGCGGAATTGGCATATTTGGGGCAACTGCGACCCCAATCATCCCAAGTTCATTAACGCAACGGTGCATCTCTGCAACAGCGGCATCTACATCTTGTAAAGGTAATACACCAATAGGTTTGAGCCGATTATCATATCCCCGACAGTCATCAGCCATGTAGCTGTTATAGGCACGACACAGGGCGATCGCTAAATCCTTATCTAAAAGGCTAGAGAAGATTAAGTTAAGCGTGCCATAAATCACATGCACATCAACGCCTTCTTGATCCATGTGTTGAATCCGCTGGCGATTGAACATTGCACCCAAAGTTGTATCGGGATGCAAGTTACGAAAACCACCTTTACCCATTCCTTGTGGCTGCGGGAACATCCGCATGAAGTCGTTTTTACCTGTTGCCGGATTAAAGTCTACAATCCGCGCTCTTTGGTCGCCTAGAGCATCAATCACTAAACCAATGCGATCGCGATACTCCGGTTCTATGTATTCCCGCATTACCAACGGGTTTTCTAACTTGTGAGCATCGGCATCAATGACTGGTAAACCTTGGTACATGAATATGTCCTTAATGTCAATAGGTAACAAATATTTAAAGCTATCAGCTGGTAACCATTAGCTTACGTAATGGAAAGATAGCGCATTATCCATTTTCCTTGCCTGAGTCAGAGCAAGCTGACTGGGAAGGACTACAAAGATCGTTAAACGGTTTTAGGCTTGAAATAGTTCCAAACTTGGCTCAAACCAAACCATCTCTCGAAAGACCACATCATTGATGTAGGGATAGTAATCCAGACTGGATACTTGACAAAAGCGGGTTGATTTTTCTCGAATAATACATGCCCGCCGATAGCAAAAACTTGGGTTAACACTAAGCAAACGAGTGTCAACCGCCAATCGTGAAATAGTAAGATCACAGATGCGATCGCCAGCAGGTTTGTCAAGTGATGCAGAATCTGGTTAATGGGATTCTGATGGCTGGCAGCAAAGTAGGCTTTTGCCTCTTGAAGATAGCTCAAATTTATTCTCCTATCACACCAAAATTAGGAAAACTTGTAGCGTTGTGGGAAAGATAGCACTACAACTCACTAATATGCGACGAAACTCGAAAAGTTTTTATGTTGCCCTAGTCCAGTTAAGAAAGTGGCAAGTTATGAGTGGCAAAAAATTTTTACTCTCTCCTGCCTCCTTATGTATCCAAACATACAGATTTAGCCCGTAAAAGTTCACCACCAACGCAGTTGCCAACGACCCCGTTCTGGCTGACTAAGTTCCTCTTCTGTTAGCCATTCCACAGGCTTGTAAGTACCAAACACATGATCCCACCAATCTACAGCTAGACCAAAGTTGTGATGCCACATCCCGTATTTATGATGGACATAGTGAACAGGCATTTTCATCCAAAAGCACTTGGTTGGGTTTTCGTGCTGTAGCTGATGGGCATAAGCTGAAAAAGCAGCAAAAAATAACGCTCCTAAAAACCAACCGATGCCAGCTGCCCAAGAGTAGAAAAACATAATTACCATCACTACAAGGCTGCCCCTAACATAGTCCCAAAATTCCCACACTACGCCTTGTCCTTCATTGCGGCGGTGATGATCCCGGTGACGTTCACCAATTTTAGGCGAGGCGTGCATCAAGCGATGTAGCCAGTATTCCACTAAACTAGCCAAGATAAAAGCCAGTGTAAAACAGACGCTTCCTAAAGCAAGCTTTGTTAATGGGGTCATAAATTCTTATTCCTCACACATCTGTACCAACTAATTCATGTAGAACATTTTGATATCGTCTCACTGCTGATGATGTAGTGATTTTTTCATTCGGCAGTGGTTAGGTGTAGATCTAATCACCTTGACTTGTTGCAGTTTGTCGAGTGCAATTCTCAGTTTAGAGTAGGCGATCGCTCATACCTTGCACCTGATATGCCTTGTCATTATAATAAATACGCTCTTACACTCTATGGGACATTTTCCTAAATTTTTGCTTTCTGTTGCTGCTGAATAGAGCAAGTATTGAATGTAACAAAAGATATGGCAATGCAAACACGTTACCAATAACTGCACGCCATCTACTCCAAGAAAACACTGCTCTTCGAGTAGGATATACTCTCCAGAATCGATTGACAGCACATACCATTTCGTCCCCCAATGCTGTTACGTCATGCCACCATCCGGCAGGAATATAAATAACTTCGCCCTGAGTGAGAATTACTTCACATTTATAATGGAGTGCTTCTCGGAACTTCGGGAATGATTGAAAGTCTGGTTCTTCAGGATACAGCTGACTAAACCAACAACGCAACTTTAAGCCATAGCGCAAATGAATATAGATTGGAAATGGATATAAGTTATAGGTTTGAGAGGGTGGAAAAAGCACCAATTTTTTAGTACCATGCAGCTGCATCAATGTGCCATCTACTGAGTCATAATGTAAACCTGACCTATGACCTCCTGGTGCCACATAGATATTTAGGTCGCTAATAGGTTTAGTTAAGCCAAGTTTCTCTCCAACACTTTTTAAAGAGGGGGTATCAGCAAGGGTCGTATTTTTGAGAGGAGATTTCCCTAAATTAATGTCGTTTTCATGAGCCTTATGGTTACGCAAGATTTCTGCATATTCAGTAAAGGGCATGGCTTGCAAATCAACTCCACTCCCTATATTTTGCCATCTGCGTTTATCCTGCTGGTATCTATCACTTCCATAATTTCGGAAGAGAAACTCTTGATTACCAAATTTTTCACAGAGATATTCTAAGTTCCAGTCAGCTTCGTTCTTTAGTAAACCTGTAATAATGACTGGTAGTCCGTTTTTTTGATATTTTTCAAGAAATATCTCTGGTGTAATAGATGTTATATCAACCCGTGAGATTGAATTAAGCTGGTTAACAATTTCTAATTCAACATCGTTTTTTGGTTTAGTTTCCATTATCAAACTCCTGGCTACTGGCTATTTTAGAGTTACTGATAATTAAACAGTTAAAAAATTTATTTGTCTACTTAATAGTTATGCCCTAGTATCATAGGAAAACAATCACAATAAAGTTTAATGTTCAGCTTGAAAAACCATAAAAAACCTATTTCAATCGTCATTTAGTGTACTTGCTAACAAATTATGAGGTGCTAATGTCAAATTTATTGCTGCCACTTTTGACAACTATTGCTGAACGTGCTAAGGCAAATTTTGTGAAGAAAACTCGCCAAACCTCCGCAGTGCAGGAGCAGTTCCTACGGGATCTCCTACAGGCTCATAAAGATACTGAAATTGGTCGCAAATATGGGTTGAAAGATATCAGAAAAATTGAGCAATTTCAAGCTCAGATTCCGGTTCTATCTTTCGATGGCTATGAACCGTACATTGATAGCATTGTCCGGGGCGAAAAAAATGTTTTAACACCCGATTCAGTGGTGTACCTCAATACTACTAGTGGCTCTACGGGAAAGCAGAAATTGATCCCAGTAACCCAGCGATTTCAGAACTCATTAGGATGGGCTAACCTGACTTGCATCGGCTTTTTAAGTGAGGCGCTGCGTGCGAGGAAACTCAAGTTTGGCAAACTGCTAGTGACCAACACTGCACAAATAACAGGGCGCACAGAGGGAGGCATTGACTACGGCCCAGGAGGTACAGGAGTTATGCGTATGGGCAAGTTCCTATACGAGCAATTATTTGCTCACCCTTATGAAACCCTGAAAGCAACTGATAGCGTAACACGCCACTATTTATGCTTCTTATTTGCTCTGCGCGACCCGTCAATGCGAGGGATAGGCGCTAACTTTCCCATGCTGATCCTGCGGACTTGCAACTATTTAGAGCGCTACGCTGAAGACTTGATTCAGGATTTAGAAACAGGGACGATCGCCAGTTGGTTGAAATTAGAGCCAGAGATTCGGGACTTCTTAGAGCAGCAATGGCTGCCTGCACCAGCCCGTGCTGCCCAACTGCGTGAAATCTTAAAGTCAGAGGGACGTTTAACTCCCAAACTAGCATGGCCCCAGCTATCTTTTATCGCCACTGCACGTGGAGGAACCTCAGATTTTTACTTGGAGCGATTTCCCGATTACTTAGACGACACCCCTGTATTTGGTGCGGTATTCGCTACAGCTGAAGGCACTCTCAGTATTTACCATGACTTAAACGACAATGGTAGCATCCTCGCCATTGAAACTGGCTTTTTTGAATTTATCCCAGAAGATCAATGGGAGACAGATCATCCCAAAACGTTACTTGCCACTGAAGTAAAAGTAGGAGAACTTTATCGAATCTTAATGACCAACTATAGCGGCTTCTATCGTTATGATATTGGCGATGTTGTAGAGGTTGTAGGGTTTTATGAACAGGCTCCCCTGATCGTATTCCGTCACCGTCGCGGCGGAATATTGTCTTCTACAACCGAGAAAACGACTGAATCTCACGCTACTCAAGTAATGCGATCGCTTCAGCAAGAATTTGGCTTACCCCTAGAGGATTTCTGTATCACCTTGTCTGAACATGAGTTCCCTGCTAACTATCTGGTAAACATTGAACTCGCTCCAAGTCATGGACTTAGCAATCCCCAAGCCTTCCTAGCTAGCTTTGACCAGAAGCTCAAGGAAATTAACGTATACTATCAAGCCAAGCGGCGAGATCAAGTACCTCCTCCGCGACTGCGGATTCTCGCTGCTGGCAGCTTTGCTATCCTTCGTCAACGCCAATTACAAAAAGGAATTCCAGATTCCCAGTTGAAATTCCCTCACATTAGCGAAGATCGAGGTTTTCTTGCTGGACTCGCAGTAGAGCATGAATTCAGGCTTGCTGATGATCATTAACAAAAGCATTGGCAGTTTAACTACTCACTCATATAAGGTAACTTTGCAAAAAATCTAGAATTACTAATGAGTATGAAATAGACGAAATAAAGATAGAAAATTTTACTGGTTGAAGATGACGATAGAATTGCCAAACTGTTAGCGGAAGATTTAAAATATCAACACCATGCTTAAGTCTTTAATGAGAAAGAATATTGGCATCGGAGGCGATCGCACTAAGTCTACCTTGATGGTATTTGTCTAAATGGGATAAGTAGTAACAGCCCTGCCATAAACGCTACACTGGCTGCCGCATAAAATACCCCTTCTAAACTGCCATGAATTAGCACTGGGCCTAGCAGAATCGGGGAAAGGAACTGTCCTAAGAAGCCTGCACCTGTTCCTGCTGCTAGCACACTTGAGCGCAGTTTTGCAGGAGCTAAATTTGCTAAGGCGTTGTAGAGATTAGGTAGGACAATCCCAAATCCCACGCCGAATAGCACTGCTGTTACTAGAATCCAATTTAGTTGGTGAAGTAACGGAATCATTCCCACTGTTACACCCATCAGTCCAAATCCCACAGATGTTGATTTAGCTAAACCCAGTTTTTGCGAGAGCCGCCTAGCTCCGAAGGCTGATATTGTTGCTGCTCCAACTGCCCGTGATGCCAAAACAATCCCATTTAGAACTGCCCCCGCTCCAATTGTTGCCTTGAGATAGAGTGGGGCATAAATTACTACGGCGTACATCGAAATTGATGCCAGGACAAGGGTAAATAATAACCACAAAGCTTGAGGATCAACCAAAACATGGCTTAATTTGTCACTTGGTTCTGCCGCGATTACTTTAGTCCGTATTTGTTCTTTGAGAACTAATTTTGCTAGAACCGCTAGAGGTAGCCCTAATCCATAAAGATAAAAGGCAAATTGCCAGTGAGTTGCACCAACCCAACCTCCCAGGAGAGGG
Source organism: Chroococcidiopsidaceae cyanobacterium (assembly GCA_041748755.1). Lineage (GTDB taxonomy): Bacteria > Cyanobacteriota > Cyanobacteriia > Cyanobacteriales > Chroococcidiopsidaceae > JAHHHE01. The sequence goes on along the minus strand of JBGTCQ010000024.1, from coordinate 19,374 downwards.
AAGGCAATGCCAGTAATTGTTAAGGTACTTGTTGCATAACCCAGTGCTTGCGATCGCTTCCCACCTTCATACATACTCCCCAGTAAACCTAGACTAGCTGCTGCAATTCCACCACTCGCTGCACCCAACAACGCCCGTGTGATTAGCAAGGGTAAAAAACTTGGCATCCAGGCTCCGGCAATGCCAAACACTGCGTATAAAATCAGCGAGGGTATCAGCACTTTTAACCTCCCAACTCGGTCTGCCAATATACCTAACGGCGGACTGAATATGGCTATTGTCAAGCAATGCATACTTACCAAGTTGCCTGCTAGCCCTGGATCGAGGTGGAGTTGTTGTACCATCTCTGGCAAAATTGGCGCAACGACTCCCCCCGCCATAGTAGTGAGGGAGCCTGCTGCCAACAGCACTAATAGCTTGGAATCGCGCCACATCAATTAGACACCTGCAATTCGCAACGCGCGAGTCATTTAGTCCCTAGTCCTCAGTCCATAGTTTTGAGCTAATGACTAGTGACTACTTAATAAAGGTAATGATAATACTAGGCGTATATCAGATTAGTGTTAGTGGACAGTTGGTATGGTGTCTGCACTCATGCTGACAATTGGATTGACTTAGGGGACACTAGAAAGTTAAATATTGTCACAAAAACAGGCAATAACACAGGCGATGGAATTAGCTACAACCCTAACAAGCCAGACTGTTCAAAATACTGTACGCACTGTAGGTATCAACCCGGATTACTGGTATGCCGTTGGGTGGGCAAGCGGGCTTAAGTCTGGTGAGATTATACCTGTGACAATTTGGCAACAGGCGATCGCACTTTACCGCGACACAAATGGTCAAATCTATGCTTTAGAAGATGTTTGCCCCCATAAAGGCGTAGCGCTGCACAAAGGTAAAGTCCAAGGTTGTAATCTGGCGTGTGGTTATCATGGTTGGGAATTTAACGGCAGTGGTAAATGCGTCAGCATTCCCTACCTTCCTCAAGCACAAAAGTTGCCCCGCGCCCAAGTTCGGAGTTATCCAGTTCAGGAAAAATATAATCTGATCTGGATTTTCCCTGGCGATCCTACTTTAGCCTCCACCTGCCAACCACCTGAAATTCCAGAATTTGACCAGCCCGACTGGTTAATGGTTCCAGTTAATGCCCACTTCCAGGCGCATTTTTCGATATGCAATGAAAACACGATGGATGTCTTTCATGGTTTTCTGCATCAAGAATTACAGGGCTGGTTCGATCCAGTGCTAACTTCTTTAAAAGAGACTCAATCATCAGTCTGTGCTGAATACAACGTCTCTTACAAAGGTCGCATGGCTCAATTTTTAGGATTGTGCGATCGCGCAGATCAAGTGACTACCCTACCAATATCAGTCAATTATCGCTATCCTCACTACTACAGTTCGCTTCAGGGAATTTCTTCTCTTTACTTAATGCGGTTACCCGTGGGACTACAGGAAAGTCGCTCTTTCGCGCTATTCTTTTTCAAAGTCCGCCTTCCTAAATGGATACTACAACTAATTAAACCTTTACTAGAGGCAGTTATTCAGCGCTTTGTGTTAAATAAATTTTTGGCACAAGATATTGAAATGATCGAAAGTGAGCAACGGAACTATCTTGCTAATCCCCAGCGGCGTTATGTCGAAATTAACCCAGCAATTATTGCCATCCAGCGGCTAATTGTCCAGCAATATGAACAATTTATGCAAAAATCTAGTCAATCGCCACGCAATGGGAACCAGGAATTTGAAAAGTCTATCTCTCTATCTAAGGCAAGGCCCCAAACAGGCTTGTGTGAAGTAATTGCCTCCGGACAAGCTGAGTTAACCAAAGAAAATACAATCGGATGAAGATAACTGTATTATCAGCGGCTCCTTTTACCAGCACACTGGATAAGTGTTTTGTTAGATCTGGATAGCACACAACTAGCTAAGAACAATATACTGTTGAGCCAGAGGCAATAGGCTATCTGGGAAAAGGTGAGAGGAGTGAGATGCAAATTGTTAAAGATTATGTTCAGCGCTGGTATGAAAGTGGGTTAGATCCCGATGAGTATATTTGTCATCAAAAGCAGGGTAACTTAGTTGAAATTGAAGAAGCGGCTACGGGTAAGCATCGAACCGTTCTTACCTTCTGTAGCAACGATGTTTTAGGACTAGTTCAAGAAGAAGCCGTTAAGCAAGCTGCAATTAATGCCATTTTGCAATACGGAACGTCTAACAGTTCTTGTTCAGTCTTAAGTGGCAGAATTGCCCTGCATCAACAGCTAGAAGACGAGATTTCAGCTTTTAAGCATCTGCCCCATACGCAGCTATTCGTAAATGCTTGGATGGCAATGCAAGCTTTGATGGATGCCTTCTGTCACTTGGCAATTCCAGTACCAGGATTTCGGCATACTCAAGAAACTTTGATTCTCACAGATGTCCTGAATCACGGCTGTATTGTGTCAGCAGTCGTCAATGCTGGAACCCGTTCTGGGAAGGTGTTTGGTCATAGTCCCCAGGTACGAGTTAAAGCTTACCGACATTGTGACACAGAAGACTTAGCTCGGAAGCTGTATCGGTATGCTCGACCAGGCGATCGCATTCTAGTTGTTTCTGATGCCGTGTTCTCAATGGATGGCGATATTGCACCGCTACCAGAGATGATCAACGTCTTGCACAAATATGAAGGCAGTGTGCTAGTGATGGATGAAGCTCATGCTAGTGGGGCGATCGGCGTAACGGGAAGAGGGATTTATGAACATTTTGGCATTCTGCCGTCTGATGCAATTGAGCAGGGCGTTGTGCCACTGATTATGACAACTTTCTCCAAGTTTGCGGCATCAGCAGGAGCGGCGATTAGTACCCATGTAGCGGAATTAAAACCTTTACTGAATGTTTCTCCTACCTCGATTGGCACTATTTCTTTGCCACCACCAACCACTGCTGCTGCTTTAGAAAGTATCCGTCAGGTGCGGAAATATCCCGAACGAGTCCAAAAGCTTCAGGAGAATACTCGTTACTTGCGATCGCGCTTAATTGAACATGATTTTGCCGCAATTGGCGAAACCAATGTTTTACCAGTAATTTTACCGCCGGAGATTAATCCCAAGGTCTTTGGTAGACTACTTATGCAAGACTACGGTATTTGGGTATCTCCGATCTGGTTTATTGCCAAACCCCGAATCAGGATTACCGTCAACGCCCTCCACACTAAAGAAGAGATGGATCGTTTGGTTACAGGGATGGTAGCAGCTAGGGATTTGATGTACAAACCAACGATTAGTGCTTAGTTAAGGGCTAGGGGCTAGAAATTTATCTTCCCTGCACCTCTGATTTAAATAAAACATATGAACGCAACTAGATATGAAATCCGGGCTGTAACAACACCAGCAGACAGTGAAATGTTTCTGGATGTCCCGGATCTAGTTTATGTAAACGATCCGCACTGGGTGCCACCGCTTCGTAGCAGCGTTGCTAAGCAGTTTGCTCCCAGTAATCCTTTTTTTCAGTACGGGAAGCTCCAACAATTCATTGCTTTGTCCAATGAAGCTAAAAGCCCTCAAGCAATAGGACGCATTGTAGCCGCAGTTAATCAGCGGTTGATTGACCGAGAAAACCTGAATATTGGTCTAGTTGGTTTTTTTGAGTGCATTCCAGACTTCATTGTTGCTCAGGCACTCCTAGAAAACGCCTGTCAGTGGCTACGGCAACAAGGCATGACAGTTGCCAGAGGCCCAATTGATTTATCTACTCACAACAATTGTCTATTTTTAGTCGATGGCTTTAATTCACCACCAATGGTGATGACATCATACAACCCGCCGTACTACCCAGAGTTTATAGAACGGGATGGTTGGCATAAAGCTAAGGATGCTTACGCTTATGATTTTCCTCTAGATAAACCCCTACCAGCAGAATTTGAGAAAGCTTATCGGGTTGCTTGTAAATCTGGGATTGAATTCCGCCCTTTAAAAACAAAAGGAGAAGGATTTGAACAAGATTCTATAGGTGTTTATCATCTTCTTCAGCGTACCTTTGCTAATAATTGGAGCTTTACACCTCGAACCGAGGCAGAATTCCTAGAAGAAGCTAAGGATTTAAAGGACTTGATAGATCCAGACGTATTCCCAGTCGCGGAATACAATGGCAAAATGGTCGGATTTTTTATGGGTTTACCTGACTACAATATTCCGCTTAAACACGTTAATGGAAAATTGAATTGGATCGGAATTCTCAAGTTTCTGTGGTATCGCCGTCAAATTGATCGAGGGCGAGTCATTGTAATTTGCTCCTTGCCAGAATATCGTCGGAAAATGGTTCCTTTAGCGTTAATTTATTTAGGGATGCAAGGCGGAATTCAAAAAGGTAAACCTTATAAACGCGCTGAACTTTCTTGGGTTTACGAAGATAATTATCCTTCCCGGAAACTAATCGAAGCATCTGGCGGCAAAATTTATAAGACTTACCGCATATACGAAAAAGCTCTATGAAGGTGTTAGTTACTGGAGCAAACGGATTTACAGGTTCTCACTTGGTAAAGGCTTTAGAACGGCGAGGCGATCGCGTTGTTGCTTTAGCACGAAAATCAAGTAATTTAGTGCGTCTATCTGATTGCAATGTGCAGTTAATTTATGGAGAAATTACTGACCGGAATGTACTACGCTCAGCAATGACTGACGTAGACACAGTTTTTCATACAGCTGCTTATGTAGAGTTAGGAGTAGTCGACGAGGCAGAAATGCAGCGGGTGAATGTAGAGGGAACCCATGCTGTATTGGAAATCGCTCAAGCAGCTGGAGTATCCAAAATTGTTTATTGCAGCACAATTGGCGTATATGGTGACACGGGTGGCAAAGTCGTAGATGAGACTTTTAAACGCACACAGACCAACTTTTCCTCTGCCTACGATCGCACAAAGTACGCAGCTCAACAATTAGCAGATCAATTTGCAGCCGTTGGACTTCCTGTTGTTAGCATTCTCCCTTCTGGAATTTTTGGTGCTGATGATCCGCATTTTGGTCCTGTAGTGCAGCAATTCCTGAAAGGACGGCTAAAGCTGTGGGTAGGTGGCGATCGCATTACTGGTATTGTCCATGTGGATGACTTAGTTGCAGCAATGATTCTGGCAGCAGAAAAAGGTAAAACTGGAGAACACTACATTATTTCTGCTGGGGACTTAACTACCCGCGAAATGTTTGAGATTCTGGCAAAAGAAACGGGCATTCCAGTTCCCGGCGAAGCTCCCAAGCCGTTAGTTCGACTATTAGGGAATTTACTCGATCCAATTGGACGTATACTCAAATGGCAACCGCCCCTCAGCCGAGAGCGCGTTCATTATGTTTATGACCGTTGTGTCCGAGTTGATAGTAGTAAAGCGCGTCAGGAACTCGGTTGGACACCGCGATCAGTTTCAGAAACTCTACGCGAACTCATCTAAAGATATGCAGCCGACACTATTTACTCTGTAGTACAAAGTGCGATCGCCTCTTCCTGACACCTCAAATTTCGCCCAACGGAGGCAGATAAAACCTCGCGTCACAACCGACACTCAAACCAACCGTTAGGTGCAGCAAATTGTTAGATTACTAATACTTGTCTGCAACAACCAGATAACTACCGTATACTATTTTGATTGGAAAGCCCCAACCGAGATACCTGGATACTTTGCCTGATCCATAGATTCTGACTCCTGAGAAACCATGCATCAATAGCCTATGTTGTAGAATATTGGGAAAATGTTGGGTAAGATGGCTTGCAAAACCGTAGACAGATTTTTTACTTATTTTATTTTTCACATAGTTAGGATTTGGGGTTGTCAGTAATAATCTGCCACCAATCTTCAGAACTCTTTGAAATTCGCATAATGTTTTATCTACATCAATAGGATAGAGGTGTTCAAGAAATTCACCAGCAACGATTACATTAAAGAATTTATCTTCAATTGGGATGTCTGTTGCAAGACCATATATTCCTTGTAAATAGCATTTAGGAAGAGTATCAAGTCTCTCCTGTACACAGTCGAGTCCGAACAAGGCAATGGTTTGCTTTAGTTCTTTAAGACGCGCTCCACCTCTACCAGTGTTGCAACCTACATCAAGAACTTTTAGTGTTTCTTTTGGGAAAAACTTAGAAAACTGCTCGTACCTTTCTAGAGTAAACGGGTCGTGTTCAGAAGTTTCCTGCTGTACATTCTTAACTTCATACTTTTCGTGTGCGTTGCTCATATTCTATTTTTCCAGGTTTGACACGGGAATAAACAGTCTTTAGAGATATGGTTCAAGGTTTTCACGAGGACGCTTACCACATATAAAACGCTGATTGCCCCACTAACAACCTCTATATCACTGTCTGGAAACTTAGCGGTAACTTGACGCTGAGCACTAATTAGATGACCTCGAAGTACCATCCCAACAGACAACAAGCGCAGTATAACACCTTCATGCACGATCCACGATATTATCCTAAACTTCTACAATTTAACTCTGGAAAATTTACGAATTTTACTAAATTAGAGTAGTTTAATAATGCCGATGCCGTAGTTCTATCACGCCCGACTACAATGCGAGGCCAAAGGGGCTGCTAAAAGCAGATCGCAGGCTCGCTCACTTCTACCAGATGAGGGTTAATTTGAGTTCATTCTTGCCTCATAACTCCATCTTCTAAATAAGCAACACGATCAGCTACATCAATAATTCGCGGATCGTGCGTCACCATTAACACCGTACAGCCTTGTTCTTTCGCAAGAGTTCGGAGTAATTCAATTACATTATGCCCACTCTGGGAGTCCAGGGCAGCTGTTGGCTCATCTGCCATAATTAACTGGGGATTACCTGCTATTGCCCGCGCGATCGCTACTCGTTGTTTCTGTCCTCCAGATAAATCACCAGGTTTCTGATGTGCTTGCTTCCCTAACCCCACCTGTTCTAGTAAAACTTGTGCTTGCTGTCGCGCTGTGCGTCCGCGAATGCCTTTAACATTCAGCACTACTTCAATATTCTCAGCTGCCGTCAACGCTGGAAACAAATTGAAACCTTGAAAAATAAAGCCAATATTATGTAATCGGAACCGTGCTAGCTTGTCTTGGGACATCGTTGTAATTTCTTGTCCGAGTAAGTAGACCTTGCCAGTAGTTGGCGTTAACAGCCCAGCTAAGATCGACAACAGGGTAGTTTTCCCTGACCCAGACGGTCCCATCAAAAGTTGGATCTCGCCACAATGAATTTCCCAGTCAATTTCTTTAAGAACTTGAAAGCGCTCTCGTCCTGACTGGAATGTCATCTCTACGCCTTTGGCAATGATGGCTCCCGCTTCAGCATTGATTGAACTTATAAATGTAGGCTCAACTTGGATTTGGTTGCTAGACACAGCGCACGTTAATTTAAGAATTACTCAATATATCTCAGCTCTGAACCCATATCGATTTCAATGAGCCGTATGGCATTAGACGCTGCTTCCTGATAAAAAGTTCTAGTCGTTAACAACTGGCTGTAACTCTCAAGGGAAAAGGAGTTGGGTTCCCTTGTCTTTTTATCAAGAATACCTCCAGTGTAAAGGACAGACGGCAACTACTCCCTTAACATTACGGCTCTTCCCACTCAGGCTTCAGCTAAAGAAAGATACATTAAATTAACAAACTACATAAAAGTTTATGTAGGGGGTGAGTGGTATTTCACCCGCTTATTACATAGCTCGGCAAAGGAAACCCGCGATGTTTGAACATTTTACAGACAAAGCAATTAAGGCAATCATGCTAGCCCAGGAAGAAGCACGTCGTCTGGGACACAATCTTGTAGGAACCGAGCAAATTCTTTTGGGGTTGATTGGCGAAGGTACAGGAGTAGCCGCCAAAGTACTGGCAGAACTGGGTGTTACCCTTCAAGACGCACGCACAGAGGTAGAAAAAATCATTGGGCGGGGAACGCGGTCTGTCTCAGCGGAAATTCCATTCACCCCCAAAGTTAAGCGTGTTTTTGAGCAAGCTTTTGCCGAAGCTCGTCAACTAGAAAACAACTATATCGGTCCTGAACACTTGCTGTTAGGACTGCTTAAAGAAGGCGAAGGTGTAGCAGCAAAAGTGTTGAACAACTTGGGTGTTGACCCTGAAAAAGCTCGCACAGACGTGATTCGGGCACTGGGAGAAGTAGCAGCTGTCTCTGGTGGTCGGAGTCAGGAGCGACGCAGCGGCAACCGTTCGGCAAGCAAGACGGCGACATTAGACGAGTTTGGCATTGATCTGACTCAACTCGCAGCAGCAGGCAAACTCGATCCGCTGATTGGCAGAGACAAGGAAATTGAACGCGCTATCCAGATTTTGGGTCGCCGGACTAAAAATAACCCAGTATTGATTGGGGAACCAGGAGTTGGGAAGACTGCGATCGCGGAAGGTTTAGCACAGCGGATTGTGAATAAGCAGGTTCCGGACATTTTAGAAGACAAGCAGGTAATCATGCTGGATATGGGCTTGCTTGTAGCAGGTACCAAACATCGCGGCGAATTTGAAGAACGCCTGAAAGCGATTATGGATGAGATTCGTGCTAGCAACATCATCCTGGTAATTGACGAAGTTCACACCCTGATTGGTGCCGGAAGTGTAGAAGGCGGCATGGATGCTGCTAATATTCTCAAGCCTGCCCTGGCACGAGGCGAACTACAGTGCATCGGAGCAACTACACTCGACGAATACCGAAAGCACATCGAACGAGATGCAGCCCTAGAGCGCCGCTTCCAGCCGATTATGGTAGGTGAACCCAGCGTAGAAGAGACGATCGAGATTTTGTATGGTCTCCGCTCTACTTATGAGCAGCACCACAAAGTTAGAATCTCTGATGCCGCAGTAGATGCCGCAGCCAAACTGTCAGACCGCTATATTAGCGATCGCTTTTTACCAGATAAAGCGATTGACTTGATTGATGAAGCTGGATCTCGCGTTCATCTAGCAAACTCGCAGCAACCTCCTATGGTCAAGGAACTGAAGCGGGAACTGCATCAAGTCAGCAAAGACAAACAAGAAGCAGTTCAAGCACAGGACTTTGAAACAGCTGGCCAACTGCGCAATCGCGAACTAGAAATTGAAGCTCAGCTTAAGGCAATTTCCGCAGACAAAAACAAAGCAGACCAGAGCGTCGAAAACATTCCTGTTGTTGATGAAGAAGATATCGCTCACATCGTTGCTTCTTGGACTGGAGTGCCTGTCAACAAATTGACTGAATCTGAGTCTGAACTACTGCTACACATGGAAGACACCCTACACCAACGAATCATTGGTCAAGAGGAAGCGGTCACGGCTGTCTCGAAGGCGATTCGGCGGGCGCGAGTAGGTCTAAAAAGTCCCAATCGACCAATTGCCAGTTTCATCTTCTCTGGCCCCACTGGAGTAGGTAAGACAGAATTAACAAAAGCGTTAGCTAACTACTTCTTCGGTTCTGAAGCAGCGATGATTCGGCTTGATATGTCCGAATTTATGGAACGCCATACTGTCTCCAAGTTGATTGGTTCACCTCCGGGTTATGTAGGGTATGACGAAGGTGGTCAGCTGACCGAAGCCGTGCGGCGCAAACCTTATACGGTTGTACTGTTCGACGAAATCGAAAAAGCTCACCCCGATGTGTTCAATATGCTGCTGCAAATCTTGGATGAAGGTCGCCTGACTGATGCCAAGGGTCGCACAGTGGACTTCAAGAACACGCTGTTGATTATGACCTCCAACATTGGTTCCAAGGTAATCGAGAAAGGCGGCGGTGGTCTTGGCTTTGAGTTAGCCTCGGAAAACCAGGCACAGTCTCAATACAATCGCATTCGCTCTCTAGTGAATGAGGAACTTAAGCAACACTTCCGTCCTGAGTTTCTCAATCGTCTTGACGAAATTATTGTCTTCCGTCAGTTGGCGAAGAATGAGGTAAAACAAATCGCTGACATTATGCTACGAGAAGTTTCGACACGGTTAGCGGAACAAGGTATCACGCTGGAAGTCACCGCACGGTTCAAAGATCGTGTGGTAGAAGAAGGCTACAACCCAAGCTACGGTGCTAGACCTTTGCGTAGAGCGGTGATGCGACTCTTGGAAGATTCATTGGCTGAAGCAATGCTGTCTGGTCAAGTCAAAGCAGGCGATACAGCTATTGTTGATGTCGATGATGATGGTCAAGTTAGGGTAGCAAAGTCCGAGCAGCGATTGCTACTCTCGACCGTTGCCTAAAATTTAATTCTCTCCACCCCTGGTAACAATGCCAGGGGTTTTTTGTTGGCGATATTTAATGTCAGGACTTACGCAGAGATCCCCTCAACCCACTTTTTCGAGACAGGGATGTTTCATTCCCGAAAAGACGTAATGCTCCGGCAAACCGTTCGATTATTTTCCTAATGCACTTCATATCTTGCGCCGAAATGATTCTTCTATCACCTCTATGCAAAAATCTATCTCTAACGATCTTGACAACCTCCTCTCCCTTATCGAATGAAACACCCTTGCATTATGGAGAGTTGGGGGATCTCAACTGTGTAAGTTCTGGTTCCATTGCTGAGTAGTTGAGTAGTGTTAGGTCGTTCATAACCTATCTACAGGTGGGTGTCGTTAAAGTAACAAAAACGATAATTAGTGAAAGGACAGGGGCAACTTAATTAAAAAAAGCTGATGGCACGTGACGATATGCAGAAGCGATTAGTATTCGATTTAAGGCGGCGGGAATTTCTAAAGCGAGTCGGGATGATTGGAGCCGGAGTAGCTCTGACTGACTTAATTTTGCAAAACTCAGACGAATCAGTTACGGAAGCTATGCTTGCTGATACAAATTCTGGTGAAATTCCTCGGCGAAAACTTGGACGTACAGGTGTTGAAGTTTCGGCTCTAGCGCTGGGTGGCTCTCATATCGGCAATCTAAAAAGCGAACAAGACGCTATCCGCATTATTCACGAGGCGCTGGATGCGGGGATAACATTCATGGATAACGCCTGGGAATATCATGATGGTCGCAGTGAACAAATAATGGGTAAGGCACTGCAAGGTAGACGTGACAAAGCTTTTTTGATGACAAAAGTTTGTACTCACGGACGCGATCGCCAAGTAGCGATGCAGCAACTTGAGCAATCTCTGCGACGGCTGAAAACAGATCATGTAGATTTATGGCAAGTTCACGAAGTCATTTACGACAACGATCCCGATTTGCATTTTGCCAAAGGAGGCGTGATTGAGGCTTTAGATCAGGCAAAGCGTGAAGGCAAAGTTCGTTTCGTTGGCTTCACAGGGCATAAAGACCCTGCTATCCATTTGAAGATGTTGGCGCAAGATTACCCTTTTGATACGTGCCAACTGCCGCTTAATTGTTTCGACGCTAGCTTTCGGAGCTTTGAAAAACAGGTATTACCTGAACTTAATCAGCGTGGCATAGCAGCAATTGGGATGAAAAGTATGGGCGGCAGTGGTGAACCAGTGAAAAAAGGTGTGCTCACAGCGACGAAAGCGTTACGCTATGCAATGAGCTTGCCTGTAGCTACAACTGTTAGCGGCATTGACTCGCTACAGGTGCTGCGCCAGAACTTGAGTATTGCCCGTGGCTTCAAGCCAATGAATGCAGAAGAAATGCAAGCTCTGCGTACTCGTTACGAGCGTTATGCTACAGATGGGCGCTTTGAACTATACAAAACTTCTAAAAGATACGATGGCCCGCCCGGTAGAGAACAGCACGGATTTCCAGCCAAAGAACAACTAGAAACCTAATTGAGAAGTTTTGAGGTATTACTATGACCGCGACTTTATCTGCGCCACAATCTATCGAGTCTTGGCTAGGAGAAGAAGCAGAAGACTTGCTTACATACAAAGCGAAAGTTGCTAAAGATTTACTACATTTACCGGGATCTGACTTTATAGATCGAATATTTGCAATCAGCGATCGCTCTCCCCAAGTGCTACGCTCCCTTCAGCAGCTATATTCTTGTGGTCGGTTAGCTAATACGGGTTATCTCTCTATCCTGCCTGTAGATCAAGGAATTGAACACGCAGCTGGAGCTTCCTTTGCACCTAATCCGATCTACTTTGACCCGGAAAATATTATTAAGCTGGCGATCGCAGCAGGCTGCAACGGCGTTGCTACCACACTAGGAGTTTTGGGCAGTGTTTCGCGCAAATATGCTCATAAAATCCCCTTCATTGCGAAACTCAATCACAACGAACTACTCACCTTCCCCAATCAATATGACCAGATCATGTTTGCTTCTGTAGAGCAAGCTTGGAATCTGGGGGCTGTGGCTGTGGGAGCAACAATTTATTTCGGTTCAGAGGAATCAACTAGGCAAATTCAAGAAGTCAGTCGTGCCTTTGCCCGCGCCCATGAACTAGGTATGGCAACGATTTTGTGGTGCTATCTGCGTAACAATGCTTTCAAACAGGACAAGGATTACCATCTAGCAGGTGATTTAACGGGACAGGCAAATCATTTAGGCGTGACGATTGAAGCCGACATTATTAAACAGAAGCTGCCGGAATATAATCACGGCTACGCGTCTGTTGAGAAAGCTACTGGTAAGAGCTACGGCAAAACCAACGATCGCGTCTACACTAACTTAGTGACCGACCACCCAATTGACCTTACCCGCTACCAAGTATTGAATTGTTACTCTGGGCGGGCTGGGCTAATTAACTCTGGTGGTGCTTCTGGTAAAAACGACTTTGCAGAAGCAATTCGCACAGCGGTAATAAACAAACGGGCTGGTGGTACTGGCTTAATCTCAGGGCGTAAAACATTCCAGCGTCCGATGGAAGAAGGGGTAAAGCTGTTTAACGCTATTCAGGATGTTTACTTATCACCGGATGTGGCGATCGCCTAAAACTTTATTGACCTGACAAACGAGGCACTACATACTGCCTGAATTCCTCGCGTCCAGACTCTAGATTAGCCGGAACGCCGTTAGGGTAAGTTTCAGTAATTAAGGACTGTAGGCGCTGAATCCGGTTATCAGGGTTGGGATGGGAACTGAAAAACTCTGGGGATTGACCGCCACTCCGAGCTGAGCCAAGTACCTGCATAAGTTCGACGATCGCTTTGGGGTTATAGCTTGCTTCAGTCATGAAACGAAAACCAAGGCGATCGCTTTCTAGCTCATCCTCACGCCCATAACGTAGCCCAACCATTTGATTAACTGCCTGGGCGATCACTGCCGCTTGTTGACCACTGCCTTGCTCGTCACTTGCCGCTACGCCAACTGCGTTAACCAGAGCTGCGCCTAGCTGCTGTTTTGCGAGGTGTTCAGCACCATGCCTAGCAACAACGTGTCCCACCTCGTGACCCAGTACCGCCGCTAGTTGAGCTTCCGATGAGAGCCGCCTGAGTAGACCTGCGGTAATGAAAATTTGTCCTCCTGGCAGGGCAAATGCATTCACGGTTTGAGAGTCACGTAACAAATGAAACTCAAAAGGATAAGGTGTACTCTGCGCCGCCGATTGCCGCACGACCTGCTCTCCTACTTGGTCGACATAATCTTGGAGCAGCTTGTCTGGGTATAAACCACCATACTCTGCTGCCATTTGCGATCGCGCCTGCAATCCCAGTTCTACTTCCTCCTCTGGAGCGAGTTGTACCCGCTGCTTTTCTCCTGTAATCGGATTCTCCACAGTGTTACTACAATAGCTAACTAGCCCAAATAGCGAGATGAATAACGCAATTCCCAGACGGATTAGGACATTCACTGCTTGTCTTTTGAATTATTAGTCAGCACACTACCATATTGTAAATGCCGTGAGACGAGCTAAGTAGATGTTTAGTTGATTAAATAGCGCAGCTGCGGCAGTAAAAAATACAAATATGCATTCCTACTCTGAGATATCCTTAATAAATTAGAGATGTGCCCGATGAAGTAGAGCATGAAGCTGGCAGCAAGAGTAGGTAAAGTAACGCCTTCGATAACCTTGGCGATCGCAGCCAAGGCCAAGGCGATGAAGGCAGAAGGTGTTGAGGTCTGTAATTTCAGTGCTGGGGAACCGGATTTTGACACCCCAGCGCATATCAAAGCTGCTGCAAAGCTGGGTTTGGATCAGGGAAAAACCAAGTACGGCCCAGCAGCTGGGGAATCAAAGTTAAGACAAGCGATCGCCCGGAATCTGAAAACGGAAAAGAATCTTGATTACCAAGCTGAGAACGTAATTGTCACTAATGGCGGCAAGCATGGCTTGTTTAACTTGATCCTGGCGCTGATTGAACCAGGGGATGAGGTGATTATTCCCGCCCCCTACTGGCTAAGTTATCCAGAAATGGTGAAGCTAGCAGGTGGTACGCCGATAATTGTGCAGACAGCCGCTACTAACTATAAAATCACGCCAGATCAACTTAGAGCAGCAATTACGACCAATACCAAGCTATTTGTGCTCAACTCCCCTTCTAACCCTACAGGTGTTGTGTATACGCCTGCTGAGATTAAGGCACTGGCAGAGGTGGTGGTGGAGCAAGATCTCTTGGTAGTATCTGACGAGATTTACGCCAAGATTATTTATGATGGAGCTGAACACGTCAGCATTGGTTCGCTGGGTACAGAAATCTTTGAACGCACGATTATCAGCAGTGGGTTTGCTAAAGCTTACTCGATGACGGGTTGGCGCATAGGCTATTTAGCAGGTCCAGCTAAGTTAATTAAAGCAGCGATTACAATTCAAGGTCACAGTACATCGAATGTTTGTACTTTTGCCCAGTATGGAGCGATCGCTGCCCTAGAAAGTTCCCAAGACTGTGTAGAACAAATGCGCCAAGCCTTTGCTAAACGCCGTGAAGTGATGCTGCACAGACTCAATGCAATTCCAGGGATGACTTGCGCTCCTCCAGACGGTGCGTTTTACTTATTTATCAATATCAGCAAAACTGGGATGACATCACTAGAATTTTGTAACGTCCTACTAGAATCTCATCAAGTCGCCGCTATTCCTGGCATTGCCTTTGGTGCAGATGACCACATTCGCCTTTCTTATGCCACAGATATGGTATCGATTGAGCAGGGGATGGATAGGTTGGATCAGTTTGTGCGATCGCTTAGTGTAATATAGGCGATCGCCCAAGTTGAGTCACCACAATTCCAGTCAGGAGCGATTGTACCTATGTCTACTACCACACTAAAAAAACTAACTTTTGAGCAGTTCCTTGAGCAGTATCCAGATGGCTACGGCATCTTCGAGTTGGTGAATGGGGAAATTGAAATTGTCCAAGTGGAACCAATTAGAGCGCATAAGAATGTAGCTAGGCTTTTGTTGTTTGCCTTTAACGATGAAATCAGGCGATTAGGGCTTGATTATATTGTGGACAAGGATATAGTCATCAGAACTGTCACAAAAGACGGACAAGAGCAAGGCAGAAACCCAGATGTAAGCGTGGTTAGTGCCTCCTTATGGAACAGTAATCCACTAACCTACGGTGTGATAGAACCCCCTCAGCTAGCTGTAGAAGTCACATCAAGTAACTGGGAGGACGATTATGTTGATAAGCTGGATGAGTACCAGCGTTTGGGCATTCCTGAATATTGGATTGTCGATTATTGGGCGATCGCTTCTAGAACTTATCTGGGATATCCTAAAGTTCCTACGGTTTTGGTGTATCAGCTAGTTAATGGTCAATACCAACATCAGATATTCAAAGGCTCAGAACGTATTATCTCCCCTACTTTTCCTGAGCTAAAGCTGACGGTGGATGAAATTATTACAGCAAGCCTTAGCCGAAAGTTGTAAATATTTATTCAGATATCAGAAATGCTTTATAGCAATAACAAGCACAGTTATATTGCTAATTTATCTCGAATACTTTGATTTGTTTCAGGCGCTAGTTTATGCTTTTATGAGTAAAAAAACTCGCGGCACTATTGCCGCTGGACATCAAAAAACAGCCCAAGCAGGTATTGAAATATTCCGCTTAGGTGGCAATGCTTTTGACGCAGCGGCGGCAGCAATTTTAGCATCCTTTGTTACTGAATCTGCGCTTACTTCTGCTGCTGGCGGCGGTTTTCTTTTAGCACATACTAATACCAACGAAAATATTTTATTTGATTTTTTTACTCAAACTCCGCGTCAGAAAAAGAACAAAAATAATATTAATTTCTATCCTGTCGAAGTTAATTATGGCGATGCAATCCAGGAGTTTCATATTGGACTAGGATCAATGGCAGTACCAGGAAATCTCGCTGGAGTTTTTCATGTTCACAAAAAGTTAGGTAGATTGCCCTTTAAAGTTGTTGCTGAACCAGCTATCTACTATGCAAGAAATGGTGTAGAGATAGAAGATTTTTTATATTACTGCTTGACAATACTTAAGCAAATTATGATTTCTTCTAGAGAAATGCACCAAGTATACATGCCACATGGAGCGCTTCTCCAGCTTGGAGAAACTTTCTACATGAAGGATTTTGCTGAAACTTTATCCTACTTAGCTGATCAAGGTTCAAGAGAGTTTTATGAGGGAGAAATTGCTCAACGCTTAGTGAAAGATTGCCAAGATTATGGTGGTTATTTGACGTTAGAAGATCTTAAAAATTATCAAGTTATAGAAAGAAAACCACTTCTGATAAACTATCGTGACAATACATTCTTAACTAATCCTCCACCTAGTTCTGGTGGTATACTAATTGCTTTTGCTTTAGAACTATTATTAAAAGTAGATTTAGCTAACATTGGTTTTGGCACTCCTCGTCATTTGCAAATCCTGGCTCAGGTGATGCGCTTAACAAATGAAGCAAGAAAAGATAGATATAATACTAATATTTATCAAAAAGATGTTGATAAAATATTTTTATCCGCTAAACATATTACTCAATATCAGGAGCAATTAAGCGAAACTGTGAATAAGTGGGGTAGCACTACCCATATTAGTGTCATAGACGATGAAGGCAATGCTGCCAGTGTTACTACTTCTCACGGTGAAGGATCTGGGTATGTGATTCCAGGCACAGGCATAATGGTTAATAATATGCTTGGAGAAGAAGATTTAAATCCGCATGGATTCCATCAGTGGCAAGAAAATGTGCGGATTTCTTCAATGATGGCACCAACTATAGTGCTTAAAAATAATCAGCCAGAAATTGTCCTGGGTTCTGGCGGATCTAATCGGATTAGGACAGCAATTTTACAAGTTATTTCTAATATAATTGATTTTAAAATGCCCGTTGATGCGGCAGTAAATAGTCCTCGCGTTCACTGGGAAAATAATGTATTTAATATAGAACCAGGTTTTAGTGAGGATGCAATAAAAGAATCACTTTTTACGAGTGATAAGCTACTTTTATGGCAGAAAAAGAGTATGTTTTTTGGAGGCGTTCATACCGTATTGGAGAATGCAGAAGGAGTTATCGAAGGTGTAGGTGATCAACGTAGAAGCGGCGCTAGTGCATCCATCTGATGGTTATTTAGCTAATTACTTATCTTCAATTAACAATTCAAGTTATTGATGAATAGATATTGAAGCTACTTGCTTATACTGGAAACTCTATAAAGGCATCATTATCATAGTAATAAAGAAATGCTTCTATCAAACTATCAATATCCACATCAGGTTTCTGTTGTTTAGCATTCTCAACTATTTGTTGCACAGTATGAACATCCACGGCATATCTTAAACCATGTTGTCTAGCAAAGGCTGGTTCCTCGTCTTGAGCCTCACTATCATTGGGATCAAGAATAGCACAATAAGTATCCTTATCCCATGTGATACTCAAGGGCAGATAGACCGCATTTCCCCAAGGCAGTTCATCTATTATACTAATCACTTCTGTCAATGTTTTAATTTCTGCATCCATTTAATACTCTTTTAAGGGTTACTGAAAGTATCATCTGTGGCAACTTAAAGAAGTGCAGAATGGAAGTTATAAATAATTCGGTCTTTAATTTAGTTTTTCATGAGCAGCCAAAATCATTTTCTCTGTTTCTTCCCACCCAATACATTTGTCTGTTACAGAAACTCCATATTTTAATTGGTCTAAGTTACTAGGAATTGGTTGGTTTCCTTCATCCAAATTGGATTCTAGCATCATGCCGACTATGGATGTATTACCATCCAGAATTTGTTGAATAACATTTTCAAAGGCAAATGCTTGTAATTTGTAGTCTTTGTTTGAGTTACCGTGGCTACAGTCGATAACAATTCTCGGTGGTAAATTAGCCTCTTTTAACTGTTCTTCTACTAATTTTACATTTGCGGTATCAAAGTTCGTTTGACCGCCACCACCTCGTAAAATAATATGACCATAAGCATTTCCTTTTGTTTTAAAAATGCTTACCTGTCCCCTTGGGTTGATACCTAAAAAATTGTGGGGTACTTTAGCTGATTCTAAAGCATTCAAAGCCACTTTAACACTGCCATCGGTGCCGTTTTTAAAACCTACAGGCATAGAAAGTCCACTTGCCATTTCGCGGTGAGTTTGTGATTCGGTAGTTCTAGCGCCGATCGCAGACCATGAAATAAGTTCACCAATGTACTGAGGTATTATTGGATCAAGAGCTTCTGTGGCAGCAGGTAATCCTAATTCAGCAAGTTTTATTAGGAGACTACGTGCAATTAATAATCCTTTTTCTATATGGAAAGAATCATCCATATTAGGATCGTTAATTAATCCTTTCCAGCCTACAGTTGTTCTTGGTTTTTCAAAATATACCCTCATAATAAGCAGCAATTTATCTTTGACTTGCTCAGAAAGAATTTTAAGTCTTTCTGCATATTCTTCGGCTGCTTTTACATCATGAATGGAACATGGACCAACAACTATAAATTTTCTGTTATCATGACCTTCTAAGATAGCCTCTAGTTCCTTCCTGGCTCTTAAAACAGTTTTTTCTGCCGTAGCGGTTAAAGGTAATTTAGATTTAATTTCCTGGGGAGTTATTAAAATATGCGAATTTTCAATATGAGTGTTAAATAGTTTGTTATGCATCAGACAGATTTCCTAATTGATGTTATGTAAAAAATCAAGTTTAAGAGTGATGTTCTAGAGATACTGAAAGAACTTTATTTATTTTAGAGCAAAAATCTGATGGAATATTGTAACTTTGTTCTAAGTATTTTTGAGGCACATCCCTCACAGGGCGTATGCGTCACTAGGAAAGGGTTGATCCCACGATACAGATATCATTGCTTGCTGATATCTACATAAAGAGTACATTAGTTCAGCGTGTAATTTCAAACCCTCGAATTCCTTCAGGCGCTGCGTACTCCACCGCAATATCTTCAACTACAGCACCTGGTGGCCCCTTGTAACACCAGCGAATCATTTCCTCAACTGCTACCTTAGTGCCTTCAAACATCGCTTCTACTCGGTTATCAGGTAAATTGCGTACCCAACCACTTAAGCCGAGTTGATTAGCCTGAGCCAAAGTAGTAAACCGATAGCCAACTCCCTGGACAATTCCAGAAACGAAAATGTGGGCGCGGGTTTTTC
>JBGTCQ010000023.1:0-4708 GCA_041748755.1 Chroococcidiopsidaceae cyanobacterium | reverse complement strand
AAGTTGATGTATTTACCAGGCGGGATAGCTACGAATTGCCAGAAATTGTGGATTGGATGAATAGCGTCCGCATTATTCACGTTCCAGCAGGCCCACCTATATATGTGCGTAAAGAAGACTTGCTGCCATACATGGAAGAATTTACTAAATATGTCCTTGGTTTCTGCGGAGGTGATTCGCATCAATCCACGCGGCAGAGTTACGATTTAATCCATGCAAATTTCTGGATGTCGGCAATGGTGGCAGCAGAGATTAAGCAAAGGTGTGGCATACCATTTATTGTCACTTTCCATGCTTTAGGTCGCGTCCGCCGCTTCTACCAACGTGAAGCAGATGAATTTCCTGACGAGCGATTTGCGATTGAAGACCGTATTGTTGCTGAGGCAGACCAGATCATTGCTGAGTGTCCGCAGGATCAAGAAGACTTGCTGCGTCTTTACCATACTGATGCAGGAAAAATTAGGATTATTCCGTGTGGGTTTGACCCCGCCGAGTTCTGGCAAATTGACAAAACCAGTGCGAGGGTGACTTTGGGGCTTCCTGACGAACCGCTGCTCCTGCAACTGGGTCGATTAGTGCCGCGTAAGGGTATTGATACAGTAATTCGCGGCTTTGGGCGTTTGGTGACGCAGCATAATATTACGGCACGACTACTGATTGTTGGTGGTGAATCTGAGGAGCCAGATCCGCGCCTTACTCCTGAAATTGGCAGGCTAAGTGCGATTGCTGACGCAGAAGGTGTTGCTGAGCGCGTCACTTTTGTGGGTCAAAAGCGCCGTGAATTGCTGAAATATTATTACAGTGCAGCCGATATTTTCTTGACCACACCTTTATATGAACCGTTTGGGATTACTCCCTTGGAGGCAATGGCGTGTGGAACTCCGGTGATTGGTTCTAACGTGGGTGGAGTTAAATTTACGGTCAAAGACGGTGAGACGGGTTATCTTGTACCACCAAATGATCCGGACGCGATCGCTCTCACAATTGCTTATTTATATCAAAACCCCGAAAGTCGCGATCGCTTGAGTCGTCAGGCAATCCAACGTGCAAATCAACTGTTCACCTGGCAACAAATAACAAGTGATGTTGCCGCACTGTATGAGACAGTGATAAGTCAGAAGATAGGAATCATGGTTGGACAAGGGAACAAGGGGAGCTTGGGGTCCCCACTTTGTGGGGATGAGGGGCGAAGGGGACGAGGGGAATCTTCATCAATCCTCTCCTTGTCTCCCCCTCCCCTTGTCTCCCCCTCCTCTTCCTCACCCTTTACCTTGATCGACCAAAGCTTTGATGCGGCAATAGAGGCATATAAGCGATCGCGCTTGGTACTAGCCCCTGCCATTGTGCAAGCAGCGCAGGTAATTTTCAGTTGCTTGAGCGCAGGTGGTAAGGTTCTTGTTTGTGGCAACGGTGGTAGTGCTGCTGATGCTCAACACTTTGCCGCTGAATTAGTTGGACGCTTCCGCTGCCTAAACCGAGTCGGGATGCCAGTATTAGCGCTGACTGCGGATACAGCTTTTCTTACTGCTTGGGCCAATGATGTCGGCTTCGAGTACGTTTTTTCTCGGCAGGTAGAAACATTTGCTTCACCAGGAGATTTGTTACTTGGCATTAGTACCAGTGGGCGATCGCGGAATGTGATTGAAGCATTTAAAACTGCCCGCGCTCAAAAAATCAACTGTGTCGCTTTGCTAGGAGGCGATGGCGGTGAGTTACTTGGCTTGGCTGATGTAGCCCTTGTTGTACCAGCGTCAGATACTCAGCGTATCCAAGAGGTACAGCTTTTCGTGCTGCATCTTTTGTGTGAATTGATTGAACAGTTTGGAGCAAATAGTGTTCCAGCAGTGAGTAATGGGGTAGTGGGAAATGGTAAAGAATACTCTTTGCTCAAATCAGATAATTAATTAGGAGAAAAAACTGTGTCAGAACTCAAAGAGAAAGTTGTTTTAGTAACTGGAGGCGGACGAGGGCTTGGAGAAGCAGTCTGCCAGACATTATCATTAGCAGGTGCTAGTGTGATTGTTGCTGATATCCGGCTAGAGCTTGCTGAGAAGGTAGCTGATGAGATTAGGGCTAGTGGGAAAGAAGCGATCGCGATGCCGCTGGATGTCACGAGTGAGGAGCAAGCAGAAGCTACTGTGCAAAAGGTTACTGCTCAGTACGGGCAGCTAGATGCTTTGATTAATAATGCCGGAACGGATGTCACGCTCTCAATTGAGGAGCTTGCTATTAATGACTGGGATCAGATTCTTGCTGTTAATTTGCGTGGTCCCTTTTTGATGTCGAAGTTTGCTTTACCCATAATGAAGGAACAGGGTAGCGGTAATATCATTAATATTGTTTCCACTGCTGCCAAGCGTGCTTGGGCAAACGCTTCTGCTTATCATGCCAGTAAATGGGGACTCTTGGGTTTTAGCCACGCCCTGCATGTAGAAGCTCGACCGCATAATATTAAGGTTACGGCTTTGGTTGCAGGCGGAATGCAAACGCCGTTTTTGCTAGATAGATTTCCAGATATTGATGTTAGTACACTACAAGATCCTAAAAACGTTGCTGAAACAATTCGGTTTTTGCTGTCCACACCAGCAGGAACAGTTATCCCTGAGATGATGGTTCTGCCAATGCGTGAGGGTTCCTGGCCTTAAAAAATACCTGGCGATTAGAAATCGCGGCTACACAAACCAAGTCTGCCTGCACGGACTTATATATAGCCTGCGGAGGCAGGCTTTGTTTGCTTAGCTCCAGACTTCCAGTCTGAGAGTGATTTGTTGACTGATACAATTTCACAGACTGACTTATGTCGATTCGAGCAGTATTTCTTGACAAAGATGGAACTTTGATTGAGGATGTGCCGTACAATGTTGACCCGGAGCGCATTCACTTGACGCGGGGTGCAGTTGAGGGATTGAAATTACTTGATGCAGCTGGATATCAGTTAATTGTAATTACGAATCAGTCCGGTGTGGCGCGTGGCTACTTCCCCGAATCGGCATTGGTGGCGGTGGAGGAGCGATCGCGTCAATTGTTAGCAGAAATTGGCGTGAGTTTAGCTGGTTTTTACTACTGTCCTCATCACCCAGATGGTGTGGTTCCAGAGTTGGCGATTACTTGCTCTTGTCGCAAACCTGAACCTGGGATGCTTCTTCACGCCGCAGACAAGCACGGCATTAATATCCAAAAGTCTTGGTTTATTGGTGACATTCTCAATGATGTGGAGGCTGGTCGTCGTGCTGGATGTAGGACAATTTTAATTGACAACGGCAATGAAACCGAGTGGCAACTATCACAAGAGCGATCGCCGCACTATATAGTTACTGATCTAAAAGAAGCAGCGCAGGTGATTACTTCAGTTGATATTAAGACCTCTAATTCTTGACTCCTTACCCCTCGTGGAGAATGAGCGGTGAATACTGACCTTGTACTGCTCGATGTGATCGCTGGTTTGAAGGTGCTTGTGATTGGCGAAGCAATGCTGGATTGCTACTTAGAAGGATTCAGTGATCGCCTTTGTCAAGAAGCACCAGTGCCAGTTGTTACGGTGACTGACCGCAAGCAGGTTTCCGGTGGCGCGGCGAATACTGCTGTTAATGTCCATACTCTCGGCGGTATAGTGACGTTTCTCTCGGTTATTGGTGATGATTGGGAGGGCGAAATACTGCGGCAATTACTTGAGGAACAAGGTGTTTCAACAACATATTTACTTACCCAATCAGGCAGGCAAACACTTGCCAAGCAACGGGTAATGGCGGCATCTCAGCTACTGGTTCGGTTCGATCAAGGTAACACTGATCCGATTGATTCCGAGACTGAAAGAGCGCTAATTGAGCGAATTGAGAGCTTCTCAGAGTGTGATGCAATTATTGTGTCTGATTACGGTTATGGCATTTTGACTGAAAGAGTGATTGGAGCGATCGCTAAACTCCAGCAAACTCAGCCGCGGATTTTAGTCGTTGACTCTAAGCGCCTAACCGCCTACCGTAACGCTAACGTAACGGCAGTTAAACCCAACTACAACGAGGCTATTCAATTGTTGAATGTAGAGGCGTTACAGACAACATCTGTCCCAGATTGCGCCAGATCTGACCAAATTGCCAGGTACGGAGAACGGCTACTCGACCTCACCAATGCTCAGATTGTTGCTGTCACCCTAGATGCTGAAGGAGCGATCGTTTTTGAGCGTAACTGCGCCGCTTACCGCACCTACGCCCAAACAGCAAACCAATCTCGTGCTACTGGTGCGGGTGATACTTTTGTTAGTGCCTTGACTCTTACCCTTGCTGCAAAAGCCACAACGCCAGTTGCTATAGAACTTGCCGCCTCTGCCGCAGCCGTAGTAGTGGGGAAAAATGGGACTACAGCTTGCTCTGTCCGTGAATTGCGGGAGCTTTACATTAAGGAGCAGGAGAGCAGGGGAGATTATTTAGCCTTCACCGCTACTGACAAATACGTAACTGATATCAGTAGTTTTGTTGTCCGCTTAACATCCTACCGCGCTTCTGGACAGCGCATTGTCTTTACAAATGGCTGCTTTGACATCCTCCACGCCGGACATGTCTCATACCTGAATCGGGCGCGTTTATTGGGAGATATCCTAATTATTGGTGTCAACTCGGACATGAGCGTTAGCCGTCTTAAGGGATTAACTCGCCCAATTAATCCACTCTGCGATCGCATCCAGGTTCTTGCTGGACTCAATAGTGTTGACTAT
>JBGTCQ010000022.1:0-7641 GCA_041748755.1 Chroococcidiopsidaceae cyanobacterium | reverse complement strand
ACCGCATCAATAACGTGGATAACGCCATTGTCAGTAAGGATATCTGTTTTTAAGACGTTGGCATCATTCACTTTAATGCCGTCAGCCGACTCAATTGCAACGATTGATCCCTCAACCGTCTCCGCCTCTTGAATCTGCATCAGGTCTTCAGCTCTCACATCCCCAAAAGCGACATGATACAGTACGATTCTCTTGAGCTTTTTAAGATCTTGGAGCAGAGAATCTAAAGTTCCCTCTGGCAGTGTTTTAAATGCTTCATCGGTCGGTGCAAAGACTGTGTAGGGACCAGGGCTTTTGAGGATTTCTACCAGTTCGGTAGCTTCAACAGCTTTGATCAGCGTATTGAAAGTTCCGGCGTTGACAGCAGTCTCAACAATGTCAGCCATGAGGATTCCTGAATTTATTATTTGCGATTTATTCAGGAATATTTATAAAATCAAAACGAATCGATAATCATCTATCAAGGGAGAGGTTGTTGGCACAAAGGCGGGCGATCGCGCAATTAACACTTGTGTAGCCAAGGCGTTGTAGATTCCTCCAAGTCGCGCTCATTATTTAGCAAAACCTGTGCAGAAATAGCAAGATACTTGAGTGTGCTGATAAACTGAGTAGTGACCCCAAAGAGCAGGCTTTATGCTTAAGCGTTCTAAGTTCGAGACAACCCAAACTCAAGTTAGGCATCGTGCTGAGGAACTGCTTAGTGCAGCATCAAATCGCTATCGAATTACAGTTCAGGTGGCAAATCGGGCTAAACGCCGTCGGTATGAAGACTTTGACAATATCGATGACCCGATGATGAAACCCGTGATTCGGGCGATTATTGAGATGTCTGATGAGTTGACACAGCCGGAAATTATTGGTGAGTAATTGCTAGTAAAAACTGTGAACAGACGTAAGCGCGCTTTAAGTTTAGTCGTCACCGTGGCCGTAGTGGGTTTGGTTGTTTTAGTGAACCCAAAACAACCAACCCAACCCAATAATATCTATGGTCTTTCAACTCAAAACTCAAAACTCAAAACTCAAAACTATTTATTTAGCCTCCAGGCTGCATTTGCTCAGAGTATTAGTCCACGCGATGTCTGGCGGCAAGTCTACAAACAACTGCCTGATTTGCCTCTAGAAAACCAGTACGTCAATAAAGAGACAGGAGAGGTTGATTCTGACAACACCCTAGCGAATCGCTTGATCGCTTATCACATCTATGGGAAAGGGCGTACTCCAAATTATCGGCTGGATTGGAAGCTGACACTGGCTGATTATCTTGGTGCTAACGAATTGATCCTAGAGGAAGTGTATCCGGGGTTCAAGACTTTGCGCTCAAACCCGATAACAGGCGATCGCGCTGCTATTGAACGCCTTAACCGACAACAGCGAGATGCCCTGGTTCAAACCCTAGTTAGCATTTTTAATCCAAATTACTCAGCCCCCGCTGTTAAAACACCACCCCAACCATCCCCTGCACCTAGTCCCGACACTACGAACTCACCGCAGCCACGCCCCAAAGATGCCCAGTTACTAATGCCTTAGCGTAATTATATGGAGCGTGTTCTTAAGAGGGGGGCGGGTTGGCGCATTGGCTGGAACCCTGATGCAGCTGAATTTAAAGGTTTGGTGGGTGCCGATGATTGGGCAATTGAGCTAACTGAGGCAGAGTTAAATGATTTTTGTCGGTTGTCAGGGCAGTTGGTAGAAACAATGAGTCAGCTAGCTAGTGAATTGATGGATCAGGAGAAAATCGCTTGTGAGGCGGAAAGTAATTTACTCTGGTTGGAAGTAGAAGGTTATGCTGACGCTTACAATTTGCACTTGATTCTAAATACAGGACGTTGTGCAGAGGGCAGTTGGGCAACTTATGCAGTTCTAGGTTTAGTCCAAGCCGCTCAAATGCTCCAGGTTTTCTAAAATTTTCTGTTTGTCGCAATCATTGTGATAATATAAATATTCTTGCCGGGGCGTAGCGCAGCTTGGTAGCGCGCCACTTTGGGGTAGTGGAGGTCTTGGGTTCAAATCCCAACGCTCCGATTGATAAGAACCCTTTGCTATAAACTGAGACTAACTCAGTATTTTACTATTCGGATCTTAATCCAGAAAGAAAGCGTCTAAAAGGACGATTATGGTCTAGTAATCCAGTCTGAATTTCGGCTTGCAGCAGTGACAACAAGAGATGCGGTAACTACAGCAATTATGCACTAATTCTTACTTCTGATGCCGCTCGATTCAACATGGATTGAGGGCTAGCTTGGGTCTTCTAGCGGCGTTCCCTCATCAAAAAACGAGCCTGAGCAGGAATTGATTTACGTGATAGTTAAGTTCCATTGTCGCCTCTTTCTTGTTTGTACTACATTGAATGAGGCGCGTTCTTTTGGGAGCGATCGCCCTACTGCGGTATAACTTCCTCACGTACTTAAAGTCCACACGTTTTCCTCTGGTGGTTCACAATATAGGAAACCTCTACAAGGTAAAGTTATGTCTAAAACAAGAGATAGTAAGAAAAACGTTAAAAAGCCGAAGGATGCATCTAAGGCTAAAAAAGAGAAAAAAGATCCCAAGAGACATTAATTGAATCTTTATCTAACTTGAACTCTCTCACTCTTACTTCCCTAACCTAGCTTACTTTTATACCGCTAGGTGAAATTAAATGGCTCAGCTAGCTAGTAGTGCTTTGGGATTGCGATCGCCAGGGGGCAATTTGATAATATTGATATTACTCTACCGGATGCCAGGATAACTTTACTTAGTACCAGCGGACAGAACGGACTTTATCGCCACTAACGATTTATTAACAAGACTTCAGTTGTTATGGCACTTGTGTAACTCCTGTAAGTGGTTATAGTTGGGCGTAGATACGTAGACACGCTCAAAGTGCGGCTTCTCTGGTAGCAGCTGTCCATTAGACATCGCTACTTCTCTTTATCGACTTACTTTTGAAGTAGCAATGCCCAAGTTTCAACTAACTGCTTAGCTGCGAGTGTTCCCTCAGCTGGAAAAGCATCAATAAATTCTTTATCTGTACCAGGCTCATAAGGTCCTTCTTTAAGTTCCAAAATTACGGTATCTGGAGCCAAAGCAACTAAAGTATGATAAGTCCCTTGCGGGAGTTCAATCCCACGAGTGGAACCATTGGCGCTGACTCGTTCTGTGTCCAAAATTTGACCGCATCCGTCCATAATGATCATTCCCACTTCGCCTTGGAAAACCAAGAAAAACTCAAAGCCATTCATTCCTGCTGTCCTATGATGTCGGTGCGGACGGACATAAGTTCCAGGCTGAAGGACATTGATAAATCGTTGAACTTTTTCTGATACGTCGTGGAGGTTGTAGTTTTGCCGTAGACGAGGACTACTACGCGCTTGTTGGGCAATGTTGTCCAACAATTCTTGAGTGAGACGTTTGATCGGTGGGGGTGTCATGAAAATATCCTACAACTGACCGCTAATGATAGCAGGCAGCAACTCTTTTCGCCCCCGTCAGTCTCGTAATACTTTATCAAGAAAGACAGCAGACAGACGGCAAAAGGGAAGAATACAAGTTATCCTCTGCCACTTGGTTTAATATCTGTAAAGGATGCAACTTGAGACAGATATGCAAAAGTGCTGCAATCAGGAAGACTTCACTTATAGACTTGGGAGTTGAAAGATACTAACTCAAAAGTCAAAACTTAAACCTTTTACGGCTGTATGAGCAATGCCGAATTGTAGTATCTATTTACTGGGTACGGCTATCAAGTGCGGATTGTGCAATATGGCGACTTGGATGCCGATCTTTATGCGTCGATGTGTAATCATCAACTTCCACGGTTATCCCTCAGTGGTGAAACAACTGCTGTTTGGTCGTCCCAATAGCGGACTATTTCACATTAGTGGCTATTAGGAAGAAGGCACGACAACGACACCACTTGATATGCACGTCCGTAATCGCACTAGCCGTTATTATCTAATTAGGCAAGTGATTCGGCTTTAGAACCCGCATGTAGTAGCACGGACTTAGAGTAGCGTGCATCACAGCGTTTTATTCAAGAGAACGGCGAGGATCCAGCTAAAATTATTAATTGGCAGTGGCATTAGAAGAAAGAAATTAGCGATTAGCTCAACTATTTCAATTTGCAATAAAAGATGAACAAGATAGACTTCTACGAGCAACGCATCCGTGATACATTTCCTGAACTTTCAATTGAAACTATAAGTCTTAACGACGAAGGTTTAAATGATAATATTTTAATAGTTAATCAAGAACTCATTTTTTGTTTTCCTAAACATGAGCACGCTTTAAATAGAATAGATACAGAAATAAAAGTTATAGAGTTAATTAAATCATCTGTAACATTGGAAGTTCCAAATATTTTCTACAAAAATTCTGAAGTTATTGCTTATTTTATGATTGCTGGAGTAACCTTACGTAGAGACATATTATTGGGACTTGATGAAAAAACAATTCAATTTGTTGCCGAGCAGTTGGCGACTTTCCTTAAACAACTACATTTGATACCAATCGATATTTTAAGTTCGGATATTCCTATCGCAAATGTTCCTAGTAAGTATGAAGATTGGGTAGATTTATATAAGCGCATAGAAAGTGAGGTTTTTCCTTATTTAATGTTACATACGCGCGAATGGGCTAAGAATCATTTTGAATCTTTCTTAGACACCAAAAGTAATTTTGAGTACGAACCTAAACTCATACATGGAGATTTAGGACCGTACCATATTTTATTTGATCGGCAAAAAAACTGTATCAATGGCGTGATTGATTTTGGTTCTTCTGGTCTAGGCGATCCTGCTGTAGATATTGCTACTGTAATTCATACATATGGCGAGTCCTTTCTAAGTAGATTTGAAAATATTTACCCAGAATTATCTTCATATTTGAAACGCGCTCGATTTTACGCAGAAACTTTTGAACTACAATGGGCGCTTTCAGGAATTAACAGCAAAGATGTTACCTGGCTTTTGAGTCATCTAGGTAGTGCGAAGGATATTCATTACAGCGCTTGAAATCCCTTTCTAAAAGCCAGTTATGACTTTTAAATATACCTACGAACTTCTTAAAGTGCTAGAATTTGATGTTGATATCTACAATGAGCAATTTGCTTTAAGGCTTGAACTATTGCAGTGTACTTCCGATAGCAATTGTTTTCGTGCTCATATTTGGCGCACAGAGTTTTACCGGATTCAGTCTACATTTCCCCAGAATGAAGAAACTCATCAGCCATCTGATGAAGTAATTTTTGTAGACTGGTCTTACTATTTATCTGAAGACTATACAAGGTTTCAAGCAATTAGTCCTGATGATGCTATTCAGCTAATCCTAAATGACATTGAGCAAGTTTTGATTAAATTTAATCCGGTTAACTGTAATCAAGATTAAGCCGCTATGAAGATACTTGTATTGAATGCAGGCTCAAGTAGCCAAAAGAGTTGTCTGTACCAGCTAAGTAATTCCTTGCCAGAATTACCAATAGAACCACTTTGGGAAGCAAAAATTGATTGGTCCCGGCAGCAAGGAATCGCGGAAATTAAAGTTTTGGGTAAAGGCGCAGTTTTGGAAGAAGAACTACAAAGTGATTCACGCCCCACCATGATTTCCCATATGCTGAATACTCTTATTGAGGGTAAAACTCAGGTAATTGAGGAGCTAGCTGAAATTGATGTAGTTGGTCATCGGGTAGTGCATGGTGGACAGGAGTACCATGAAGCTACAGTAATAACCCCAGAAGTGAGGGAAGTAATCGCTCGTCTAGCGACTTTCGCCCCAGTTCACAACCCAGTCAACTTGGAGGGAATTGAGGCGATTGAAAAACTACTGCCAGATGTGCCACAAGTAGCGGTATTTGATACTGCCTTCCATAGCCAACTGCCCCTAAGCGCTGCTGTTTACCCAATTCCTTACGAATACTACGAGCAGGGTATTCGCCGCTATGGGTTTCACGGTATTAATCACCAATATTGTGCTGCCAGAACTGCTCAACTACTGAATCGAGACTTAAAATCCTTACGCTTGATTACCTGTCATTTAGGTAATGGTTGCTCTTTGGCAGCAATCCGGGAAGGTACGAGCATCGATACGACGATGGGGTTTACTCCCCTGGAAGGGTTGATGATGGGTAGTCGCTCTGGTTCTGTTGATCCAGGTATCTTAGTCCACCTACTGCGACAAGGGATGGATGTTGATAAGCTAGATGAAATTCTGAATCGTGCTTCTGGGTTAAAGGGGATTTCTGGCACATCGGGAGATATGCGGCAGATTATGAGTGAAATTGTCCAAGGTAACTCACGCGCCCAACTAGCCTTTGATATCTATATTCATCGACTGCGATCGCACATCGGCGCAATGCTAGCAACACTAGGCGGATTAGATGCCCTAGTATTTACTGGCGGTGTTGGTGAAAATCAGCCACCCGTAAGAGCAGCAGCCTGTGAAGGATTTGGATTTCTGGGGATGAAACTGGATTTAGAGAAAAATACCCAGCCATTACCCGATCAAGATATCTCTGCGGTAGATTCAGCGGTGCATGTCCTGGTTGTACAGGCGCAAGAAGATTGGGCGATCGCTACTGAATGCTGGAAATTGACCAATGCTTGATATTGCACCAAAAGCACAAGTGGATAAAATGTTACTAACCCAGGAAACTGGAGTAACTTACCACAATTTGCCACTGGTTAACACTTAGGGTTTGTAGTGGCTCAAGGAAAATTTTCGCGCACTTGTAATCTATGAGTGAACTACAGACAAAACTGCCGACTGATACTTGGGTTGATTGCCCGTGGGATGAATTTATTCAGGTAATTGAAGATCCAGCATACGAAAAAGCCAAGTGCTATTACCACAATGGACAGTCAAGAATTGAAATGTCCCCAGTCGGACCTAACCATTCCCTTGACAATGGCCTTATTGTCATATTAGTCAACTTATTTGGCATTGCTAAAGGCATACCGCTGAAGTTACTCATCAACTGTAGCTACCGGAAACCAGGTGTAAGAGAGGCTCAGCCGGATGCATCTTACTACATTGGGGAACGAGTTCAGTTAGCTCCAAAAGGAAGTTCTGTAGCAAATCTAGATAGCAATGCGCCTCCTGATTTGGCAATTGAAATTGCTGACACATCTCTAGCTGACGACTTAGGTGCAAAACGCATCCTCTACGAAGATTTAGCGGTTGCTGAATACTGGGTGGTAGATGTTAAAAAGGCCCAGATTACTGCCTTTAAGATCGTTGCTGATGGCGGTAGTCAACGAATTAGTGAGTCTAATGTGTTGCCTGGGTTAGCGATCGCTCTGTTAGAAGAAGGTTTACAGCAAAGTCGTGAAATGGACAATACATCTGTCGGAGCGTGGTTTTTGGCAGATGTTTAAGTATCACAGTTTTGATTCGCGAGCGCTACTGTTTACTGAAAATTGACCAACGCTTGACACTTTAGTAGCAAATCGATACAATAAACTTGACGTTAGCGTTAAGGTTATAAAACATTAAAGATAAGGCGATTGAAAAGATGCGGATAGGAGAGTTGGCCCAGAAAGCTGGCGTAACTCCTAGAACAATTCGCTATTACGAAAACTTAGGGCTGCTGAAACCGAGTGAACGTGAGGGTACTGGCTTCCGGTATTACACAGAAACCGAGCTTGCCAAACTCCGAAAAATCGATTG